>CAZBJW010000044.1:0-22376 GCA_964492135.1 uncultured Anaerolineales bacterium
AGTTGATACTGCAGAGTAGCGTTGCTATCCCTGTGCTCGGTGAAGGGCGAGTAGGGCCCTTGCACGAAGCGGAGCCCCCACACGCCGTTGTCCGCCTCGTCCAGGTAGATGCCGGCCGGCATGGTATCCAACCGATAGGTGCGCATGAAAAGGGCCACCAGCAGGATGAGCGCGAGGACCAGAGCCTCTTGCCGCTGCATCTGCAACTTCGGTTTGGGAGAGCCCAGCCAGAACCCGGCCACAAACAGACTTACGCCCACCACCCAGAAGAAGAGGGCACGATTGCTGGCCCTCCTCAAGTACAGGTCCACCAGGCAGAGAACGACTGCGAGGACCCCCACCCCGATGAGGACGAAGTTCAGCTTGCCTGGCTTCCGTGTGTCTTTCTCCCCGCTTGGTGAGTCATCTTGCCGGGGTGCGATCACCAAGAGGCAGAGTGTGCCGAGGCCGAACAGGATGATACCGTCTATGGCCGGCCCTTCGCGGGAGAAGTAGATCTGCCCCACAAACGCGAGGCACAGGCCCGAAGCAATCGCAACTGGACCCTTTATGTTCACCGTAGCCAACAGTGAGGATTCAACAGCCGTAGAGGGCTATGGTCTCTTGAGCAAGTACTGTATCGCACCAAGCTCATACACTCCAGTGTGGTCGCCCTTGGGGACCGGGCCGCGGAGTTGGTGGCAGTATATCAGGGCCAGGAGAACGTGTCAAGCAGAATGGGTTTCCTGGCGGCTAGTGGAGACTGATGCTGATACCAGGTCGTAGGGAGACGGCTTGCCGTGTCCCTTTGCTGAGCCTCCAATCTCTGTCCAAGAAAGTCACGGCCATGACGTACAGCACAGACAGAGGTCTCTCGGCATACGTCTCATGAATGGACCCCGGGAGACAACTTCCGGTCCGCTGAGATGAGCTGACAGAGAGGTCGCCTACTGCTCGCTCAGTTTCAGAGGCTCGCCGCAGCACTCAAACGTGCACGGTGCATCGCAGCCGCAAGTTTCGGCGCCACACTCCTTACACTCCGCGACCACCTTGAGTTCGAGGCCACAGTCCTCGCAAACGTACGTCTGACCCAGTTTCATTTCGTGACAGTCCGCCATCCCTCTTGTCTCCTTTCAATTATCAATGCTAGACACAGAGAACCGCCGCTGCCACAATGCCGGCTATCTCAAGCCTGAGAATAGATCGTTCTCCTTCCCTTCCGGCCAGCCGATCACCGAACGGCCCAAGGCGAAGGTCTCTTCTCGGAACCAGGACTCCTCCAGCACCTCGTCAGGCGATTCCGCGAACGGAATATCGTAGCCAATCTGAGAGACGTGACACCGCAGGCCCTGGAGTTTGGCCTCCACATGATCGCTGACGTCGATGACTGTCGTGATCTCTTCGTCTGGCCGCCCGACCATGGGGAAGGGGACACCGTCCATCATCACGGCAGGGAGCTCACCATCCTCCGACATGGCTTCTACGCGGTTTTTAGACAACACACGGTAGTATAGCTTGCTTATCTGATGTGTCTCACAGGAGCCCTCCAGTTGCTCGGGGAAGCACTCAGGGTCAGCGGCCAGATCGAAGGCGATGCTTGCCCAACGATGCACCGCGATGTGGTCGTAGTGACCGTAAATGCCGTCCGGCCCAAACGTGAGCAGAACTTGGGGCTTCAGTTCACGGATCACCCGTACCAGCTTGGCTACTGCCTGGCCCTGGTGGATGATGGGTAGCAAGCCGTCGGGGTAGTCCAAGAATCGTGGCGGGTAGATGCCATAGATATCGCAGGCGCAACGCAGTTCCTGCTCGCGCACATATGGTAGGTTGGCAGCGGTGGTCAGGTCTGGGACGACGATCTGCCCTGCCTCGCCTCTGGTGGCCGTCACCAGGTAGACAGCACAGCCCTCCGCAGCATACTTAGCCAGCGTGCCCCCAGTGCCGAAAGCCTCGTCATCCGGGTGCGCGAAGAACGCCATCAAGGTCAGCCGACTTGATGTCATTCGTAGCTCTCCACCAGCGTTGCGTACCTCTCGTGGATCAACATTCTGTCGAACTCCCAGAACTCCTTCAGCATCGTCTCCTGTTCCTGCTTGGTGAAGTACTCCATGCCAGGAACGAAGAAGTGCCTGCCGTCCTTCTCTATGTGCGCTGGGTAGAATCTCACCAGGTTCTCCAGAGTTGCTACGATGGCTCTTGGGGCCTGCATGTAACCATCTATGAAGGGCTCCTTCGCCCTGACCAGCTCACCCGTGGAGCGCCTGCGGTACGCGCGCTCCTCCAGCAACTCAGCCACCCTACTGGCGTCCTCATCAGACAACCGGGGCTTCGCCAGGTGTCGGAAGAGAATGTCCTCCTCCTTCCCGTGGTGACATCTGTCAGCGCAGGTTCGGATGAAGTCCGCCGCAACATCTACGAATACCGGATCCATCTCTTTCCCATCTGTAGCCGGAACAGTTCTCTCTCCATCAAAGCAATCATACGCTCGCTTAGTCCATGTTCATTCATCAGAGGGCCAATGGGCATCACCCGCAAGTCCTCCTCAGGTTGGTAACACGGAGTCGGATACGCGCCGTCGAACCCGTCACAGACACGGCAGGCATCAAAAAAAGCCCCTCCTGCGGCTTGATGCACGTGAACTGATGTGTGGCAACCCAGATCTTGTGTCGCCCAATTTAGCGCTCACCGCGGGCACACAGCAGCCAACCGCAGTCTACTTGCCCTCCTCGGAGCCAGTCGCGGCCTGGCGCGCGCCCAACTCCTTGTCCAGCATGAGCAGTCCCATGGGTTGGTCTCCAACCATCTTCAGTTGGTTCACAATCTGGCCCGCGCTATCCTCCTCCTCGACCTGCTCCGTGATGAACCACTGCAACTCCATCTGGGTTGCGTAGTCGTTCTCCCTCAGAGCGAGTTCGTAGAGGCGGTTGATCAGCCCAGTCACCTTCTGCTCGTGTTCAAGTACCTGCTCGAACATCTTCAGGGGTGATTTCCATACGGGGGGAGGCATCTCAATTGCTTTCAGGACCACGCGCGCGCCGCGGTTGTTCACATGGTCGAAGAGCCTCATTGCGTGCCCAAGTTCCTCTTGCGCCTGGACCGCCATCCAGGTGGCGACGCCCAGCAGACCCTCCGACTCGCAGTAGGCCGACATGGAGAGGTACAGATACGCGGAGTACAGTTCCTTGTTGATCTGTTCGTTGAGGGCATCTTCAAGCTTCTCACTTAGCGCCACGGCTCTTCTCCTTTCCGCCTTAGGCATTCTCATGCGCAACTATATCACAGGCGACCGGCCCTCACAACGAATTACCCCGCTCCGATGACCTTCCGCCGCTGCGACTTTGGCAGCCTGCTGCCGCAGATCAATGGCCCGGTCCATAGCGGAGCTTGGACGCGCCCTGGTGGGGAGCGTGATACGGACTTACTCTACGGGCCCGTCCTTGACCAGGCTTCTTCCTTCTGCCCTGGCCCTCCGCCGCTCGAATCTCTCATCCAGCCTCAATACGCTCTCGAGCGCTAGGATCAGACCTACTAGTGCGGCCGTCACCGTTCCCAGGATGTACATGCCCGCGCCAATGGCCAACCCTATGGAGCCTACCGCCCAGACGCCTGCTGCGGTGGTCAACCCCTCGATCTTCTCGCCTTCCCTTTTCAGGATCATGCCCGCGCCCAGGAATCCGATACCCGTGACCACCCCTGCGGCCACCCTCGCGGCATCGGCACCAGGGAAAGCCATGCTTGAGATCAAGGCAAAGGCTGCGGCACCCAAGGCTACCAAGGCATGGGTCCGCTCCCCTGCCGCCTGCCCTCTAAGCTCTCTTTCCAGCCCTATCAGGAAACCAAGGAATGCGGCCAAGATCAGGCGGCCTACCAACTCCCACTCTGACGTAGGGCCCATCCTTTCCTCCTACTCTCAGTCTCTCGCAGTTCACCGATCTCAGGGCAAACCGTGGACAACAGAACGCCCACCTAGTCACGAACTCTGCGTAGTCTGCTAGCCGAACCGTCCGGTAATGTAGTCGTCCGTTCTCTGGTCCTTCGGCCTGGTGAAAATCTCCTCCGCCGAGCCGTACTCCACCAGCTCCCCCATCAGAAGGAAGGCGGCCTTGTCACCGATCCGCGAGGCTTGCTGAACGTTATGGGGTACGATGACGATAGGGTGGTCCTCCTTGAGAGCGAGCAGCGCTTTTTCCACCTTCATGGTGGAGATGGGGTCCAGACCAGAGCATGGCTCATCGAGCAGGATCACTTCCGGCTCCAGTGCCAATACCCTCGCCAAACACAGCCTCTGCTGCTGACCCCCCGAGAGGGCGGTGGCAGGGTCGTCGAGGCGATCCTTCACCTCGTCCCAGAGCGCCGCAGCCTTCAGCGATCTCTCCACAAGCTCGTCCAACTCCTTCTGCTTGGTCCTGCGCTGCAACAGAGGCCCGTATGTCACATTCTCCTCTATGGTCAGGGGCAGCGGCACCGGCACGGCGAAGACGATGCCCACTCTGGTCCGCAACTGACTGACACTCACATCCGGGTCGTGGATACTCTTGCCATCCAGCAGCACCTCGCCTTCGAGACGCCCCTCCTCAGCCATGTCGCTGAGTCGGTTAAGGATGCGGAGCAAAGTGCTCTTTCCTGACATGGCCGGGCCAAAGACGGCCAGGATCTCGTTGGAGTAGATCTGCAGGTTGATATCCCGCAGAGCCGCCTCGTCCCCGTAATAGAAGCTCACGTCTTTTAGGACGAATTTCGCTTTTCCTCTGTAGTTGCTCTCGTCCATCACCATTGGCGACGCCGGCGGTAATAGCGCCGGATAAGCGTAGCAAGCAGGTTCATACCCAGCACGAATACCATCAGCACCAGTGCTGTACCGTATTGAATCTGGATCGGCATGCCAGGGACCTGAGTCGAGATCACGAAGAGGTGATAAGGCAGAGCCATCGTCTGGTCGAAGACCGAATGCGGAAGGCGAGGAAGGAAGAATGCGGCCACCGTGAATAGGATGGGAGCTGTCTCGCCGGCAGCCCGCTCCAGGCCCAGGATAATCCCGGTCATAATCCCCGGAAGAGCCTGAGGAAGGATTACCCTCCGCACCCCCTGCCATGTGGTCCCTCCCAAGGAGGCGTTAACCACGCGGAAGCTTTGGGGCACCGTAGCCAGAGACTGCTCGGTTGTGCTGATGATCACCGGCAGGGTCATGATGCCCAGGGTCAATGACCCGGCGAGAATGGACATGCCGAATCGGAGGAAAATGACGAACAAACCCAGGCCGAAGAGGCCATAGACCACCGAGGGCACTCCTGCCAAGTTGATGATGGCGAGACGTATAGTCCTCGTGAACCAGTTATCGCCCGCGTACTCAGCCAGATAGACGCCCGACCCCACGCCCAGAGGGATGGAGGTTATCGCGGTGCCGATGGTCAGCCACAAGGTGCCAACCAGAGCAGGCAGGATACCTCCCTCGCGCATTCCATTGCGAGGCATGGCGGAGATGAACTCCCAACTGAGGGCTCCAATGCCCTGAACCACAATATACGCGATGAGCAGGACAAGAGGCACAACCACACTGACAGTTGCTGTGGTGATGACGGCGAAGGCAATCTTCTGTGCTGTGTAGCGGGGGATCCTCATGCCAGGAATCTCCCTCCGCCACCTCGCTCTCGCCGGAAAATGCTCACCGCCGCCGCCAGGTTGATCACGAAAGTGACGATGAACAAGGCGAGACCCACGAGGAACAGGACATGGTAGTGCGTGCTGCCACGCGCCACCTCTCCCATCTCGGCAGCGATGGTCGCCGTCATCGTGCGGACAGGCCGTAGAAAGGCATCAAAGCCCAGGGGCATCCTCGCCGCATTCCCAGTCACCATCATCACGGTCATGGTCTCGCCGATAGCCCGCCCCACCCCTAGCATCACTGCAGTGATGATGCCCGGTCGCGCTGCCGGAACCACCACTCGCCAGATGGTTTGCCACTGGGTCGCACTCAGGGCATACGCCGCATTGCGGTAGGACTCTGGTACGACGTCCAGGGCATCCTCAGCGATGCTGATGATGGTAGGCACGGCCATGTAGGCCAGGAGCAGGGCCCCCGTCAGCGCTGTAAGGCCAGTAGGCGCTCCCGTGAATTCACGAACCAGGGGAGAGACGACCTGTATGCCGATGAACCCCACCACCACGGAGGGGATGCCAGCGATGATCTCTATCGATGGCTTGAGAACCTCCCTCACCCACTCCGGCGCTATCTCACCGATGAAGATGGCCGTCGCTACTCCCAGAGGCAGAGAGAGCGCGATGGCACCCACGGTCACCAGAAGGGAACCGAGGATCAAGGGCATCAAGCCATAGATATCGAAGGTAGGGTACCATCGTTGCCCCATCAAGTTGGAGATACTCACCTCCAGCAGCGCCGGAGTTCCCTCCCTGATGAGAAACAGGAAGATGAGGAGCACGAAGCCGATGGCTGATACGCCCATCAGACGTATCAGTTGCTCAATGGCGAACTCGCGCCAGTTCACCTCTTGGGGCATGGCCGGGATTCCGACGTACTACTGCATCACGGCAACTGATGGGCAAGAACCCAGTGGGGAGCCTCCCAGAGGCACGAATCCTAGCTCGGCCACTATGTCTTGACCATCGTCGCTCACGATCCACTCCAAATATTGCTCGATGGCACCTGTAGGTTCCCCGCTGGTATACATGTACAAGGGTCTTGCAATGGGATAGCTGCCGTCGTTCACGGTATCGATGGAGGGCGCTACAAAGGGTCCAGCGGACGTCAAACCGACTCGGATCGTTTTCTGATCCGGAGTTACATAGCCCAGGCCATCATATCCGATGGCGTTCGGGTTGGTGGCGACCTCCAGGCCTATTATCTCCGAAGATGGTAGTAACAGCGCGTCAGGAGAGAAGAGAGCGTTGTTGTCCGGCTCGTCGCGCCTCACCACCTTTTCCAGGAAATACAGGTAGGTGCCCGAGTTGCTCTCCCGAGAAGCCAGAACGATGGGTCTGTCCTCACCGCCCACCGCGCGCCAGTTGGTTACGTGGCCGGTGAAAATGTCGGATATCTGGGCGATCGTGAGTTCATCAACGGGGTTTTTCGGGTTGACCACCACGGCTATCGCGTCCAGAGCCACCACGTGTTCCACGGGCATAATGCCTGCCGATTCAGCTTCCTGCAGCTCTTCGCTCCTCATCTCGCGGGAGGCATTGGCGATGTCGGTCGAGCCATTGATCAACGCAGCGATCCCGGTCCCTGACCCCCCGCCAGTCACTGAAACGGAGATCTCCGGGCGAACCTCGTGGTAGGCCTCGGCCCAGGCCAGGGCCAGGTTCACCATCGTGTCGGAGCCCACGTTGACGATCGTCGTGGTGGCGCTGACGGGTCCCGGAGGCCCGCCCTGTCTACATCCAGCCAAGGCCGAGATAAGGAAGAGGATGAGAAAACACCTCAGAGAGCGGCGCACTAACGAGGATCGTCTCCTAACCCTGTTCACAAGAATCATTATAGCCTGTGCCCTTGGCCTCGTCAAGCATCTTTTGCTGGGCGGAACCCTTGTGTGTTAGAATGACTCGACTGTGGGGGAGCTTACTGACGGTTGGGCTCATGGAGAAACAATGGCCTACAACAACAGAATGGAAGTAAGGAATGTCAGTTTCTACTATGGCGAGAAGCAAGCTCTGAGCAACGTGAGTCTGGGCGTCAAAGACAGACAGATCACCGCTTTGATCGGGCCTTCCGGCTGCGGGAAGTCCACTTTCCTGCGCTTGCTGAATCGTATGAATGAACTCATCCCGGATACCAGACTCGAGGGAACTGTTCTTCTCGATGATCAGGATATATACGCTCCTGACGTGGATGTGGTGGATCTCCGGCGACGAGTAGGCATGGTCTTTCAGAGACCTAACCCCTTCCCGCAGTCCATCTACGCTAACGTCACTTTTGGCCCTAAGGTTCTCGGATTGGAGCGCGATCTCGATGAGGTCGTGGAGAGGAGCCTTCGGTCCGCCGCTCTGTGGGATGAGGTTCAAGACAAGCTGAAGCGCTCGGCCCTCGATCTGGCTGCCGGACAGCAACAGCGCCTCTGCATAGCCCGCGTGCTCGCCGTAGAGCCCGAGGTCATCCTGCTGGATGAGCCGTGTTCGGCCCTAGATCCCATGGCCACGCTGCAGATCGAGGAGTTGATGCAGGAACTCAAAAAGCAGTACACCATTGTCATCGTCACCCATAATATGCAGCAGGCAGCTAGGGCTTCCGACTGGACTGGGCTCTTCTGGCTGGGTGAACTCATCGAGTACAACGACACTGCGACGATCTTCACCGCGCCCAAGGATCCCAAAACGGAAGACTACCTCACAGGTCGCGTCGGGTAGCGACACCCGGAGATCAACGGGGGCGCTGCCCAAACGCACTCAAGGTCGACAGAACGAACGCTGCGATCTTCGTAGTGATTGGAATAGGCATCGAATACAACTCAGGAGGTGCGAGAGTGCAGGTAGATATCCAATATCGTCCATCCTATTCCCTGGCGGTGGTGAAGCTGGAACCTAGCGAGTTCATCCAGGTGGAGGCGGGCTCCATGGTCAGCATGTCCCCCGGGATCACCATCGAGACTGACGTGACGGGCGGGCTCCTGGGCGCCCTCAAGCGCTCCATGCTCGGCGGCGAGAGCTTCTTTATGAACGACTACCGCGCCCCATCCCAAGGGGGTGAGATCACCCTCGCCCCTGCCCTGCCGGGCGACCTCGCCGTCCTCGACCTCAAGGGCGACACCCTCATGGTCCAATCCGGCTCCTACGTCGCCTCCTCCCGGGGCATCACCGTCGATACCACCTGGAGCGGAGCCAAGACGTTCTTCGCCAGCGAGGGCCTGATCATGCTCAAGTGCAGTGGCAACGGGACCCTTGTCGTCTCCAGTTATGGCGCCATCCACGAGATGCAGTTGGCCGCCGGCGAGACAGTCACCGTCGACACAGGCCATCTCGTCGCCTTTGACGAGGGCATGGGATTCGAAGTGAGAACCATCAGCGGCATCAAGTCCACCCTCTTCAGCGGCGAGGGCCTGGTGGTGGACGTGACCGGCCCCGGCAAGGTGCTGATGCAGACGCGAAGCGACGATGCCTTCCTGTCTTGGCTGATTCCCAGGCTGCCCAACTCTGATGACCGCCGCTAGCGACACTCCGAGGGCTCAACTCAGCTCGGAAGGAGACTGACGAGCCATGGGCGTCCACCAACGCACTTTCAACGGATATGGATACCGTAGCAGTTCTCGGTTCGGGAGGTGGACTGAATTGAGGGTGGAAAGCGGAATCGTCTCTGTCACAGGTCCACGAGCCGGGGGCCTACTCGTTGTCCACTGGTTCGTGGGCTCGGCGGGAACCCCAGGCATATGGGAGTACGCGAACTTGATGCCCGCAGGCCCCAGACATCGGACCGCGTCTTCTCCAGTCAGCTAGGTCGAGGGCTTGAAGATCCGCCCGGGTTGGGCCAGGAATCGATTGTCGCTCGTGATCCTGCCCTGTGTCGCCGCGATCAACACGAGGTCGGGGCGATGTCGGCCAGAGGCCACCAGTGCTCTACCCGGTCGCCGTCACTGGGATCGCGTTTGCGGTGCGATAGCCAAGTCGGGAAGATAGCTAGCAGGAGAATCGGCGGAGTCTCTAGGCATAGGTGAGAGAGGCTTCGCTCAGATCATTCGATCCTTGTGAGGAACTGCTGGGCCATCTCCGGCAAGTCGGCCTCCCTGCTGATGCCGTCCAGGGGTCTCCCGACCTCACGACGTTACCGAAGAAGGCGTTGGCGCAGTTGAAGCTGGCGCTACACGCTAGCCGGAACTGTAAGGAGATGTGCAACGTGGGGGCGTGGAAAAGGGAATCGCCCGAAGTCGAACCCACGGTTCTACATCCTACCCGCGGGCCAAAATCTCTTGGATCTGGGCAGCGTAGGCCTCACTCTCGGCATCTCCGGTGACGCATCCAATCTTCTCCGGCCCGTCCACGCCCAAGCCCAGCTTCACAGCCCGAGCGATCTGCTCCTGTTGGAAAATCGGCCCTTCGCCCACTTCGGGGGTCGTGTCGAAGTGGCGTAGCACCGCTACACCCACGGCATCGATAGCCACCCGATCCGTGCCCGCGAGCACCACTTCCGCCCACACCCGTTTGCCAGACTCCGGCCCGCTGGTCACGAAGGCCTCAACCCCATCCAGTAGTACCAGAGCCGGGGTGTAAGCAGCGTTGATCTCGGCGATCATCAGTCGCTGATGCGGCGATGCATGCAACTCTCCCATATAATCCCAGCGATCGCCTGGGATCCGCTTGGCCACCATACCCACCGAGTTCTTGAGCGACATGGTGAAGTGCCCGCCGAAGCGGTGGGTCTTGAGACAGCAAGTCTGTACCACGGCATCAGCCTCCAAGACAGGCTGGGCGAATGGAAAGCCGCTCTTCCAATGGCTGTCCGGGGGCTCCATCATCACCCACTGTTCCTTCTCCAGCTCGTCGAAGACGAGCGTTTCGAAATCCAGTTCCCCGGCCATGGTGAACACGCCCTTCTGCTCCATGACCTGCCGGGTGTCCCCCATGCCGCTGCGGTCGGCCACGGTGATGGCGCGGGCACCGCTGCCCTTCAGGTCCTGAATCAGTGCCTGCAGGACATCGTTGTGGCTCGAACCTGGAGTAGGGTGAGCGCTGTTGAAGTTGGGCTTGAGCAGCACATTCTTGTTGCCGAACTGGTTGAGTCCCAACAGCGCCAACCCGCGACGGACTCCCGCCGCCCGATCACGCGTCTTGACGAAGGCCACCTGGGCCGATCCTGGTTCTGCCGTCGCCGTCGGGTTGGGTGAGGTCGTTGCAGACGGACTTGGCACTGGAACACGGGCGGACGTAGCGGTTGGCCGTGGAGGTGAAGATTGGATCTCGGCCGGGGTCTCTTGCTCAGTTGGTGCACACGCACCGAAGAGAGATGTTGCTCCCATCAGGCTACCTAACGTAGCTGCGGTGCGCAGAAACTCCCTGCGACTGACAGTATCGTTCTCCTGTTCGTCGGTAATCCCTTTCCTCATACTATTCTACCCTCAACAGCCTGGTAAGTGCCAGAGACTTCGGATTGCAGTGCCCAGAGCTCGGTGGGCATCCTCCTCCAGCCGTGTGCCCAACGGTTGGTGATAGCCACCCAATTTTGCCTCTGCCTGCGTCACAAGACGAGCTTACTTTGAATTAAGTGTGACATCGGACACCACAATTGTCAACTCTTGGGCTCAAGTCCCCAGATCGACCGGGCCTTGTGTATGCGGCCAATGGACCGTCGCACTAACAGCCCTTCATCGTGAACTCAGTGCGAAGCCGTGTCCCTTCAGTCCACCGCAGCTCCTTCGGAAGGGCGGAGAGCTCTATCGCCGCAGGAGAGCCCACACATTCGGCGGTCGACCGGATCCGTCGAAGAACGCGCTCGCCGCTCCTGCCGGTGCTGAGTGTCTACCATCGCCTGACCTCAGTGATGCTCAGCTCTTGCTACTACTCTTATCGGTTCACCACGGAGCCGAGCATCACGCCGAGGTCCGAGGGCACAAAGAGCACGACCTTCTCTAAGACATGGCCGCGCACGTCTCGGAATGTCTGGAGCGTCCGCAAGGGAAGTGTTCGTCGACCACCTCGACGTTGTAAGCAAAAGGGCCACCTCTTAGGCAGAGATGGCCCGACTCGCTGTGATCTCTCGCCGCCCGCCACTCCTCTTGGGCGCCACGGACTAGCGGCGAGGCAAGCGTTGCTTTGCCTAGTCAGTTCTCAGGCGTGTCTTAACCTCGGCGAGTCTCTCCTCCACATTCTCGAAGTCACCCCTCTGACCCGAAGGCAGCAGTGTGGCAATCTGGCACATCGCCAGCCTGGCGAGATCGATCATATAGTCCGCGCGCTCAAAGTCACCGACATCCAACGCTCCGGCGACATCAATCGGTTCCCCGAATCTGACGTGCGTCACTTTCAGTCTGCCGTTCCGCTCCTTGGTGACGAGGCCCATGGGGACCAATGGGACCTCCTTCTTCAGGGAGAACAGAATCGCCCCCGTTCTCAAGTCACCTTCCAGCAGGCCATTGCCCCTGGTTCTGCCCGTAATGGATAGCCACAGAACGTTCCTGGACTCCCCAAGGTAGGCCAGAACCTCTTTGACCTGCTTGCTCTCCAGCCTGTATGCACCAGATTGATCTTTGTGGACTGGAAAAACGAACCTATCGATTCCGAGCACCTTCAACAGAGTACTGGCCTCTGTCACAATCTCCGGTCTCGCGATCGCCTTGATGCGAGGCCTCTCCACAGATAGGCGACACCCTACCTTGATCACCGCCCGCAGCGACTGCGACACCGAGGGGTAGTTGCTCACCAGGATAGCCCCATGGCCCTCGCTTAGGTAGCTTGGAATCGGCTCCACTCGGATATCTCTGATGGCCAGGTCCATCAGTCGTCGAACTCTGCGGCTCCGCTCCAGTAGAGCCAGAGAACGCAATCCAGCATCAGCGCGCTCCAGCGTTTGCCTCTTCACGAGGCCGGCAATCGCCTCCGAGTAGTGAAATCCCTTCTCCACAGACACGCCTCCTCCACACCACGCGGGTGATATCCTAAATAAAACAAAATAATTATACCCGCTTCTTAGTGCTTGTCAAGTTTGCGCTGGTTGGGCCGCCAGCCCGCCTCCTGGCTTCCCTCGCACAGAGACTACGGATCTGCTGATTGATTCGGATGCAAGGGCAAGACGAGAGCCGGAGTTCAGCCCACAGGGCTAGCCCGTCCCATGTCGCACGCGAGCAAAGCCTGAGGTAGGGTGGTCACATCTCCCACGTGGCATCGCCCAAGAAGGCTCCATGGTCCCTGGCGAGGAATGCGTCGATCGCAGCTCGCTTGTCGCCCAAGCGGAAAGAGACGCCGTGACCGGGGTAGCACACAGTGTCGTCGGGCCAGGCGAGGATGATGTTGCACACTGTTCGAAGGGTGGTCTGAAAGGCTTCGGAAGAGGAGCTGTGCCCCGGACCCCCTTCGAAGATGGTGTCACCCACGATCACTCGGTTGTCGTCCACGATGGCGAAGCAGACGATGTCGTCCGTGTGGCCAGGAGTGTGATATACTCTCAAGCAGTGCTCACCCACCTGGATCACGTCGCCGTCAGCGAGCCATCTGTCGACCTCCCGAACCGTGCCCCCTGGGTGAGCCATGACGGGCACCTCCAGGCCAGCTCGCATCTCCTTCAGCACGCCGACGTGGTCCATATGGCTGTGGGTGAGGAGAATGGCGATAGGCTCCGAACCTTCCAGCATTTCCAGCAAGGTGTCAGGCTCGCCGGCCGGGTCGATGAGAACGCTCTGGCGTGTGGTGGGGCAGATCAAGACGTAGGCGTTCGTCCCCCAGGGCCCTACTGCCCGAGTTTTCAGTTCCATGCCGATCTGGCGTGCAGACGCCACTGCATCTCCCAGACACGGGTTGGTGTCATCGCTACTCTAGCGCAGACCGCCGTGCCAGGCAAGGAGAGCCAGCAGGATTCATCCTCCTTCACGACAGTGCCGTATGCCAGTGGGTGTGACTGGCCGGCGTTAAACTCCCTTCGACCACCACCGGCAAGTCAAGCGCAACCACTCGACGGCCGAGGTGTTTGTGCGATTGAGCAAATCGTCCGCTCGGTTTCCACCATTTGACTGTGTCGGGGACTTTGGCTCAGGCGTCAGCAGCCAGGGCCACGGAGACTGATCTCCCCGGTGTCTCACATGGGTAGTATGCGTTTGCGTGGCGAAGAGGAGGGACCAGGTGCGAGTCTTCAGGAGCGCTGAGCGCTCTACGCAATGGCGCGGCGGAGCATTACCGCCCACCTTGCATCCAGGGGATTGACCCGGCTGGTGTCCCACGGAGAGACGCACCACACAGAGACGGAGGTGGCTCTATGGCTAAGAGACTGGCTCTTTTGGTGATCATTCCCTTGGTTCTTGCAGCTGTGGGCTTCGCGGGGCAGAAGGTGATGGAGAATGGTTGGGACGCAATGGTAGCCTATCAGAGCCCATACACGGACGCGCTTCCTGCTGGTCGAGGGGCGGAAGCGGTCGTGGATCAGGTAGTCATCGTCCTGCAGGATGGTCTGCGCGTCGATACCTCACAGGAACTGGAAACGTGGACTGAACTCCGCGCACGGGGCGCGGACCTCACCGTGCGGGGCGGCCAGCCATCCCTCTCCATCCCCTCATTCTCGGTCATCAATACCGGTGCTTACCAGGAGATAACCGGCGTGACCACCAACTGGTACGAAGGGCCGATACCTCCTGTGGATAGCATCTACTGCGCGGCGCAGGCAGAGGGCTTGACCACGGCCATGGTCCAGGAGGCAGGAGGGCCCAAACTCTTCGAGTCGCGTCTGGATTCTCCCATCTTTCCCGGGATTCCGAAGGATGACCGCAGGGCTGCCGATGACATCATTCTGGAAGCGAGCTTGGCCGCTTTGGAGGAGGAGCCCAACCTGCTCTGGATCCACTTCTCCGGCTCTGACTGGTCTGGCCATCACTATGGAGGCGCCAGCGAAGAGTATCGCCAGTTCGTCAAGGAGATCGACGCGCGTATCGCCAAGATCGCAGCGGCGATGGATCTCGACTCATCGGTGCTGATCGTCAATTCAGACCACGGACACATCGACACCGGTGGTCACGGAGGTTGGGAGGAGGAGGTGGTTGTCGCGCCGCTGGTGATCGCAGGCAAGGGTATCAAGCCTGGCTCCTATGGCGAGGCTGAACAGGCGAATATCGCTCCCACCGTGGCCGCGCTTCTGGGTATAGCGATGCCGACCCACGACCAGGGCGAGCCCCTCTTCGATCTCTTGGATATACGGACGGAGTCCAAGGCCGAGAGGGCGATAGACGTGGCCCGCCAGCACCAGGCCTTCTACGGCCAGTACCTGACCGAGATTGGGGCCGATGCCTACGCCGGCAACGAGTTGGCGGAGGCCGAGCAGGCCTTGGCCACGGCCGACTATGAAACCGCCTACGAGCGCGGCACGGAGTTCGCGGAGGCAATCCGCCGGCGCGCGGAGGATGCCAGGCAGAGCAGGCTGTGGAGGGAGAGCCTATGTCGTCTGCCGATTGCTCTTCTGCTCTTGGTCATCCCCGCGCTCTATCTGGCCTTCTATCCCAAGAAGCGTGATCTGCTGGTCCCCCTTATCGGTGCGGCGGTCTACTTCGTCCTCTACAACGCGTACTTCTTCATCCGGGGGTTAACCTGGTCCTTGAGCGTCTTCAATGAGGAGTATCTGATCCCCGGTTTCCTCCAGCAGAGAATCATAGAAGGCGTGGCCAGCCTGCTCATCGCCGCTATGGTGGTGGGCGTCTTGATGAGGGGCAAGACGCTCCTGGATACCGCAATGGCCGCGGTCAACATGTCCCTCTTCGTTGGCCTGGGACTCCTGTTGCAGGTGGACCTCTTCTACTGGCTCTACGGCTTGGAGTGGAACTGGTACCTGCCCGATCTCAGGTGGGGGCTCAAGTACTATTTCGATCTTCTGCAGCTCTTCGCCACCGGGTTGGCGGCATTGGTCGCGCCCGTCATAGCGCTGGCCGCCAAGGTTGTCACAGATCGGATGCCTCTAGCGAGGGCAAGGCAATGATGGGGTCGAGCATCAGCAGACCATCGCTGGCTTCGAGCGTTAATTGCCGCAAGCGCCCGGCCTGTCGCTGATCATGATCGGTCTGTTGCCCACTTTCACGAACTCAGGTTGAAAGGAATACCTGGCGGAGTCTGAGCGAATAAGCACGTCACAGCGGCAGCATGCGCCCGCAGGCGATCCGCCAGCCTGCCCGCGGATTTCTTGCCTCCCCTGCACGGGACGATGAGCCCTGCTGGCCCATCCTAACCCTCGCTGAGCAGTGCCGAGAACTCTTCGTCAAACAACAGTCTCTCTTCGACAAACCTCTTGGCCTCCTCGCGCTGTGCCTTGCACGCAGGGCACTCGCCTTCCTCATAAGGAGTGCTGCACAGCGAGCAGTTGGTCCGGACCTGTCGCCCACCGCCTAGTGGAGCTACGATGAGCAGAACTTCCTGATCCATCAATCCGCGCAGAGTCGTCTCGATGTCCAGATCCCCGACGTCCAGCCGTTCGCCCTGGCCTGGGTAGTGCACCGGGCCCCGGATAACCTGAGCGCCAATTGCTCGAGCTGTGAACGCCAGTTCTTCAGCATCGCGTTTGCTCATCATGTTCACCCCGCCATTCCAGCACCGGCCCGAGGACAGTATCGCGGCGGTGATCACCCAACTGGTGGATCTGTAACCGCCACTTGGTTTCATTCAGTTTCTCGTCTACGTTTTCAAAATCGCCTCTCTGCCCCGGCGGTAACAGTCTCGCGACCTGACAGAGCGCGAACCTAGTGTAGTCGCCCAAGAATTCGCAGTTCCGAAAGTCACCTATCTCTTCAGCCTGGAATGGTGGTATGGGCTCTCCGAATCTGGCCTTCACCACCTTAAGTTCACCGTCACGTTCTGCGGTGACCAGCCCCATGGGCACAATGGGGACGCCTTTCTTGAGGGAGAATACGGCTGCCCCGGTCCTCAAATCCCGTTCTAATAGGCCGTTCCCCATGGTTCTTCCTGTGATTGACAACCACAGAACATGCCCCGGCGTATCAAGATAGGCCATCACTTCTTCGAAGACCGCTCTCTGCAACCTGTAGGCCCCGGCCTCATCTTTCCAGGCTGGGAAGATGAGCTTGTGTATACCCAGCGCTTTCAAGAGCGAGTTGGCCCTTATGATGACCTCTGATCGGCCGATCCCCTTCAGACGGAACTGCTCCCCAGGCAGACGACAGGCGACTTTCATGATCGCCCGCAGAGTCTGTGGCACGGATGGGTAATTGCTGACCAAGATGGCCCTCTGGAGCTCATCCAGAGAGGGAGGGATTGGCTCTACCTCAATCCCTCTTATGGCCAAGTCCACCATTCGTCGAACTCTCCTGCTCCGCTGCAATAGAGACAGGGAACGCAACCCGGCGTCAATGCTGCCATGGATCTCCATTCTCGCCAGGCTTGTCATCGCCTCCCTGTCGCACAGTCCCTTTTCCACACATATCTCCTTTCAATCTAGACCACGATCAATCTTCATCAGGCTAATAAAACGAATATATCGCCTAAAAACAGCGACCAGGCACCAACGAAAGTTTGCTTGATAAAACCCCGAACTCGACAGAGAGTTACGCGCCAATCTCTGACGTCGTGTGTTAATTCCTGTATCCACGAGTTACTACTGCGCGCGGGCACAGACTGGGATAAGCAGATGCTGGCAAGGCGCAGTGTGAGGTAAGACGATCATCCAGCTGGGGAAGTTGGTAACCGAGTGAGCCCGCAGTCAGACCATGCTCCAATTGGCTCTCCCCCGATACATTGTCTGTGGATGCACAGGATCAACGCTGGCGCCAATGAGCCGGGAGACCTCCTCGTAGTCACGGTCCCACATCCGCCCAGTGTTATCGCCCTCTAAGCTACTGTGGGCGTTTCGCTGATTCGCGCGCAGCGAGCCTATAGGATAGAATTGCTACAATCCGGTGATCCCTGAGTCTATGCAGCAAGGGTAAGCCCCATGATTCACCCCCATCCTCATCCGGTCAAAGTAGCCATCGTTGGCGTGGGCAACGTCGGCGCGACTTTCGCCTACGCCCTCCTCCTGAGCGGGCTGGCATCGGAGATTGTGCTCATCGACGCGAATCGGGCTAGGGCCGAAGGTGAGGCCATGGACCTGAACCACGCCGTCCCCTTCGCCCACCCCACGCGCATCTGGGCCGGTGACTACGATGACTGCTCGGGAGCCGCTGTCACAGTCATCGCCGCGGGCAAAGCCCGCATCTCCGGCGGGTCACGGCTAGATCTGGTCAAGGAGAACGCCGCCATCTTCCGCCAGATAGTGCCTGAGGTCGCCCAACACAGTCCCGACAGCATCCTCCTCATCGCCACCAACCCCGTAGACATCCTCACTTACGCCGCGTGGAAGCTCTCCAGCTCGCCTCCTCACCGAATTATCGGATCCGGCACCATCCTGGACACAGCTCGTTTCCGCTACTTACTGAGCGAGCACTTCGGTGTGGACCCGCGAAGCGTCCACGCTCACATCATCGGCGAGCATGGCGACAGCGAGGTGCCGGTCTGGTCGCTGGCCAACATCGCCGGCATGAGCCTCTCGAGCTTCTGCACCCGCCACAGTTGCGTCTTCGAACCCGAGGATATGAATCGTATCTTCGAGCAAACCCGGGACGCCGCCTACCAGATCATCCACCGCAAGGGCGCAACTTACTACGCGGTCGCCGCGGGTTTGGTGCGCATCGTGGAGGCCATAGTGAGGGACCAGAAGACGGTCCTCTCGGTCTCCAGCTTGATCGAGGATTATTACGGCATCAACGACGTCTGCCTTAGCCTCCCTACCGTGGTGGACAGAGCCGGTGTTGCACGAGTGCTGCGGCTGGAGCTCAGCCGCCAGGAGGTAGAGGGTCTGCAGCGGTCGGCTGACGTGCTGAAGGCTACTGCAGCGGGGTTGGACTTGGGAGCCTAGCTATCAACTCCGAGGGCGGGGTTGCGGAGGCCAGGGTCAGCTATCGCTCTGGCCGGCCCTCGCGATGACCCACACTGCGTGAACCAGTCCCGGAATGTAGCCCAGCAGCGTCAACACGATATTGATCCAGAAGGGGAGGCGGAACCCCACCTTGAGGAACACGCCCACCGGCGGGATGATGACGGAGGCCACAAGCCTACATCCATCCGCACATCCGCTCATCCCAGCCCTCCTGTCGCTTTCGATCCTGGCAACAGGGGCCAAGAAGGAGAAAACCGCTTCGGCAAACGCGACATCCAAGTCAGTCTACTCGTTATAGGGGAGGATGTCCCCGCCGACACGGACGATCTCCTCGGCCTCGATGAGGGCCAACTTACGCTCAAGCTCCAGTCTGGCTACGTCAAGATTGTCCAGCAGCCGGGCTATTCCTGTCAGCGACCCAACAACATCCTGACTGGCCGCCGGCGGCAGTGCAGCCAAGAGCGGGGCCAGTTCCTCCAGTAACTCGGCGAAGTGCGTGCGCTCCTTCAATCTCCGTTCCTCTGTCTATTCCTCGGGTTCCTGGCCTGCCTCAGACGGAGACGTGGCTTCGGCAACCTCCTCCTCGGGGGCCTGGGCTTCCTCAGGCTTGGTCTCCGCCTTCACCTCCTCGGCGACGGCTACCTCGGCTGCCTCTGCTTCGGTTTCTTCTTCCACCTCAGCGAGTCTATCTGCGACCTTTTCCCTGATCGTTTCCTGCTGCTCCGGGCTGACCTCCAGGCCACGTTTCTGTGCCTCGTCCACGATCCAGGCCGCCACCAAGTCGTCTATTGGACCGCCGAGGAGCGCGGAGGTGCTCTGCAAAAACTTGAACAAGGTTGTGGGAAGGGTGTCCAAGAAGCGCTCCACAGCGCCTTCCATCGCCTCCCCGCCGGCACCTGGCCCCCCGATGTCGATGAGACGGATCTGCTCTATGTTGGCAAAAGCCTCACCGAACGAGTCGGCCACGTCTGGGATCCGCTCGATCAGGGCCTGACCCAAGACCAACCGCAGGGCACCTGCCTTGTAGGCATTCAAGGCTTCGGCCAGCCGTCGCCTACCCTCCGCCTCGGCCAGGAGTTGAGCTTTCGTCACGTCGGCGCCGGCCAGACCTTTGGCCTTATTGGCTGCCGCCTCGGCCTCTCCCTTCTTCCTGTCCACGTCGGCGCCGGCAAAGCCTCTGGCCCTTGTCGCAGAAGCCTCCTGCTCCGCCCGGTAAAGCGAAGCATCAGCCGGGCGACGCTCCTCAGCATCCAGTTCCCGGTCTCTGCGCTCCGCCGCTTCCTGAGCCGCACCAGCCTTTCTCTCCTCGAGTGTCTTGTCCTGCTCTGCCAGGGAGATCGCTTTGGCCCTTTCCGCAACGGCTTCCTCTCGAGACACCTCCGCATTGTACTTGGCCTTGGCTACATTGGCCTCCTTGGTGTATCCTGCCTTCTCCTTCTCAGCCTCCTGCTCTTTCTCAGTGGCCTCCTGATCCGCCCGAGCCTCGGCCCTGCGGGCGTCTCGGAGCTTGGCCGCGATCTCGGGTCGGCCCAGGGCCTCCAGGTAACCCTTCTCATCGCTTATCTCTTTGATGGTGAAGGAGACGATCTGCAGTCCCATGCCGGCCAGGTCATCGACAGCCACCTCAAGTACTCTCTGGGCGAACGCCTCCCGATCCTTGTAGACCTCCTCCACGGTCATCAGACCGATGATCGCCCGCAGGTGTCCCTGGAGGGTCTGGATGGCCACGTATTTGATCTCTTCCGATGTCTTGTCGAGGAGTTGCTCTGCAGCGGTGGCGATAGAAGTATCGTCGCTGCCGATCTTGATCTGGGCGATGCCATCAACACTGATGGGCACGGCGTTGCTGCTCAGGACGTTATGCACAGCGACGTCGAGAGTAATCAAGCTCAGATCGAGCTCCTTGACCTCGTGCACGAAGGGTAGCACGATGGTCATGCCGCCCTTCACTATCTTGTAGTTGACGACGACCTCCTCGGTCCTTGTCTCTACCTCCCACTCTTGTTCATTGATATCTGGTCGCTCCGTCGGGGTTTCATTTGGCACATCCAGAGGAGCTTTCAGGCGTCTTATCCTGCGGATCACCGTGACCCTGGTTCGCGTGCGGACACCGTACACCAGCAGAGCTCTGTTGGGCGGCACCTTTCTGATGAATCTGAGAACCCTACCGATGGCCAACACGAATACGATAACCAGGACGATAAGTCCGACTGCCAACAGTAGCGTGCCGCCGCCCAGCAAACCGAAGAAACCCTCAATGATTCCCATGCCAGTCAACTCCTTCTCCCACGTATCTTGGTCTATGAGCCCCTGACCACAACCATGCCGCCCTCCATGGAGACCACCTCCACCTGATTTTGCGTGGCGATGGGAGATCCGTCCTCGGAGCGTGCTGGAAGGTTCATCCTTTGTCCCTTGACGATCAGTGCTACCTGCCCAGGCCTTCCCTTGGGGATGGAGATGATCACTCGGCCAACCAGGCCCACGTAGTCCATCGCCTGGATGGAAGTGGATCTCTGCTCCCCGTGGAGGAAACGCAGGAATAGCCACATCGTCCCCGATGTCGCCAACGCTACCCCGGTAGCCGGTACCAGGCTGACAGGATCTGGCAAACCCAGTCCCTGGCCAATCAAGCCCCCGGCTCCGAAACCTACGGCGAACATAGCCACGGTGCGCAGCGACAAAGGGCTTGGCCCCTCGACCTCGTGCTCCAGCCCGATCTCGCCGATTTCGGGCAACTCGATGGCGGGAATATCCATGTGCCCAGCCTCAGCCCCACCGAGGAACCCCTCAAGGGCATCTCCCAGGCTGCTCAGAGCCTCCGCAGCGCTGTCGCTGACGCCCTCAATGGCGTGGCCCACACCTTCGCCAACGTCAACAAGCTCCCCGATGATGAAGGTGATGCCGATGTACCCACCGCCTATGATCAGCAGGGCGAAATAGAAGCAAGTCAACATCTGCGATCCTCCGCTCTGCATTCCGGTCAAGACCGAGACGCCAAACTCCTTTAGTCACCACCGAGGGAATCACGTACCGACAGCCGGATAGAGGAGGCAATGCCAGCGTATTATACACCGGCCATAGGGAAGTGTCGAGATCGAGGGCGAATCAACTGGGCTGACAAGAACGCGATACACGGGTATCCGCGGTGACCAGGTCACGGCTAGAAACCGCGCAGACTGAGAGGCAGAAAGGTGTACACGGCCCTCTCAGCCTGCACGCAATAGGTCGTCCCATCAGTCTCGACCAATATGGTTCCCTGCAGATCGGTTCTGTAGCCAGTGGCCCCAGCGCTCCTCAGGCGTTCCAGCGTCTGACCAGAGGGATGTCCATACGGATTCGAGGCACCTACGGATATCACCGCCTCTTCAGGATCGACCTCAGTGAGGAAAGCTTCCGTGGATGACGAGTCACCGCCATGATGTGCCACTTTGAGCACCTCAGCTTCGAGGGTCGGACCCGTCACGAGGATCGCGGCTTCTGCCTCCGACTCCACATCTCCTGTGAAGAGGAAGTCGATACTGCCATAGGTGATGCGCAAGACGACGGAGTTATTGTTGATGTCCGATCCCGTGCCGGACATCGGAGGGTCTGCTGGATTAGTTGCCACGGCTGAGACGTAGGCCCCCCAGGTGAACGTGTCTCCATCCCGCACGCAAGTGTAAGCGATCCCGTTGCCGTCCAGCAGAGCCAGAAAGGTCTGGTAGACGTAGGAGGAGTAGTCTTGGCAGCTCATCAACGCCCTATCGACATTCATATTCTGAAGAACCGCCACCAGGCCCCCGACGTGGTCCGCGTGGGGGTGGGAGAGGATCAGCACTTCGATGTCGGTGACGCCCTGACC
>CAZBJW010000045.1:0-21373 GCA_964492135.1 uncultured Anaerolineales bacterium
ACCCAGGGGCGAGGAGCCCAGCAACGTCGTGGTGGTGGGGGTCTATTTCTTTTCCAGGTTGATCTTCGACTACCTTGCCCGCACTCCCGTCTCCAACTATCAGCTCGAAGCAGCCTATCAAAAACTGATAGATGAGGGAAATGTGGAATTCGTGCCTTACGACGGCGTGTTCGAGTCGTTCAAGCACCCCTGGGATCCACTCACGATCAATGAGTATTTGATGAGCAGTTTCATCACCGAACCACGAGTGAGCGATCGGGCTCAAGTCTCGGACAAAGCCGTCATCGAGGGCAAGGTCGTCATCGAGGAAGGGGTGAGGGTCTTGGAGAATGCCGTCATCCGGGGACCCGCCTACGTTGGACGGAACAGCATCATCGGAAACAACGTCCTGATATGGAACCATTCTTCTATTGGGGCCGACTCGGTGGTGGGCTTTTCTTCTGAAATCAAGCACTCCCTGGTTGGGCAAAACTGCTGGATTCACATGTCCTACGTCGGAGACTCGATACTCTCCGACAACTGCTCCTTGGGGGCGGGCACTATCACCGCCAACTTCCGTTTCGACGAGGGAGAGGTGCCGGTCAGGGTGAAGGGGGAAAGACTCTGCGCAGGCACGGATAAGCTCGGCGTCATCATGGGCGAGGACTGCAAGACCGGGTGCAATGCCACCTTGATGCCGGGCGTGAGGATAGGGCCTCACAGTATCGTGGGCCCCGGGGTCGTCCTGCAAGATGATCTAGCCCCAGACACCACGATAATGGGTCCTGCGCCTTATGTTACAGCCAAGAACGAGATCAACGTTTCAGCGGAGGGCAAACAAGAGAAGATGACAGCGCTCCGCAAAGGCACGGGCGGCGGCGCCTAGGTGGTGAGAAGGGGGATCGCAACTGGATACTGAAGCGTCTATAGAACTGGCTTTGATAGGTCTGTCGCTGGTCTTGACCGCATTCGCGTCTGCCGCTGAGGCAGCGCTCACTTCGGCCAATCCCTTTCGCGTGAAGAGAATGGCCGCGGAAGGCGTGCGCCGGGCCGAACTGCTGGACTCTATCTTGGAGCAAGATGAGTGGCATCTGTCAGCCCTGCTAATCCTGAAAAACGCAGCGGTTATCGTGGCTGCTTGCCTGACCACCCTCTTGGCACTCAGCTACGCTCCCGACTGGGGCGTCGTGATAATTGTCGTCTCCTTGACCTTGCTCGTGCTGTTCCTTTGTCGCCTCCTCCCTCGCGCCTGGGCCGTACGGGACCCAGAAAGCTCGGCTCTGCTCCTGTCCAGGCCGACACGGTGGCTGGCACTGGCTGCATATCCTTTTGTCCGCCTCTTCAAGACGATCACTGATTTCTTGATTGGGGACAGCAAGGCGCAAGAACTCCCCAAGGACGCCGCTACTATGGAGGCTGAGCTGCGGTTGTTTATCGATGCCGGCGAGGAAGAAGGCTACATCGAAGAAGATGAGAGGGAAATGATAGCTAGCATCATAGAGTTCGACGAGACTCTGGTGCGGGAGATCATGGTGCCGCGTATCGACATGATAGCTTTGGACGTCAATACCTCGGTGGACGAGGCCCTGGATATCATCGTCGAGACAGGCTACTCGCGCATCCCTGTTTACGAAGGAGCAATAGAGAACATCGTGGGCATTCTGAACGCCAAGGATCTCCTCACTCACTTCAGGGACAACAAAGACTCGAACGGTGAACTGAGGGATCTCTTGCGTCCGGCCCACTTCGTGCCGGAAACGAACAAGGTGGGAGAACTCCTGGAAGAACTGCAGCGCGAACGGATTCAGATGGCCATTGTGGTAGATGAGTACGGCGGGATCGCAGGATTGGTGACTGTCGAGGACGCCCTGGAAGAGATCGTGGGCGAGATTGAGGACGAATACGACACAGCAGAGGCTTTCTTTGAGAGGATCGCCGACAACGAGGCGATCTTCAACGCTCGCATGGATCTAGATGACGTGAACCGGATGATGGATACACACCTGCCGACAGAGGACAGCGACACCCTCGGAGGGCTCATCTATTCGCTCCTGGGCGGCGTGCCTAAGGCAGGCGACGAGGTAATACTGGATGGTGTGAAGATAACGGTGTTGTCCTTGTCGGGCCGTCGCATCCACAAGGTAAGAGTGGTAAAAGAAGGATAGCATGGACCCCTTCCCAGAACTAGTCGCCCTCGGTAGAGAAGCTCGCGAGCGAGCATACGCACTGTACTCTGGATTCAAAGTGGGCGCAGCATTGAAGACAAAGTCTGGCCGAGTATACAGCGGTTCCAACGTGGAGAATGCCTCGTATGGCCTTGCTATGTGCGCGGAGCGGGTGGCCGTATTCAACGCAGTGTCTGCGGGCGAGCGCGAATTCGAGGCTTTGGCTGTGGTTAGCGAGACCCTTGCTCCCCCCTGCGGGGCCTGTCTTCAAGTACTGGCGGAGTTCGGCCTGGATACTCAGGTCATAGTCGCAGATCTGGGAGAGCGGCGCGAGGTACATCTCGTGGCTGATCTGCTGCCCACGGCCTTCACGGCGGCATTGCTGCCTTCGCGTGGCTCTACGGGCGAGAAGGATCCCTCCTAGTGCCCACTCTCTGGCCAACCAAGAATAGACTTCCGACAACATTCGTCCGGCAAGAGTACTAGTTTCGTGCTGAACAAAGCCATGGAAGTAGTGTATGTGAAGGAGCAACATCTCGCAGAGATGATTGATCATGCACGGGAGGAAGCGCCCCTGGAGGCTTGTGGCATTCTTGCAGGAGAAAAGCATCGCGTGGCGGAGATATACCGCGCCAGGAACGTGGATCGGAGCCCGACCTCTTATCGCCTGGACCCGGAGGAGCAGTACAGGATCTTCGTAGACATAGAGGACAAGGGCTTGGACATCGTGGGCATCTATCACTCGCATCCCTCTTCACCAGCTGTTCCCTCCAATATAGACCTCAGAAAGGCCTATTATCCGGAAGCCTTCTACTTCGTGATATCCCTCATGGATCCCGCCAGGCCGGAGGTCCGGGCCTTCACTATGGCCAACGGCGAGAGCAGGGAAAGTGAGATAGTGATGGCTTGACAAGCCTCGCCGAGTCGGCTACAATCTCGTAAAGCGGTGGCATCTGACCTGGTAGGCAACAACGGAATAAGGGGCGAGTGGCCCAGGAACTGGCCCCTTTTTGGCTTCGAAGTGTAGCCTCTTCCCCGTCGAAAACGCTGGCCTAGACCCTATGAGCAGATTACGACGCGGTACGAGCTTCGACTAGTCAGACGCGGGCTCAGAAAGACCACCGCCATCGACTTCTTGGGCTCTAGGACCTGAGCCAATGTTGTTGAGCTGATCACGGAGTACCGTCCCCAGTGAATCACCAGCACGGTTTCACTGTCAGAGGATCGGTGTCACGCGCGGTGCAGGAGTGGCGGTATCTTGCGACTCCTGGCTGGTCATTGGAGGACGTTGGCAAGTTCTGGTCCTCGGTGACGGACTACGATGACATCAATGAGGCTTCCTACACGTACAACCGCCGCTTTACCGCTTCATTTGAATTGGCAAGAGATCTCATCGGGCAGGACAACTTAGCCCTTGACATCCAGTCTCGTACGGGGAATGGAAGCCTATTCTGGGCGGAACGAGGCTTCATCCGCCAGGCCAACCTCGTTGACTTCTCGGAAAAGATGTTGGCGATTGCTTCCTCAAAGCTCACCGAGGCGGGAGTCGAGTTTGAGGCCCATCTGGTGAAGAGCTTTCCTCTCCCCTTTCCAAACGAAACCTTTGACCTCGTACTCTCATACGAGACGATCGAGCACGTGTGGGACCGCACGGGATTTGTACGCGAACTAGCTCGGGTGCTCAAGGCAAGGCGATGGATAATCCTCACGTGCCCCAACCTGTTGTGGGAACCAGCCCATTGGCTGGCCGCCATCTTCAACCTCCACCACAGCGAAGGCCCTCACAGATTCTTGAGAAGAAGTAGATTGCTGTCCCTTTTCGCGTCTAGCGGACTGGAAATCGTGCGAGAGAACTCCGCGATCATCCTGCCTTTTTCGTCAGCATCGTCGATCTCATTGGACCGGTTCTTGGAGCAGAAACTTCCTCAGAGTCTCATGAGAGCGATAGCCCTGCGGCGCAGCTTTGTGCTGCGAAAGAGTGAGAGATGACGCCGGGGAAGGCAGCGGGCCCTTCGCTCTAACCGGTTCTGCTCCGCTGAGGCGGGCGATAGCATGGGTCCCGGAGATAAGAAGTGCGGCCTCAGAGGGCTGACAGACAAACTCACGACTCAGAGTATATCCGCCGGGGTCAGTGCCGCGAGCTGACCCGACTGCCTCCGAGGCGCGCATGTACCAAGGAGAACGATGCGAGCTTTGCACCGTGAGTTCCACATCACAGGGGAACGAGCATGAACCAGCCTAACGTGGTCGTTATTGGCAGTTCGACTACGGACATGAAAGGGCGTCCCAACACTGCATTGGTGTCGGGTACCTCAAATCCTGGGTCCATTCGCATTAGCCCCGGCGGGGTGGCCAGGAATGTGGCCGAGAATCTGGCGCGCTTGGGGGTATCCACGGTTCTGTTGTCCGCTGTCGGAGACGATGCCACGGGAAGAAACATCCTGGAGGTGACCCAAGCCGCAGGCGTTGACACGAGCCGGGTCCTGGCCAGCTCTCAGTATCCGTCCGCCACCTATCTCGCGATCGTCGACGAAGAGGGCAACCTCGTCCTCTCCATTGACGACATGGACATTGTGAAGCTCGTGACGCCCAGGTACGTCTATGCTCACCGCCGGTGGATTAGTCGAGCAAGCATGATGGTGCTGGATGCGAACCTGAGCCCTGCCACCATCAAGTCCGCCCTGGCCATCGCTGCCAAGGCAGAAGTACCCGTATGCGTCGATCCAGTATCCGTGGCCCTTGCGCCACGCGTTCAACCTCACCTTGACCAGATTTCTCTGGTGGTGCCCAACGCTGATGAGGCGATGGTGCTTTGTGGCCTCTCCGCTTCTGATCGCTTTGAGGCCATGGCCGCCGCCCGGTCCCTCATCGCCACAGGAGTCGACGCCGCCGTCGTCACGCTGGCGGAGAAAGGCCTGGTCTACGCCACCTCGGAGGAGAGCGGGCATGTTCCGGCCATAAACATCGAGATCACCGACCCTACAGGTGGCGGCGACGCGCTGACGGCTGCGGTCGTATTCGGCTTGGTGAATGGCTTCTCTGTAAGTGAGGCGGTGCGCCTCGGCCTCTCCGCAGCCACTCTGACCTTGACTTGCTCCGATACCGTCTGCCCAGACTTAAGCCTCGAAGCGCTCTACGATCGGTTGATGATCTGACCCCATCGAGCTGACCCAATCTGTCGCCAGGGTCTCCATCTCCACGCAGCGCACGACTTCGAGCTCGTCGTACCTCCGCCCTCGCAGAAGCCAGACCGACAAGCCCGCCAGAAAGGCTCTCTTACTCCATCATTCCCATCCTCCCGCTCGATACGTTCCGTGACCCGCTTCCATTCCTGGAGTAGTCTAGCAGGCCTGGCCTCATCTCGCGAAGTGTCCCTATGCGCGAAACAGGTGCCTGGTTTGACACGGGGTCCGCACCATAGTATGATTGGACGCGCTGTCTTGACAGCACTCAAAGACCCCGCACGCTTGCCGCATGAGCCACTGAACACGAACTAGGGAGATTACGGCGAAGCCGATGGTAGTACAGAGGGATATCCCTGATCTTCTGTGGCGAGCCTTCAGTTCGCGTAGGCTGACCCTCATATTGCTGGCCGTCATCGCCGTCGTGGTTTCATGTGGCGCCATCCTTCCCCAGATCCCCACCGGTATGGATGTTGGTTCTCGCGAGTATGACTACTGGTATGCAGCGATTCAAGCGCGCTATCGGCAATGGACGGATCTGCTGGCGATGCTAGGGTCGTTCTCCGTGCTTGACTCGCTCTGGTTTAAGCTCACTCTCGCCCTTCTGATGGTCAACCTCTCTGTGTGCGCCATCGAGCAGTTCGAGGCAGGCCTCCGGCCGCCCAAATGTTCAGCAGAAGACTTCGACCCAGCTTTTCGGCGAGCTTCGCAGTGCGCGACCTTCGTCGTCGCCAGTCAGAGAGAGTCCGTCGAGGCAAGTCTGCGCCGGTTGCTGGAGGCGCGCCGCTACAGGGTTGAGATTCGGCAGGAGGACAGAGCCTCCTATCTGAGCGCCAATCGCTTTTCGCTGATACGTTGGGGACCTATCGTTGCCCATGGAGGATTGATCTTGGCGATCGCGGGACTGATGCTGGGAGCACGCATGGCGTGGCGCGAGAGAAACATCGCCCTCAGCCCTGGACAAGCATACCAGATTCAGCACGTTCCCTCCTTCAGCGTACGACTGGACGACTTCGACGCGGAACTCTATCCCCATGGCGCTCCCCGCGCCTATCTCGTTCGCGTAACGCTCCTGGAAGAAGGAAGTGAGGTGAAGACAGGAGTTGCGGTCCCAAACGCACCCTTCAGGTACCACGGACTATCTCTCTATCAGGTATCTCATGGACCTCTGGTCACGGTTAGCGCTCTGGACAGAGATGCGCAGCCCGTCTCTGTGCAGGCTCTGGCCCCTGGGGCCACAGTCCAAGAGGAAGCGGCGTTGCAGCTCAGTGATCAGAACAACGAAGGATACGTAGCCGTCCCCGATCGCAATCTGGTCCTGCGAATCGTCTACCAGTCGATGCCGCCCCCACAAGAGGAAGACATGCCTAGCTTGCTGGTGCAAGCCTATCGAGGTGGAATGACCGACCTTGTCCATAGTGAGACGCTACTGGACTCCGCAACTCTGGAGATAGAGGGCAACGCGTACATGGTTGACTGGGCACATTACGCAGTATTGGACATAGCCAATGACCCCAGCCTGAGTCTTATCCTTGTTGGAGCGACCTCGGTGCTGGTAGCAGCTATCGCCATCCTCTGCGTGCCGCCACGCTCCATCTGGGGAGCGGTGACGGACGAAGGACAGGTGTTGGAAATACGGATGGCCAGACTAGGGGAGAAGGACATAGGAGCTGCAGTCAGAGAGTTCGATGCCTTAATAGAGCAGATAGAGAGGGCTAGTCGTGGTTGACGAGAGCATTCTGTATTTCCTGGCCAACTTAATCCTGTTTGCCCTGCTACTCCTGAGCTGGGTGCATCTGCTTCGCCCTGCCTTGGTCACTGGTGGCGTGCTTCGCGCGACGACATTGTCTTTTCTGTGCTGTCAAGGGCTCGCGCTTCTCTGCTCTGTCGCGCGGTTGGGGCCTTGGTCGTTAGCGCACCCCTATCTGAGCGTCCTTCTTCTCGTCGAAGCAGCCATCCTTGCCTATGTTGTGCTGGAGAAGCTGGGGCCCGACGGTGGCGCGGGACCCTTCGTTGTCACCTCGGCCTTTCTCATGGACACGTATAGCATCGTGCTCCTTGCCGCCCCGGTTCTGGAGACTCTGCAGATTTCGCCCTTTACTCGCAGCCCATGGTACCTTGTGCACCTAGTGACCGCCCTGATAGCCTTCAGCACCTACAGTGCCGCGGCGGGAGGTGCCCTCGCATACTTCGCGGCACCGCTGTTGACTCGCAGCAGGCTCGCTGCCGAGCAGATATCCACGGCACGTTCTGGGACGTTCACTCGCAGGGCGCTAGCGATCGGCTTCCCCTGGTTGACCGCCTCCGTGGTCGCCGCTGCGCTGTGGACACAACTGGCATGGGGGAGTTACTGGACATGGCGTGCAGCTGAGGTCTGGCTGCTCGTACTGTGGCTGGTCTCGACTATGACTCTACATGCCCGTTCCATGCCCACTTCGCGAGGCAAGCCGCTGGCCTTTCTCTCCCTTCTGGGATTCGGCCTGGCCCTCCTGAGCCTGCCTCTGCTTGGACAAGGTCTGGTGACTATGTCCTAGCGGTGTTAGTCCGTGGCTCTATCTCACGTAGCAGTCTCTGGTCGCTATTATCGAGGCGAGGCTCGGCGTGGATCAACACGACCGCATGGCGCTGAGCCACGTGAACCCTCGAGCCCCGATCGAGTGAAGGAAGTCAAGGATCGTGAGTGCTTGACCTTTCCTATCGTGCCGTGGAGTCGGACGAGGCAGGCCTCCGGCGACGTCGCTATACGGTCAGGGACGTATCGTCCGTCAGGGGCAGAGCTACCAGAGCATGAGGCCCGTGGCTTGATCATGGGTCCGCTCAGGAGCCGGGCCTTCCAGTACTGTGATGGCGAACTCGCAGGCAAAGGCTACGTTTCCCTCCGCCAAGTGTCCCCCAAAACAGCGGCCATTTCTATCGGCCAAGATGATGTGACAGTGCAGGAAGGTCTCCCCCTCCTTAGCGGATATGTTGCCCACCAAGGAGGCAATCTCCATCTCCTGATCGAGGCGAAGCTCTCGGTACGCGGCAGACTGCTGGTCATAGAACCCCACAGCGCCGCGCTGCACCGCACCCAGTCCCTGGATGCTTCCCGCGGTTACTCCCTCACTGACACAAAACTCGGTCAGCCCTTGCAGGATATCCTGTCCCTTATCAAGCCGACCGAGTAACACTCCCTCTCCCTCGAACGGAAACGATTTCATCAGCACACCTCCAACTCAAGCCCTGGCAGCCAGGTCTGACAGCCCGAGAACGGAAGACAGAACAGCCCTACACCAAACCAACAGCCACGACGCCCCTCGCCAGGGCGCGCCTGGTCAACCTTTCGCCGGGCATGAGATAGCCGCACCCTCCTCCCACCTCGCTGCAAACACCGGCCCATCCAGGTCGGTCAGTTTGCCGAGGAGTCGAGCGAAAACCCGCGGGTCTCCGCTTGTGTAGTAGGTGCGCGCTCCTCCTTCCCCTTCCCTCACCAATCCTTCCCGTTTCAGCACCCGCGCTGTCTGCCGGGCCACTGCAGGGCTGGGATCGATGATCTCCACCCCATCCCCGACTATCTCCTCTATGAGCGGTCGTAGACAGGGGTAGTGCGTGCAGCCCAGCACGAGGGAGTCTATTCCCGCGTCCATCATCGGTTGGAGATACCTCCTGAGCATCTCCATGGTTCCGGCATCCTGGATCAGTCCCGCTTCCACCCTCTCCACCAACCCAGGACACGTTTGGGTCACCACCTCAACATCTGCAGCAAACCTCTCCACTAGGCTGGCGAACAGGGCTCCCTGAAACGTCGCCTCAGTGGCCATGACTCCCACGACATTGCTGTTGGTCCGTTCGGCCGCCGGCTTGACCGCTGGTTCCATACCCACTATAGGCAGGTCAAAGGTCTCCCGCAGATGGTGCAATGAGGCAGCGGATGCAGTGTTGCACGCCACTACTACGACCTTTGCTCCCCGGGAGACCAGAAAGGCGACGATTCCCTGCGCAAGATCTTGGATCTCCTGGTGCGACCGCCGACCATAAGGACAGTGGAGGGTATCGGCAAAGAAGATTACGTCCTCGTAAGGCAGTTCCCTGATGATTTGCTGCATCACCGAGAGCCCCCCCACGCCCGAGTCGAACACACCAATGGCGCCGGTGTTCTTGCTCATCGACCTCACTCTGACAGCGTTGTAGCTTCGATAGCACACGATTATCCATGGCGCGACGAGATTTGTCAAGACTTGCTCCGTCAACGTAAATGGCGTAAAATAGTTGGAAGAGATAAGATTGGCGTCGATCTCGGCCGCATCGGTTGTGAGCTACAGACAAATCATATACATTTGTTGCCGCTGTAGCGGGCTTACTCGCGGACCGAAGGCAGCGGAGCGGAAGAAGCCAGAGTCATTGCCCTGGACGTCATACTCCAGGGAGTCTTTGATCTCGAGGTTCGTGCCCAGGCTTGAGGCAGCTTCTTGAGTCCCCTTGCGGTTGCGGCCACCGAGATTGTTGCTCAGTGGGGAAGCATATAGCTGACCCAGAGCCGATTGCCGCGAGGTTGATCTGCGAGTCTCTCTGTGGGTGCGGTCCGTGGTCAGCGCCGAACGAGAAACGAAACAGCCATGAGGAGGTGTGTATTACTGTATGCCGATCTATGAGTATGAGTGTCGGGACTGCAATCGCAGATTCGAACGACTGCAACACTTCACAGATGAACCGGTGAAAGCATGCCCTGAGTGCGGAGGGCCAGTTCAAAGAGTCATCCAACCCGTAGGCATAATCTTCAAGGGATCTGGGTTCTATGTGACGGACAATCGTCAACTGGCAGCCAAGGAGACCGCTAAGGAGCTGCCCGGGGGCGATGGTGGGGAAACCAAGGAAAGAGAAAAAGCTACGGCTGACCGTAAGGAGTAACGCCAGGTGTGTGTTGCCTGCTAGAGTTGGAACTGTCCGGTGGCACGGACTACCTTATACTTATAGTTGCGGACATAGTCTAGGAGCTTCGACTCAAGTCCGTCCCACTCGTCGCTTTCAAGGATTGTAATCATCGTCTCTCGGTCCTTGGTGATACCGCCTGCCAACACCTGAGGACCGTTGCCTTCCACGGTGTACCAGGCCTCGGTGGGTTGAATACCCATCTTCATCAGGCTAGGAGTGAACTCTCGGGTCACGAATTCCATGTACTCTGCTTCTTTGCCAGCCTTGATGTCCCAACTCATAAGAAGTTTGATCACAGTTCAGCCTTTCCTTGCGGTAGTTCCTAGCATCTCCAAGCATACCAGATTGTAGGCATTTGCGCAAATCTCCAACAAACAAGCTGCCAGGGGAAAGAGATGCGGGCCGTAGTCCAAAGGGTAAGCAAAGCCTCGGTATCGGTGGATGGCAGAACGGTCGGGAGTATCGGCCAAGGACTGGTTGTACTTCTCGGCGTGACCCATGACGATGGAGAGGAAGAGGCGAAGTTCCTGGCCAGCAAGATAGCCAATCTCCGTATCTTCGCTGATGATGAGGGCAAGTTCAACCTTTCCGCCCTGGAACTCAATACGGAAACGCTGGTGGTCTCGCAATTCACGCTCTACGGCGACACCCGCAAGGGTCGGCGCCCCAGCTTCACAGAGGCTGCCCCACCAGACATAGCAGCACCCCTGGTGGACAAGTTCGTGCGGTACTTGAAGGAAGAGGGCCTCCACGTCGAGACCGGCATCTTTGGCGCAATGATGGTTGTGGAGATTCACAACGACGGCCCTGTAACTATCATCTTGGAAAGATAGTTTATTCCCTCGCTGCGACGCCCTTGACCCACTGTATCCCCTCCTTGATGAAAGCCACATCCGCCGGATACTGCGGGGAGTACTCGAATACCACGGTAAGGCTACCCTCCTGGCGTCCCAGCGCACACTGCAGTATGGCGGGAATGTCTGCCCAGCCATCCTCAGGCCGCTGCGAGGGATGTGCAGGGACGTGATGATACTTGCGGTACATCTCCGGGGTAGCATTATACACGTGGATGATCGAGGTGTAGGGCGCCAATCTGGTGGCGAAATCCAAGGAATCTAGTCCCGCGTAGATGGACATCAGGTGCAGATGACCGATATCGAGGCAGAATTCCAGGGCTGGATGGGCCTCCATGACTTGCAGAAAGGCCTCCACCTCAAAGAAGTAGGGGTTAGGGCCCACGTTTTCCAGGGCAAAAGGGATACCTGACTCCTTGCTCCACGCGGTGAGCTGGTCGCAGCTATTGTGGGCCAATTCGATGATTTTCTCCTTGGTCAGACTCGCTTGTGGCTCCCAGATGACAGAGGGGATATGGCCGACGATGTATTCCGCCGCGTACCGGATGCCCGTCTGTAGGGTACGGTACATCGAATCCAGTGTGCGCCACCGCTTCTGGTAGTCTGGATCCGTGAGAAATGGATAGGTGTCGTCTGGCAAGCGAGGCAGGGGGTCATGGAACCCGTAAGTCAAGCCCTCGTTGATGGCGAAATCCATGACCACTGGCAGCATCTCTTCATCGTAGAAGCCAATCTCCAGTTTGCGAAAGTCACCCAAGGAGATGAGATGTCTCAGACCAGAGACGTCTGCTCTGATGAAGGAGGTGGAGATGGAGAACTCGATCATACAGCACCATTCTACCACAGCTCTCTTCAGAGCGACAGATGCAGGCACGAAACCCCAGCGGCGCCTCACGTGTTTCAGAGCATGGTGGCAGGATGGTTGGCTGCCAGCCACAGGGCACCACAACCCCAAAGCCCCACGCCTTGCTCCACGTCAACAGGCGACCTATAATCCCGCCTGCAAGTTGGCACTTACAGGTAATCGCATGTCTCATAAGAGCGAACGCACGTTCTGCCAGATTTGCCGCGCCGAATGTGGCATGATCGCCTATCTCGAAGGCGGCAAGGTGGTCAGGGTAGAAGGCGACCCCGCAGATGAGTGGAGTCGGGGCCAGTTGTGCGTGAAAGGGCGCAATGCGCCGCGAATCCTCTACGCTGAGGATCGCTTGCGCTACCCTCTGCTCAGGAGACAGAGATCCGCTGAGTTCCAGCGTGTTTCCTGGGACGAGGCCATCGACTTCATCGCAGGGAAAATGGAGGCCATCAGAAACAGTTACGGGCCGCAGGCCTTGGTTTGGTACCATGGAACGACGGCCAAGGTCCTTGATGAGATGGTGCTCCGTCGCCTGGCCAGGCTGTATGGTACTCCCAATGTCACTGGTACCTGGTCGGTGTGCGTGGGGCCCAAGGTCCTGGCGTATGGCAACACCTTTGGCCGCCCTCCCATGCCCTGGTGCGACCTCAGGAACGCCAACTACATTATCTTGTGGGGCACAAATCCTCCTGTGACCCAGATCCATCGCTTTCTTGGTATCAGCGCCGATATCATGGCGGCCCGGAGGAGGGGTGCCAAACTGGTGGTCGTCGACCCCCGCCGCACTCCCCTGGCGGCCAAAGCCGACACCTATCTGCAGATCAGACCAGGCACCGACCTGGCCTTGGCCTTGAGCATGATCCATCACATAGTGACGCACGACTTGCATGATGAGACCTTCGTCGCCACCCACACCGTGGGCTTCGAGGAGTTGTCTGAGCACGTTACTCCATATACGGCCCGGTGGGCTGCGGGCATCACAGACATTCCAGCACAGGTCATAGAAAAGGTAGCGACGGAATTCGCCCTCACCAAGCCAGCATCGTTGGACCGCCGTGAGGGCGTGCTGCACTGTGGCAACGCTACACAGACGCTCCGGGCGATGGCTATTCTGCTAGCTATCACCGGCAATGTCGATGTGCGGGGCGGATTGATGCTCACTCCGTATCGTCGCCTGAAGAGCCTCGCCGTACCCGAAGACCTGCCTACACCTGCAGAGGCGTTCTGGAAGCAGAGGTTCCCCCTTGCCAGAGACGCCAGCGGCTATCTTCCAGAAGCGCTTCTCTCCGAGGATCCCTACCCCCTGCGGGGACTCATGGTCATCGAGGGCAACCCTTTGTCTTGCTTTCCCAACACGGCCAAAGTGAAGCGAGCCTTGGCCAAGCTCGACCTGCTGGCGGTGCAAGATCTATTCATGAATGACACCACCGAAATGGCTGATGTAGTCCTGCCGGGCTGCACCTTCCTGGAGAAGGGGGAGATCAGCGTCCAGTCGTTGCGACGAGACTATCCGGTCCGGACGAGGCTTCCTATCGTAGAACCATTATATGAGTCCCTGGCGGAGTGGAAGTTCCTAAGCCTTCTAGGTCGAAGATTGGGTTTTGATGAATTCTTCTCCTTCGCCAGCGACCAGGAGCTTCTGCATGCAGCGCTGAAAGGGGCTGGCTGGAGAGCCCACGCATCTGCTGAGTCTACGACCCCAGGCCGCGTCCTGGCGGAAGGATTCACCACCCCATCGGGCAGAATCGAACTATACAGCGGCTCGCTGCAGGAGCGGGGTTATGACCCTTTGCCCACGGTGCCACTAGATTGGGCAGAGAATGACTCCCTCCCGCACTGCCTGATCACTGGCGCCAGGGTCCCTCACTTCTACCATTCGCAACATCGAACTATCCCCGCACTCCGCAAAGCGCACCCTGAACCGGTGGCCGAGATAAGCCCTGCCTTGGCCTGTGAGATAGGAGTTGCCGACGGCGAAGAGGTGAGGATACAAACCGAAGTCGGGGTCGCGGTGTTCAAGGCCAGGCTGGTAGATGGGATACACAGCCGAACCGTGTCCATACCCCACGGCTGGCCCGGGCCGCATAATGCCAACTGGCTGGTTGATGATCTCTCTTGTGATCCCTTGAGCGGCGCTCCACCATACCGCGATATGCGCTGCCGACTAACGAAGGCGTAGACCTATCATGGAAAGAGTGCAAAGATTGTCCTCAGCTCTTCTTCTCTCATTCCAGGAAGAACCCAAGTCGTTCAACCGCATGATCATCGTGCTCCTTGTCCTGGGCTTACTGGTGCGCGTAGTGCTCATGCCCATAGCCTTCCATCCCGACCTCTTCTGGATCACGTACCATGCTCAGAATCTGGCTTTGCACGGCGAAGTGACTAAGGATCTCTCAGTGCAACCCATTCCTTCCCTCCTCTATGCGGCGACGATACGGCTCTTCCAGCCAATACTGTCGCCCGCCGAGATCATATGGGGTGATGAATGGGCAATGATGGGCCAGGAGGAGTATCAGGGAGCTTTCGATCTGCGCATGCAGATTGCCACCGCTCCGCGAATCCACCTGACCCTCGTCATCCTGAAGCTCCCTCTCCTGGCTTTCGACCTAGGCTGCGCCTTCCTCCTACTGGCAGTGCTGCGAAAGCGCTCCAGAGGGGCTGTCATCTCCTTTGCTTTCTGGATGTTCAATCCCATAGGCCTGTACATCTCCTATCTGTACGGTCGCTACGATGTGGTGGCTGCCTTCTTCGTCCTGCTCAGCCTGTGTCTCTTCCAGCGGGTCCGACCTCTTGCATCTCTTACAGGCCTGGCGCTCACCGTGCTATCACGTGTGATATTCGCAGCCTTGGCGCCTTTCTTCCTCATCGGGGCGTTCAGGCAACTCCGCAGGCAGAAGCGCCTCCTTCTGGGAGTTGGGATCGTTGGCGGTGTCGCCCTGCTCGCGCTTGTGTCCGGGGCCTTTCCCCGCGTGGTAGCCCTTCTGGACCAAGCTCATGGACAGTTCTTGCTGGCAGCAAAGCTGCCCATCATCCTCCATGACGAACTGGTGCTCTTCGTGATCGCCTACGCACTCCTCTTGTTCAGCAGCCTGGAGAGGGACCTGTCCTCCTACGTGGTGGTTCGGAAGTACTCGTCCATGGTGTTCCTGACCATGTTCTCGCTAGCCTTCTTCAACCCTCAGTACTTCTTCGCAGTCCTGCCTTTCTTGGCGTTGGAGATCGCCGAGCAGCCGCAGCTTCTGTGGTTCCACCTCGTTCAGATCGCCGGGTATGCTGTCTATCTCCTCAACTGGGGCGCGCAGACGACGTGGTGGCTATTCCTGCCCCTCAATCCATCTCTGTTCTCCCGCCTGACGCCACCGGAGTTGATTATCCAGGCCTACACCAACTACAAAGCTGTCATCGCCATCTTCCGCAGCCTGCTCACAGCAGCGTCCCTGTGGATGGCCTATCTCATCTTCCGGACCTTGGCCGCCTCCAAGCAAACTCAGTCTTGACTGGGTGCCGAGGATGGCCCAAGACAGGATGCCCGCTGTGGTCATCGCTATCTTCCTCTCCATGCTCCCGTCGGCAGTAGTTGCAGCTCGGCGGCTGATTCCCTCCGCCGTGACGTAAGCGGCCGACAATTCGCAGCGAGGGTTCTCGGTTGTCCACCTACGCCCCACCTCGTTGGTCCTTGACTTGCCAGAGGAGGAGGTGATCGGCAAATCCAAGGCGTTGGCCGCACACTTCGGCCTCAGCGATCCGTCGCGCACCCGGCGGCTGTTGTCTAACTAGGAATACGCTCGCGTCAACGCCCGAGCACATAGACCTGGACTGAACCTGTACCCAGCGTATCCAGAGGGATTCTTGGTCCACGAGGAGATGTCCTCAGGAGAGTACCAGAATGGTGGGCTCTGGTATCGGTGGGGAGGTGCGCAGATAACCGCGGAGTTAGAGTTCGGAAGGCGAATACAGAAAGCCTCCATCGATGGTGCCCAAGTTCGCCATCAGATGGAGACTCTTCTGCTAGACGCTCAAGGCGCTTTTCGGGCTCCCTCAGGTGTCCACCGCGCCCTCGTCAGGTTGCAGGCTTACCGAGAACTCGTCGGGCCCCATACTGTTGCTCATAGTAGCCCGTATATTCTCCCGACTTGATCTTCTCCCACCACCAGCGGTTCTCGCTGTACCAGCGGACGGTCCCCTCCAAGGCCTCCGCAAAGTCATGCCTGGGACGCCATCCCAGTTGGCGGATCTTGGTGGAATCCAGCGAGTATCGCCTGTCGTGGCCCGGCCGATCCTCAACGAACTCGACCAGGCTCTTCGGTTTGCCCGTCAGTTCCAAGATCATCTCCGTCAACCGCAGGTTGGTCAGCTCGTTGTCGCTTCCGACATTGTAGTTCTCCCCGTCCTGCCCTTTGTGCAGCATCAAGTCAATGGCCTCACAGTGATCGAGAACATACAGCCAGTCCCGGACATTCAGTCCATCGCCGTAGAGAGGCAACGGCTTATCGTCCAATGCGTTGGTGATGAAAAGAGGGATGACCTTCTCTGGATACTGATAGGGTCCGAAGTTGTTCGAACCGCGGGTGATTACTACTGGCACGCCGTACGTCGCATGATAGGCGCGACACATCAGGTCTCCGCCAGCCTTGCTGGCGGAATACGGGCTGTTGGGGAGAAGTCTGTCCGTCTCCACGGAGGATCCCTCGAGCACACTACCGTAGACCTCATCGGTAGAAATGTGCACGATCCTTTCTAGTCCGAACTTCCTTACGGCCTCCAAGAGAACGTGAGTGCCGTATACGTCTGTTCGAATGAAACTCCCCGGTTCGAGAATACTGCGGTCTACGTGAGTCTCAGCGGCGAAGTTGACTATATTGTCGATCGCGTGCTCCCGGACCACCTGGTCGAGGTGCTCCATGTCGCAAATGTCTCCCCTGACGAACCTGTAACGGGGGTCATCAGCCACATCGCGCAAGTTGTCCAGATTGCCGGCATAGGTCAGCTTGTCGTAAACGACTACTTTGTAGTCCGCATACTTGTCAAGGATATGATGGACAAAGTTGCTCCCGATGAAGCCAGCGCCACCGGTGATCAGCAAGCTCCTCAAAGTTCCGGACCTCCTACCGGAGTGATCTCACAACAAGCTATATCTTCTTGCCCCGACGAGTATAAGCCTCTCTCATCAAGTCCCTGATGTCCTGGACAGTGAGGAGATAGGTCTCCGTTTTCTTCTCTCCCCTTAGCTCACCCGTGCCGATCTTGCCCTGGAGGATCAAGCCGTCTTCAGTCTCGATGAGTCGTATGCCCGTGAAGCCGTGTTCGTCAACATAATGACCGATGGTCCTCAGGACGTCCTGGTAGTCGGTCTTGGCCATGCCCTCGAAAAGCTTCTGCATCAGCCCCCTCCTGCCTGCAGATCTCTGTCACAACTCGCGCATCAACTTCTCTAGATCCTCATGACTGAGGACCTTGGTTCTGGACGCCACGTGATAGCCCTCCCTCGTGCTCACTAGGGCCTGACCCTGAAGTACCACGCCTCCCTCAACCTCCAGAATGCAGATCTCGCGCAACCTCTGGTTCTCCGCCAGACGGCCTATGGCCTGGAGCACACGCTCATAGCTCACTTTTCCACCCGCCAATGGAGTCATGTCATTCCCTCCCCTCCAAGCTGAGCTTTCATCGCCCTGCCTACCTTGGCGATCACCTTACGGGGTGAAGCGTAGCGCTTCAAGTAGTACCTGGCATCTCGCCTGATCGTATTGCGCAGTTTTCTGCGCTGGGACTCTACTAAGGCCCATCTCAGGAACTCGGGGTCGTGGCCCTTGATCTTGGGCTCGGTGGGGTTGCGGCTGAAGCCATCGTGATCCTTCACTAGCGACAAGTCGTGATCTATGCAGTAGTCGTAAAGATCATTGCCTGGATATGGTGTGTAGAACGCCGGGCTGTAGTAATCAGGATCGATCTCCTTCAGCATGGCGATCGTTTCCCTGATCTCGTCTTCCGTCTCCGTGGGTAGTCCCAACATGTAGTTGGCCCAGATGAGGATGCCGTACTTGCGGCAGATATGCGCTGCTTCCAAGTTCCTGGCGACTGTTGTACCCTTGCGGATGAACCTGAGGACGCGATCGCTGCCACTCTCAAGACCCAGGAAGAGCCCCTCCAAGCCCACTTCCGCCATACGCTTGATCATGTCCTCGTGTTTGACCACGTGGTCAACTCGGGCCTGGCACCAGAAGGGCTGTGTAAACCCCTCGGCCTCATATGCGTCGCAGAACTCCTGCACCCATGCCCGATCTTCGGTCAGGCAGTCATCATGAATCATCAAAGTGTTGAAGTGGTACGTGTCGCGCAGTTGCTTCAACTCCGCTATGACATGAGACACACTTCGCCGTCGCACTCCCTTGCCGAAGAGGATGTCCTCGCCCGGCTTGCAGAAGGCACAATTGTAGCGGCAGCCTCGACCGGCGATGATGGTCACAAAAGGAGGATGAGTCTCAGACGAAAGGGGGGCCTCCGGCGAGTCATACTCGTAGCCGGCTTTCCGCCATTCCTCCAGGTAGATCTCCCTATCAGCGAAGGGTAGCTCATCGAGGTTGGGTCGGTCACCGTTCACCAGCCGTTCCACCTTCTCGCCCTGCTCGAACCTGCGCAGCATCTCGATGAAGGAAATCTCACCCTCGCCGGTAACGACATGGTCCACTAGGGGATTGTTCAACACCTCGTCAGGCACCAAAGTGGGGTGGGGGCCACCGACTACGGTGATGGTATTCGGGTTCGCCTCTTTGACGAGTTCGATGCCTCTCATGGCAGGATTGAAGTCCACACTCAGCATTCCAAATCCTGCCACTTCCGGAGCCCGGCTGCGCACTTCCTGCCGGAAATGATCCCAGTCTCGCAGGGCCCGCCGGTCGATGAGGCTTACCTCGTGGCCAGCTTCCTTGGCACAGGCCGAGAGCAAGGCCAGTCCGTGGCCAATCCAGCCTCCGGACATGCCCTTGCCGGCACTGTTGAAGCCGTTTATGCCTCCTCCGCTGCAAACCAGCGTCACCTTCATACCGGCAGATCTTCCTTCAGGACGGAGATGGCCGCAAGTCTTGTATTCCAGGGGTCCGCCAGTTTGCCGAGAGACTGAGACAGCACCTCGGGCGAGGGGCTGCTACAGCATCCCAATCTGGCTGTGGTCACCTATCGTCATCCGGTACGCCTTTGGCCTCAGAGGCGAGCGGGTAATCACCACACTGCGCCCGATCACGCTATCCTCTATCCGGGCTCCAATGTCCGTGATCCTGCAGTTCTCCAAGATGATGCAGTGTTCTATCTCGCTGTTCTGGATCAGAACGTCATGATAGACAGCGGTGAACGGGCCAACATACGCGTCCACTATGCGGCTGTTCTCTCCAATGATGGCCGGCCCACGAATAGTGCTGTTGATGATCTCGGCTCCCTTCTCGATGATGATGCGCCCGTAGAGATGAGACTCCTCATCCACAGTGCCCAGATTATCAGCTTCGATGTTCTCTAGAAGAAGACGATTGCAGTCCAACATGTCGCGGGCTTTTCCCGTGTCTATCCACCATCCCTTGTGGATGTATGGATAGACCCTGTATCCGTGATCCAAGAGATACTGGATGGCGTCGGTGATCTCCAACTCCCCACGCCATGAGGGCTTGATGTTCTTCACCGCCTCAAAGATATTCCGATCGAACATGTAGATGCCCACCAGGGCCAGATCACTAGGTGGCTCCTGAGGCTTCTCCACCAGCCGCACAACCCGACCATCCCTCAGTTCCGCCACCCCAAAGTACTGGGGATTGTCCACCTTGGTGAGGACTATCTGGGAGTTCCAGTCACTCTGGGCAAATTGTGCCACCAGGTCCGCTATCCCCCCCTGAAGGACATTGTCGCCCAGGAACATGACGAAGCTATCGTCACCAAGATACTGCTCCGAAATCAACACCGCATGGGCTAACCCCAGTGGAGCCTCCTGCTCGATATAGGTGATAGCAGCGCCCCACTCGGAACCGTCTTTCACCGCCGCCTTGATCTCGGGGGCGGTATCGCCGACGACGATGCCGATATCAGTGATGCCGGCCTCCACGATGGCGTCTATCGCGCGAAAGAGTACTGGCCGGTTGGCCACAGGCACCAGTTGTTTGGCGCTAGTATAGGTAATGGGGTATAGGCGAGTGCCTTTACCCCCACTCAGGATCAATGCCTTCATTACACCCCCGTTGGCCTCATCCGTCAATCGCCTTTGTGCTCAGCGTAGTACCTGTGCAGGCTGGTGTCGATCTTCACATTGCTCAGCACCGCTCCCACGAGATTGGCATTCACCTTCTCCAGCAGAGCCTTTGCCTTTTGAGCATGATCTCGCTTGGTGCCTGCAGCCTTGATGACGAGCAGCACTCCGTCGACTCTGGAAGAGAGGACGGCGGCATCAGTCACGGCGATGATAGGCGGAGCGTCGAACAGGACCATGTCCGCTCTCTCAGACAACGCTGCAATAATCTCCCCCATGCGTCGCGAGCCCACCAACTCCGATGGATTGGGAGGAAGAGGACCACTCGGCAGGAGCCATAACCCGGGTACCTCCGTCTCTTGCAGAGGCGGATCAGCCATTGCTCCCTCATCCACGACCATGGTCGTGAGGCCAACACCATTGCTCACACCAAAGATCTCGTGCTGCGACGGGCGCCTCAAATCGCAATCCACCAAGATGACCCTTTTCTCAGCTTGGGCCATCGTGACAGCCAGATTGGCCAAGGTGGTTGACTTGCCCTCCTCCGGCCCAGGAGAAGTAACCACCATGGTCTTTATGGGCTGGTCCAGGCTGGAGAATTCCAGATTGGTGCGCAACGTGCGATATGCTTCGCTGATAGGGGAGCGAGGCGTGGTGAGGGTGACCAAACTATCAGAACGAGCGGTCTGAGCCATGACTTAAGCCTCCAAGATCAGTAAGCGGCACATGATTATATCGCCACGCCTCTCTAGCGGCAAATACAGCAGAGCACTACTCTTGGCTTGAGAAACCAGGGGGAAAACCCAGGCGACCTATCTAGCCCACGGCAGGACGAAACGCCTTCCCCTCCCCCCTGACCGCCGCGACCCTTGGCGTGCCCCTATGGTCGGGATGGAGCCCAGCACAGGTATTCCGACGTGTCGCTCCACATCCTCCAAGGACCTCAAAACGTCAGATTCAAGATACTCCAGGCCGAAGGCCAGCAGCAGCCCGCCGAGAAGCCCGGAGACACCTCCTGCGAGAGCCAGCGTCTTGGTCTTGGGCCAGTGCACCCAACCATACCTGGCATCCTCGAGTATGCGTATCTGCACCCGATCCCTGCGATCTATGTCCAGTATCTGCGCCGCGTGAAAGGCCACGAACTCGTGGGAAAATGCGCTGGCCACATCTCGAGCCTCTTCTGGGCTGGCCCTGTCCACATC
>CAZBJW010000046.1:0-18719 GCA_964492135.1 uncultured Anaerolineales bacterium
CCACCAACGGCGACAGCATGCAGTGGGGGGCTGCCCCCCATCAGGCCCTGCACTACTTTTTTGACTGGGCAGGCCGGGACCCGGACAATGAGGTCATAATCCTGGGCGGCACGGGCAAGGATTTCACTAAAGGCATAGGCCGGATCAAGGAACCAGGTGGAGAATGGGAACCTGCTACTGAATTCTCATCGGCACCGGAAGAGGCCTGGAAGATGTATGAGTATCAGTACTATGACGGTACAAATGACATAGAAGGTCAGATTTTTGACGTCGAGGTTCCCACAATTGGCGTTTGGAACGGCGCCGCCTTCCACACGGATCTGGTAGTGTTTTGCGATATCACCCTCTGCACAGAGGACGCTTGGACAACAGACATGCATTTCCGCGTCAACATGGTTCCCGGTGACGGGATTCAGATCGCATGGCGCGAGCTCATGGGCCGCAAGAGATTCGCTTATGCCGAGCTGACCGGCGAGATCATCACTGCACGAAAGGCGCTTGCCCTCGGTATGGTCAACGAGATCTGCCCTGACGTCGAATCCTGCTATAAGCGCGCCTGGGAGATCGCCGAGCTCATTATGCGCACCGGCTCGCGCGTAACCCGCCGTATCACTACCCAGATACTCCGTATGCCCTGGAAAGAGGATATCGCGAAAGAGCTGCGCAACAGCTTCTCAACGGAAATGTACGTCACCGCCACCGAACATTCTCCCCACGATGTTAGCTACTGGGAGTGGGCTCGCGAAGAAGCTGAACTCGTTCGCAAAGCCGAGAAGAAGGGCAAGGTCATACGTCCCCGCGTTGACGGAGGTGTGGAGGAAGACGAGATCAAATAAGGGAGGCTACGAATACTTCTCCTTTCGCCGGACTCAGACTGATTGACAAGTTCAACTCATTGGGAGTTTAAGTGATGGTCTGCGCTTATCTGTACGACGGTATGAACGCGATCAGGGACGGGGCGACTGATCCGGACGTGATGTTGAGATGGCCAGATTCGCCCCAGTGGTGGGGATACGATGACTGGAATGATATCGGCCCCTATGCCCTGGGGTGCGGCCTGGGTCTCAGCCTCCACGATCGGCCTTTCTTCAATCAACAGAACGTTCACGCCGGCATGAAGCCCCAGACCTTCAGGGAAGGGATGTGTATAGCTGTAGAGTTCTATACCGGCAAGAAAGGCGGGAAAGACGGCGTCAGCCTGGAGGAGAATATTCCGGTGACCAAGGATGGCTACGAACTGCTCAGCCTGTGGCCCATAGAGGAGCTGATGGAGTGCTGGTTGCCCCACAAATGACCGAAGTGTGACGTGATTTACTCTCGGGCAAGAGAGTCTTATCGAAGATCAAAGGAGAAAGAAGATTAGCGCGAAGGTCATCGTAACTGCGGCCCTTAATGGCAGTGTTCACACTCCTACCATGTCGCCGTACCTGCCGATAAGTCCGCAACAGATTGCCGATGAGGCGATAAGGGTATGTGAAGCGGGCGGGGCGATTGCCCACATTCATGTGCGTGATCCCGAAAATGGAATGCCAGTTTCAGATACAGAACTATTCAGGGAAGTCGCCACCAAGGTGAAAAGCAGATGCAATATTGTTCTTTGCTTCACTACTGGCGGCACTCCTGACATGACTGTTGCGGAGCGAGCGGAGGTCGTATCGGCCTTGAAGCCAGAACTGGCCTCCTTCAATGCCGGCTCGCTGAATTTTGGCATCTTCCCCATAGCTGAAGGAATCCCCGATTTCAAATACGAGTGGGAAAGACCTTTCTTGGAGGAATCGGAGAATGGCATCTTCCCTAATACCTTCAAGACACTGCGGGAGTATGCCCAACTCTTTGCTGAGAACGAAACTAAGCCGGAGTTGGAAATATACGATGCCGGGATGATCAATAATCTCGCCTTCTTGATCCAGAGAGGACACATTGAACGACCTCTTCATCTTCAGTTTGTCCTGGGTATTCTAGGTGGCATGCCAGCGTCAGCGAACAGTCTGGTCTTTCTATACAATGCCGCCAGGGAAACGATTGGCGATTTCACCTGGTCTGTATGTGCCGCCGGCCGTCATCAGTTTCCCATGTGCACCATCTCCATGATCATGGGGGGCAACGCCAGAGTCGGCATGGAAGATAACCTGTATTTGAGCAAAGGTGTGCTCGCCAAGAGCAATGCTGAACAAGTGGAAAAGATAATACGCATAGCTCGGGAGCTGGGTCTGGAGCCGGCTACCCCTGATGAGGCCAGGGAGATACTGAAGCTCAAGGGTCAGGACAAGGTGAGCTTCTGAGGAATTGGCGCGTCGGCAATGACGGCCCAAGAAGACTAGGAAAGGCAATTGGATTGTGGGTTACGCCATTTCGCGAGTAACTGTCATCGGCGCCGGTACCATGGGAGCGGCCATCACCGCTCACCTGGCCAACATCGGAATCTCGACCTACCTGCTGGACATCGTCCCGCGGGAATTGACGTCCAAAGAGAAAGACAAAGGGCTGACGCTCGATCATCCGGCGGTGCGCAACCGTATCGTCAACGAAGGATGGGAGCGCTGCGTCAAGGCCCGCCCAGCCAATCTGTTTACCAGGGACGCCACCGGGCGCATCACGCTGGGCAACGTCGAGGACAATTCTGACTGGGTGGGCGAGGCGGATTGGATCGTCGAGGCGATCGTCGAGCAGTTGGACCCCAAGCAACAACTGATGGCCCGCATTGAGGAGGTCCGCAAGCCAGGCAGCATCGTCAGCACCAACACTTCAGGTATTCCCATCAAGGACCTCGCCGAGGGGCGCTCCGACGACTTCAAGGCGCACTTTCTGGGCACGCACTTCTTCAATCCGCCCCGCTATCTCAAGCTGCTGGAGATCATCCCCCACGAGCAGACCAAACCTGAGGTTCTCGAGTTCATGAAGGAATTTGGCACGCGGACGCTGGGCAAGGGCGTGGTGATCTGCAAGGACACGCCCAACTTCATCGCCAATCGCCTCTTCTCGATGGTGGGGACCCACACACTGAACTATGCGCTGGACAACGGCTACACCGTCGAAGAGGTAGACGCCCTCACCGGGCCGCTCGTTGGCCATCCCAAGGCCGCTACCTTCCGCCTGTATGACTTGCTGGGCTTCGACATACATGCCCAGGTGAGCAAGAACCTGTACCCGGTCATCCCCCACGATCCCTGCCGTGAGGAACTGAAGCACGAAAAGCTCAATGCGCTCATCGAGGCCATGCTGGAGCGCAAGTGGCTGGGCAACAAGACCAAGCAGGGTTTCTACAAGGGCGTGGAGACCGAGGACGGTCGCCAGTTCTGGGCGTTGGACCTGGAGGCGCTGGAGTACCGACCGCCGGCCAAGCCGCGCTTCGAATCGGTGGACAAGCACAAGGACGTGGAGGACGTAGGCGAGCGGATCAAGAGGCTCTGCGCCGAAGCCTGGGCTGAGTGTGGTCAAACCCACGACCGCGCCGGGAAATTCATCTGGAGCACTACCGCTTTTGCCTTGAACTACGCAGCCAGTGTTTTGCCCGAGATCGCCGACGACATCCTGTCCATTGATAACGCCCAGAAGTGGGGCTTCAGCCTTGAGCTCGGGCCATTCGAGACCTGGGACGCACTGGGCGTGGCCGAGTCGGTGGAGCGGATGGAAGCCGAAGGCATGACGGTCACGCCGTGGGTCAAGGAGATGCTGACTGCCGGACACACCAGTTTCTACAAGAAAGAGAACGGTCGGCTGTACTACTACGATCCGGCCAGCAAGCAGTACGTCGCCGCCAAGGCCGACCCCCGCGCCATCGTCATCAAAGACCTGAAGTCGGATGAGAAGCGGATCATTGCCCACAACCCCAGTGCCAGTCTGGTGGACATGGGAGACGGCGTTCTCTGCCTGGAGTTCCACTCCAAGATGAATGCCCTGGGTACAGACATTTCCCAGATGATGGCTCAGGCCAGCGAGGAACTGGAAGAAGACTGGGTGGGACTTGTCATCGGCAACCAGGGCAAACATTTCTCCACCGGGGCCAACCTCCATATGCTCGTTGAGCGCGCACAGCAGGGCGAGTGGGACCAGGTGGAGGCGGCGCTCAAGATGGCGCAGGATGGGCTAATGGCCTTTCGCCACGGCCCCAAGCCGGTGGTCAGTGCACCGTTCAACATGGTGCTGGCCGGTGGGGCAGAAGTGATGATGGGTGCGGCGGCAATCTGCGCGGCCGCCGAGTCGTACGTTGGCCAGGTGGAGACGCGTGTGGGGCTGGTTCCAGCCTCCGGCGGCTGCAAAGAACTGGTGCGCCGTGTCGTGTCGCCGGTGGCCAAGGACACCCCCAACGCCGACCTATTCCCCTTCATACAGCGGATCTTTGAGACGATCGCCATGGCCAAGGTCAGTGCCAGCGCCGAAGAAGCCCGCCAGTGGGGGTTTCTCACGCCCGGCGACCGGGTCGTCATGAATCCCGATCACTTGTTACACGAAGCAAAGCGCATGGTGTTGGAGATGGCCGGGTCGGACTACCGCCCGGCGGTGCGTGGCAAGGAGATCTGGGCCATGGGAACCAGCGGCCTGGCTGCGCTGGAGGTGATGGTCTGGGGCATGAAGGAGGCCGGCTACGCTTCCGAGCACGACGCCCTTGTCGCCAACAAGACGGCCTATATTCTTTGCGGCGGCAAGCTCACCAAGCCGCAGTGGGTGGATCCGCAGTACATCCTGGAGCTGGAGCGAGAGGCGTTCTTGTCGCTGCTGGGTGAACAGAAGACGATTGACCGCATCTGCCACATGCTCAATACGGGCAAGCCATTACGGAACTAGTGGGAAAACGAAGAGGAAAGAGAAAGTGAAAGAAGCAGTGATAGTTTCCGCTGCCCGCACCGCGGTGGGCCGGGCTAAGCGGGGAACGTTGGTAGACGTGCGGCCCGACGAGATGGCGAGCGTGGTGATCAAAGAGGTTCTTAACCGGGCTGGATCGGTCAAAGCCGAAGACATAGAAGACGTGGTCATGGGTTGCTGCTTCCCAGAGGCAGAGCAGGGGCTGAACGTGGCCCGTGTTGCGTTGCTGCGCGCTGGCCTGCCCTACACCGTGCCGGGACAGACCGTCGTCCGCGCCTGTGCCTCCGGCTTGCAGGCGATTGTCACTGCTGCCGAGCGGATCGTGGCCGGCTTTGGCACCTGCTTCATCGCCGGCGGTGTCGAGTCCATGAGTATGGTGCCGATGCAAGGCAACAAGTTCACCCCCAATCCCTGGATGGCCGAAAACTATCCTCAGATCTACTGCAGCATGGGGCAGACCGCGGAGAACGTCGCCGAAAAGTACGGCATTTGCCGCGAGGAGCAGGACGAGTTTGGATACCGGAGCCACATGAGGGCCATGGCAGCCCAGGACGCGGGCAAGTTCAAGGACGAGATCGTGCCGCTGGCAATCGAGCAGGTGGTGATGGATAACGGCAAGCCTAGCATACGCACCATCGTCTTTGACGCCGACGAGTGCCCCCGACGCGGCACGACGCTGGAAAAGATGACCAAGCTGCGACCTGCCTTTGCCAAGAACGGCACCGTGACTGCGGGCAATTCGTCGCAAATGTCCGACGGGGCGGCAGCGGTGTTGCTCATGGAGCGGGAGAGGGCAGAAGCCCAGGGCCTCAAGCCATTGGTCCGTTTTGTGGGCTTCGCTGTGGGCGGTGTCCCGCCGGAGTTGATGGGCATCGGGCCTATCGTCGCTGTGCCCAAGGTCCTGGAACTCACCCGCATGTCGCTGGAAGATATGGGCCTCATCGAGCTCAACGAGGCGTTCGCCTCCCAATCGCTGGTCGTCATCCGCGATCTCGGGATGGACGAGGAGATCACCAATGTCAACGGCGGAGCCATCGCCCTGGGCCATCCCCTTGGCTGCACGGGGGCCAAGCTCACCGTGCAGATCATCAACGAGATGAAGCGCCGTGACGTTCAGTTCGGTCTGGTCACCATGTGCGTTGGTGGCGGCATGGGCGCGGCCGGTATCTTTGAGCGACTGAATTAGCCTGCATGGGGTCGGGTCGAGCGACTCGCGGAAGCCACGGAGAGCGTGTTGCGAGCCTAGAAAGCCAGGTTGTTACGCAGAGATGGAACCCGTGACAGAATTCTCACTTGAAGGAAAGGTGGCAGTGGTCATCGGTGCATCGCGAGGCATCGGGCGGGCAATTGCCCTGCGGTTTGCACAGGCTGGCGCAAAGGTGGTGGTGAGCAGCCGCAAGCTGGAGGGCGTGCAGATGGTCGCAGACGAGATCAAGGCCGCCGGCGCGGAAGCCCTTGCTGTCCAGGCCCACGTGGGCCGCTCGGACGACATAGAGGAGCTGGTGAGGCAGACGGTCGAAAGCTTTGGCAGGGTGGATGTGGCGGTCAACAATGCCGGCACCAACCCGCACTTTGGCCCGCTGCTCAGCGCCGACGAGGGGCAGGTAGACAAGATCCTCGACGTCAATCTGAAAGGTGTGTTTCGAGGGTGTAAGGCGGTAGCGCCTCAGATGGAGAGGCAAGGCGGCGGCAAGATCATCAACATGGCCTCGATCGGCGGGCTGCGACCGGGAGCGGGCATGGGCGTGTACTGCATCTCCAAGGCAGGGGTGATCATGCTGACAAAGGTGCTGGCGATGGAATTGGGTCCCGCCAATATCCAGGTCAATGCTATCGCGCCGGGGGTGATCAAGACTCGCTTCAGCCAGGTGCTGTGGCAGACGCCGGAAATCGCCGAGCCGGCTCTGCGCAGCCTGCCGGCGGGCCGCTTCGGCGAGCCCGAGGATGTGGCGAGTCTGGCGCTCTATCTGGCGTCGCCGGCCTCGGATTACGTCACGGGGGCGGTCTTTGTGGTGGACGGCGGCCAGAGTGTGGTCGCAGCTGTGGGATGAGAGGACAACACGACTACTTATCAATAGGGGCGCTTGACCGCGCTGGAAAGGGGGTGGTAAGTCGGCGAGCGTACAGAAATCGACTGTGCAATGAGATGGACGGCAATGTGAGAAGGGAAGGAAAAAGGAGATCTTAAGATGGTGAACAGAAGATGGCTAAGCATGACGGTGAGTGTTCCCCTGATCCTCGTGGTGACCGTGTTGGCGTGTCTACCGGCCTGTGGCCCGCAGCCAACAGCGGCTCCTACGACCGAAGGCCCAGCGGCTACGGCGACGCAACCAGCAGCGGCTCCTACGACCCCAGCGCCAGAGGCCCCTGCGACCATTAGGATCGGAACCGTGACCGACCAAACAGGTCCTCTGACAGCATTTGGGGTTCAGACCAAGTGGGGCTATAGCCACGCCGCGGACCTCATCAATGCCGAGGGTGGTATCTACGTTAAAGAGTATGACCAGAAGATACCGGTGGAGATCCTGTGGGGGGATCACTCGGCAGACGAACAGAAGGCTGTCACCGAAGTGGAGTATCTGATCGAGCAAGGTGTAGTCGCTCTCTCAGGCACCACTGCCATCATGCCCCTGGGGCAGGTGCCTGCTGAGACGAACGGCGTTCCCATTGTCATCGCCAACGGTTCTCTTGTTGATCCCTTTATGCACGGCTTCAGGTATCTCTTTGACATAGGCTGGATGAACACCGATTGTGCCAAGTGGCCGTTCATGTTGATCGACTGGTTCCCAGAGCCGAAGCCCACCGTCATTGGTTTTATGGAAGAACAGAATCTGATGGGCATCGACTACTCGGTATGGTTCCAGAAGGAAGCCTTTAGCCGTGGCGCCACCAACGTTGTGATTCAGAAGTACCAGAGGTTCAGTAGCGATTTGTCCACCCAAATACTGGCCTTCAAGGAAGCTGGCGTTGACTTTGTGTACGCTCCCATGATCGGCCCGGATGGGATGCTCTTCTGGCAGCAGATGAAGCAGCTTGACTTCAACCCCAAGGCGATCCTGATGCTCTCCGCGCCCGCGGTTCGGGCGGACTGGTTGAGCATGGGCCCAGACGCCGATTACGTCATCACCACCAACGGCTATCACTGGGCTACCGGCTACCCAGGAGCTGCGGAGTTTGATGAGGCGTATGCGGCTGAGCACGACGGCGAGCATGGTCCGGAGTTGGCTGGACAGGCTTATGCCGCTATACAGGTCATAGCTGATGCCATAGAACGAGCTGGCTCACTGGACCACGACAAGGTTAGAGATGCCTTGGCTGCAACGGACCTGGACACCATTGAGGGACATATCACGTTCCAGCCGAACGGCATGGTTAACAAAGAGTATTTTCTTGTACAGTACATTGACGGCGTGGAAACGATAGTCTGGCCCGACGAGATGGCTGAGACAGACGTAGTCTATCCCTTCCCGGCATGGTCAGAGAGGTAGGCAGACAGACGAGGGTCCCAAGCACACCCTCAGGGTGTGCTTGGGACCTACATCGACAGTCACCTATGGAGTAGAGGACACCTGCTCGCCAACCGGGCCGATAGAGGATGTATCGGATCCTGAGGTCTCCCTTTCCAGCGTAGCCGGTGCCATGGGCAGACTGTGGGCACGAGGTGTCGGCTGCCAGTCTCGGGCACGGAGATTGGGCACGGCAAGCTTTGTGTAGGATCTGTTCCCGAGCTCCAATGCAGGTTTGGCTCTGTGGGGTCTGTGCCTGGGCCCAGTGCGCGAGCCTCTGAGGTTGCTCATGCTGGACCCATGGTGTGCGCGAGGTGTTTTAACCTTGGCGTCTTCTTCCACCTGCTGCCAGATGACTGGGGTTGGGGCATGTAACTTGCTTTGGTGAGAGGCCATGACGATTCTTGAACTACAGGACGTGAGTAAGGATTTCGGCGGTCTGCGGGCGCTGGCAAACGTAAGCTTTGCCCTGGAAGAAGCAAGTATACTTGGCCTGATCGGGCCCAATGGATCAGGCAAGACCACCTTGTTCAATGTAATTACCGGTTTCCTGAAGCCTACGTCGGGGAGGGTGATCTTTTGCGGGGAGGACATAACCAGAAATGCTCCCCACAAGGCATGCAAGGCTGGCATAGCGAGGACCTTTCAATTGAATAAGCCTTTCGGCAACATGACCGTACTGGAGAATGTAATGGTCGGCTGCCTGAATGGAAGAGAGCCGGTGCGGAGCATGAAACACGCGAAGGCAGAATCCGAGGCCATTCTGGCGGCTACCGGCCTGGCGGAGAAGCGGCTGACCAAGTCGGGGATGCTTGGTCTGGTCGACCGCAAGAGAGTAGAGCTGGCCCGTGCCCTAGGGGGCAAACCAAAGTTGTTGCTCCTGGATGAGATGATGACCGGGTTGAATCTGAGGGAGATAGAAGATGTCATGGAGTTGGTCCGGGAGATAAGGAATTCCGGGACGACCGTGATCGTTGTCGAGCACGTAATGAAGGCAGTACTCGGCATATCCGACAAGGTGATAGTGTTGAGCGCGGGAAGGAAGATATTCGAGGGCACACCCCGCGAGGTGATTAACGACGAGCAGGTCATCGAGGCATATTTGGGCGAGTATCAGCATGCTTGAGATCAGAGAGATCGACGTATACCACGGAGACCTTCAAGCCCTGCACAAGGTATCTTTGACTGTGCACGATAGAGAGATAGTCACCATCGTCGGCTCCAATGGTGCTGGGAAAAGCACTCTGCTGAGGACCATCTGTGGTTTGCACAAACCCGCCGCCGGCAAAATGGAGTTCAACGGATCTGATCTTGTCGGGCAGCCGGTGCACAAGACGGTGGAGTTTGGAGTCTGCATGGTGCCCGAGGAGAGAAAGGTATTCAGGGAAATGACCGTCCTGGAGAACCTCGAGATGGGTGCCTTCACCAAGCGGGCCAGGCGGGTCAAAGACTCCACTATGTCCTGGGTTCTCGAGGTTTTTCCTGTCCTGCAAACGCGCAAGAGCCAGAACGCTGGTACGCTAAGTGGCGGGGAGCAGCAAATGCTGCTCATCGCCAGGGCGCTGATGTCTCAACCTAAACTTTTGCTCATTGATGAGCTCTCCCTGGGCCTAGCACCCTTCCTGGTGCAACACCTGTTCAGGACCCTGAGGCAGATGTACGAATCTACAGAGATAGCCATTGTTCTCGTGGAGCAGAATGTTCGTATGGCCTTGGAGCTGGCAGATAGAGGATACGTCATTGAAAACGGCAGAATCGTGGCTGAGGGGGAAGCACAGGACTTGCTCAGTAGAAAAGACATCAAAGACGCGTATTTCGGCGTCGCGTCGCAATTATGAGCGCCGAGCGCTGAGAGGGCGGATCAGGGTATGACCCAGCTACCGCAAGTGTTGGCCTATGGCATCATCCTCGGGATGTTCTATGGTCTGGTGACCATAGGGCTCGCCTTGCTCTTTGGAGTCATGAAATACCTCAACATAGCCCATGGCTCCTTCATGATGATAGGCGGTTATGTAAGCTACTGGCTTTTCACTCTCTGGCACGTGGACCCCATCGTATCCATCCCCCTGGTAATGGCCTTGATGTTTCTAGTGGGTTGCATTCTCTACAAAGTGCTGTTTTCCCGCCTGAGCAAGGTTTCTGAGGACCGCCGCATAAACAGCTCTCTGATCATGACCTTCGGTCTCATACTGATTCTGGACAACACGGCTATTGCGCTGTGGCACACTGATATCAGAACCATAAACGCCTCTTACTCCGGGAGGATGCTCGAGCTACTGGGCGTTAGGCTCCCGCTAACCGGGTTGATCGTCGTCGCCATAACCATCCTAGCCATTGTTGCCTTGCATCTGTTTCTTGGCAGGACCTATCTTGGCAAGTCCATAAGAGCGACGGCGCAGGATTGGGAGGCAGCCAGCCTACTGGGAGTCGATATTGACCGCACCTATCTTCTCTGCTGCGGCATAAGCCTGGCTCTGGCTGGTCTAGCTGGGACTGGCTTTGCCATCATGTATCCTCTCAGTCCTGACGTAGGCTTGCGGTGGGTGCTGTTCGCTATGGTGGTGTTGGTGCTCGCGGGAATGGGGAATATTAAGGAAGTATTCCTTGCCGGCCTCATCATGGCTACGTTGGAGCAACTGAGTGCTCTGGCCATAGGTGGTCACTACCGGGGGATTGCCAGCCTTGCCGTGTTCATACTGATACTGATCTTCAGACCACAGGGGTTGTTTAAGAGATGAGCGAGGCAAGACGAGCTGTTGCTGGTCGGTTTCTCACGATCGGGGCACTGATTGTAATTGGGTTGGCTCTCACAATTGTTCCTCTGGTGGTAGACCTTGGCAACTATGTCCTGACTGTCCTAGTGTCGTTTCTGATCTATGTCGCCCTTAGTGAGGCCTGGAATCTGATGGGAGGCTATGCCGGCCAGGTTAATCTAGGTCTAGCCGCCTATTTCGGCACCGGGGCTTTGTGCTACATCTTGGTCTATGTGGCCGGCGCACCGTTCTACGTGGCCTTGGTGGTAGGTGGCATAGCGGCTACGGTTGTAGCTTGCGTTATTGGTCCTCCTACCCTGCGCTTGAGGGGTGCCTATTTCGGCATCGGCACCATGGCGGTGGCTGAAGTGTTGAGACTGGTCATGACCACCACTTTCACCTTACAGATCTACTCGCCCGCCTCCCACTGGGCAAGTTTCACCCTAACCAAGAGTTACTACATCGCCTTGACTGTAGCTATCGCAACAATCGTGGTGGTCTATCTCGTGGTGCATTCTAGATTAGGCCTGGGACTACAGGCGATTCGGGATGATGAGGATGCCGCTAACGCCGCAGGTATCAATCCAGCCAGATACAAGATGATAGTGTTCATCATTAGCTCCTTCCTGGCCGGAGTGGCCGGCGGCGTTTTCAGCTATCACCGGGGCACTATTGATGTTTCGTCACAATTCACCATGACTTGGACCATTGGAGCGATAGTTGCTGTCACCATAGGTGGCTGGGGCACGCTCACGGGGCCTGTTCTGGGCAGTATTGTCTTTGTGATACTTCGAGAAATATTGGGGCGCACCGTTCCGACGGCTTATTTGATCGTAACCGGTATCGTATTCGTTGTGGTTATTCTGTTCCTACCTGATGGATTGGTGAGCTCCGGCACAGCCATTCGCAGATTCTTGGCCTCGCTGACCAGGAAATCAAGAAAGTCTTCGCCCCAAGACGACCTGGTTCATCTGGAGTCTTAGCCCTCAACAAAGGCTGGACAGGCGGGACCCGACATGGGGTCTCGCAAGCATTCCACACCAGGAAAGGAGATCCAGGGAGATCCGAAGATGGCAATCATTACGCCACAACAGTACATAGAAAGCCTCAAAGACGGTCGGGTGGTTTACTGCGACGGGGAAAGGGTTGAGGATGTTACCGAGCATCCCATCCTGAAGATATGTCGGGACTGGGTGGCCACGGACTATGTCCTGCAGCAAGATCCTCGTTACCAAGATCTCGTCACCGAAAAGAACGAAGAGGGAGAGTTGGTGAGTTTTGCCCTGATGCCCCAGAGGAGCAGGGAGGATCTCCTCAGATTGCGAGAAATCGTGAAACTCTGGGCCAGGGTCTCCTTCGGCAAGCCACCGGGAGCCAAGTTTGTCGCCAAGGACGGGTTGAATGCTCTGACCGTGGTCAGTCAGAGGGTCGATAGGAAGCACGGGACTGATTATGCTCAGCGCGTGGAGGCTTATCGCCAGCACTTGCAGAAAAACGACAGTGCCTTTGCCATGGGTATGACGGATGTCAAAGGAGACAGAAGCCTTCGACCATCACAGCAACAGCCCCATCAAGATTATTACGTCCGCATCGTAGAAAGACGAAGCGATGGCATCGTGGTCAGGGGTGCTAAGACACATATTAGTCAAGCACCGCTCTGCAATGAGATCTTGGTCACACCCTGCCGGGCCATGCGTGAAGAGGACAAAGACTATGCTGTCTCCTTTGCGGTCCCGCTCAATGCAGAAGGCCTCACCCTCATTTCCGCTGAGCCGGAGGTGAGTGAGCCAGGCGATTTCTTTGACCACCCCCTTACTTCTGCCATCTACCTTAACGATGCTACAATAATCTTTGACGACGTCTTCGTTCCTGAGGAGAGGGTGTTCTTGAAAGGGGAGTGGGAGCTTGCCGGGGATGTCGCGTATATGTTTGCGAATTTCCATCGGCTCAGTGCCGAGACTTACAAGGCGGTGGAACTCGAACTCTTCACTGGCGCTGCCGCCTTAATGGCCGAATACAATGGGGTGGAAAAATCATCCCACATTCGCGATAAGCTGACCTGGCTGGTCATGTTCACCGAAGCGACGGAGGTCATGGGCAGAGCAGCGTGCGAGTATTGTGTTTCTGAGCCTGATTCGGACTTGGTGTATCCAAATCCCATGTACGCTAACATCTGCAAATTCTACTTCGCCGATAACTGGCATCAGGCAACCAAGCATATTCAGGATATCGCAGGGGGCATCGCTGCAACCTGTCCTTCGTCGAAAGACTTCTTGAATCCTGAGACGCACGATCTGTTAGACAAGTACCTGGGGGGCAAAGCCGGCATCCCAACAGAGCATAGGATTCGTTTGGTCAAGCTGATCAGGGATTTAACGTCATCTTATGAAGATGTCCTCACCATCCATGCCGAAGGCTCTCTCGAAGCACAGAAGCTTTCCGTGTACGTCTTGGCTGATTTTGAACGCTACAAGGCGGCGGCAAAGAGGGCGGCAAGGATTAAAGACGGCACGAAGCATGCGATATTCGATCAACTCCCTGAATTCCCCCCAGAGCTATAGACACAAGAATGGGGAGCAAGCAAGTTCAGTAGTGTTAAGGGACAGTACCGATCTGTATCGGCTTTCAACATCTCACCGCTGCGCTTGGACAAGTTGCTTGTCCGGTTCCATCTATTTACACTCGCCGCCCGCGCGTTTATGAGCTCCTGCAGTGTTCCTGACATGAGTGATGATGTTTTCAACCAAATGGGAAACATCCAAACGGCAATACGACATCATTCACGAGCGCAACGTGGCGATCCCGGTACGGGCCGGATTGACCATCGACTGTGACATTTTTCGGCCGGACTCCGCCGAGAGATTCCCCGCCATCCTGTGTTTCTTCCCCTCTTACAAAGAGGACCAGATTAAGTCAATCATGCCGGTCGCCGTCTGCCCCGAGCTCGTCAGTATAGAAGGGGGAGACTATAACTTCTATGTGCGCCGCGGCTATGCGCAGGTCTTTGCCAATGTCAGAGGTACGGGGCGGTGCGGCGGTCTCTTCGATCAGCTTGGCGATGGGACCATTGAGGACATCTACCATGTCATCGAATGGCTCGCCCGCCAGCCCTGGTGTGACGGCCAGGTGGCAACTTTCGGAACATCCTATTTTGCCATGACGGCCAAAAGGGTCGCGGAGCTCGCACCTCCTTCAGTGAAGACCATCTTTGCCCCCTTCGGGGTAACCGACCAGTACCGCCACGCAATCTATCACGGCGGGATCTTTGCCTTCGTCTTTCAGCAGTTCTGGCTCCAGTCCCTGAGCAATCTGCGGCTGAGGAAGGAGTACCGCAATCAAATAGGAGAAGAAGCCCTCAACGAACAGATCGAGAAAGCCCTCCAGGACCCGGAGATCAACATCCACCCTGATCTCGTCCACGACCTCAGGAATCCTCACGACGGCGGCAACATGCTCATCGTGGAGTATGTCCTGAACTATGTCGATACGGACTTCTACCAGGAAAAGGCAGTCCGCTTCAACGTGGATGTGGATATCCCGGGCTACTTCGGCGGTTGGTGGGCCATGCGTTCCCTGCACTTGCCCGGGGACTTCCAGAGCTTCGAGAACTGGAATGGTCCGAAGAAGCCTACCATCGGCCCGCCCTACTACCTTGACCGCCCCGTGTATCAGTATCATTACGAGTCCCTTCGCTGGTTCGATTACTGGCTCAAAGGGATCAACACGGGGATTATGGATGAGCCCCCCATCCAGTTGTTCATTCAGAACACCGGAGAGTGGAAAGCGGCCTACGAGTGGCCCGTGCCGGAGACAAGGCGGACCGAGTTCTACCTGCACAAAGACGGCCTGCTCTCGGAGCACGAAATCTTCCCTGACGAAACGGCATCGACCTTCGAAGATACCCCCGAAAGCCATGGCTCCCTGACCTTTGTGACGCCCCCCCTGGTGGAGAACGCGGAAGTGTGCGGCCGCACGGTGCTCAACCTATATGCCTCGACCACCGATACCGAGGTCCTCTGGTTTGTGAACTTTCTCGAAATAGATCCGGCGGGGAACGAGCGGGTACTGAGCCACGGCTGGCTGAGGGGCTCACAGCGGCGTATTGGTCCGAAGAAGTCCGGTCCCTGGCAGCCTTATCATCCCCATGACAGACGGGAGCCGCTTACACCGGGGGAGATCTATGAATTCAACATCGAGATCATCCCCACCGGTGTCCTGTTCAAGGCCGGATCTCGGTTCGCGGTACGGATCAAGGCCGCGAATAGGGACGATAGGCCGGCAGATTCTCTGGACAACCATGGTCTCGGGCATCTCTGGAGGGAAACGCCGGCAGAGACAACCGTATATCACAATAATCGGTATCCCTCCCATCTCTTGGTGCCGATTACCAAGGGGAACAGGATTGGCGCCTTCATGTCCGGGGGTGTTCTTTGATAAGACATGGGATAGGGTGAAGTAGATTCCATGAAGGCGACGGTTGACGCCATTTCAACGGCAGGGCTTCGGGACAATATCAAGATCATGATTGGGGAGGGCCAGATCGATAATGAGATCCTGAAATACTCGGGTGCGGATGCATACGGCAAGGACGCAATGGAGGCGGTAAGCCTGGCCAGGGGCTGGATAGGCAATAGTTAGGGTCTTGAGAGAATCCTGCTACCAACAAGCTGTAGGAACGAGTCTAAGGTCATGAATAGAGAAACGGAAGAACTACAGGCCCCTCCCTTTGAACCATCTCCTGCGTTCCAAGCTCGCCAGAAACGCATTGAAGATGCCATGAGCCTGAAAAAACCGGATCGCATTCCTGTGGCTCCGGCCGTTGTTCACTACTATCCCACCAGAGCCAAGGGGATCTCGAACAGGGATGCCCACTACAACATTGAACAGACCTTGGAAGTATGGAAGGAGACGACTGTCAAACATGACTGGGATGCGGCCCCTCCCTTCGGATCAATAGCCCCGGCAAAGCCTCTAGATATCCTGGGTATTCTGCAGATCAAATGGCCAGGTGGTGCTTTTCCAGATGAACGACCCTTTCAATGGGTCGAAGGCGAGTACATGACGCAGGATGAATATGACGAGGCACTGGCGAATCCCAACAGGTTTGCCATTCAAAAGCTGTGGCCTCGCGTCGCCACCATGCTGGCGCCTATAAGCAGTATGTCGCAAGAGGAACCTCCTCCTCTCCTATTCTTATCAAACTCACATACCCTTCCAGGTTTAATCGGTGGGATCGTTTCGCAACCTCCAATGGTCGATTTGCTAAAGAAGGCGTTGGAGTTGGCAAGAGAGACTGAACAAAACAATCGAATAGTATCCGACTATTCCATGGCAATGAAGAGTATGGGGTATCCGCTCCTATTAGGGGGTTTCACATTCTGTGCCTTTGACTGGATATCGGACGTCTTGCGGGGAATGCGCGGTATCATGCTGGATATGTACCAGGTACCGGATAAACTGCTCGCGATGATTGACGTGTTCATTCCATTAACGATTCATCAGACGGCCGCGATGTCCGAGCAAGCCGGCATCAAACGGGCCATGATTCCACTGCATAGGGGTTCAGCCGGTTTCATGTCTGACGAGCAGTATGCCAAATTCTACTGGCTGAGCCTCAAGGCCCTCATACTTGGTCTGATTGATGCCGACGTAGCGCCGGTTGTCTTTATTGAAGGGGATTACACTCCTCGGCTGAGATTCCTTCAGGAATTGCCCCCGAAAAAGGTCGCCTTGCACTTCGACCAAGTGGACCGGAAGAAGGCCAAGAAAATGCTGGGTGATATCGCGTGTTTCTGGGGCAATGTGCCAGCGTCAATTATGTGTACGGGAACTCCCCAACAGGTCAAGGATGACGTCGAAGATCTGATCGATACGTTCGGTGATAACGGTGGCCTGATCATCGACAGTACCGTGGGACTGCCAGATGAATCAAAGGTGGCAAATGTGCAGGCTTTGACTGATGCGGTTTCTGACTTCGGGGTCTATTGAACTGGAAGAGATCCTGGGTTCTTAACCAAGAGAGTAACCCCGGTGGTGAGTTATCATGAAGTTTGATCTACATGAGATGTCTGATGAAACACGCAGGTGTCAGGTCAATCCTCTGCAGCCCTCCCACAGTGAGACTGGGGAGGTCTACCGGAATGGTAATGTACAACGAGGGAGTATGTCATGAATAGTAGCAAGAGATTTCGCAAGCTAATGGAACCCGGTTATATAGGTTCGGTGCGCACCAGAAATCGCCTGTTGAAGACAGGCTCTTCGCCGGGCTTCTACCCCTGGGAAGATGGCCATATCCAGCAGGAATTAATAGATTATTACGAGGCTTTGGCCAAAGGCGGTGCCGGTATTGTAACGGTGGGGGCGGCTCCTCTCGGTGTTCCCCCCGGGAGGGGATACGCCTTTGATGACGACAAGTATCTCCCTCGCATGACGAAGCTGACCGGGGCTATCCGGAAACATGATTGCCCCGCCTTCCTACAAACGTTTCACCTAGGCCCGATGCTGCCCCCATTCCTGGCGGCTTCGGGAGTGCAGTCGTGGGCCGCTTCTTCCCTAAGGAAAAGTGAGCTACCCCTCCCCCATTTAGCCGTCCCTAGGGAGCTGACCGTTGCTGAGATTGAAGGGATTGTAGAAGCATTCGGCGACCAGGTGGAGAGGGCTAGGAAGGCCGGATTTCAAGGCATAGAGTTGAATGGCGGCTGTAATCACCTGCTTAATAGTTTCTTATCTCGCGCCTGGAACAAGCGCCAGGACGCTTATGGTGTCGGTAGCCTGGAAAGCCGAGCCAAGATTGTTGTGGACATCATTCGGGAGATAAAAAGGCTCAACGGCAAGGACTTTGCCATCATCGCCCTGATCAATGGCGCCGAGCCGGGACTGGAGAATGGCATAACTCCTGAGGAGTGCCAGGGGATTGCCAAAATACTGCAAGCGGCCGGTGCCGATGCTATTCATGTTAGAGTCGAGTTTTATAGCAAGCCCAAAGACCCCAGCCTGCGTGATAGTACCCAGTTCCCTGATATAGCTCTCTACCCGGAAACCCCGTTTCCGCTGGACAAGGCAGAGGTTGATGATAGCCGTCGTGGGGCGGGCGGCTGGGTGCCTCCAGCTATCGCCGTCAAGAAAGCAGTATCCATACCGGTCATTGCCGTGGGCAGGCTCGACCCGGAACTCAGTGAGAAATTGCTGCGCCGTGGTGCCGTGGACTTCGTCAGTTTCAACAGACGCTTGATGGCAGACCATGAGCTTCCCAACAAGATTGCCGAAGGAAGAATGGAGGATATCCGCCCCTGCACCGGCTGTCTCACCTGTTTTGATAGTAATGAGCGCGGCGATCCTCCACTATGTCAGGTGAATGCGGCTCTGGGAAAAGAGAAGGAATACGAAATCAAACCGGCCAAGAAGAAAAAAAGGGTTATGGTGGTCGGTAGCGGGCCAGCGGGGATTGAGACGGCCATGATAGCCGCGTTGAGGGGGCACGAAGTAATACTCTATGAGAAAGAGCCCAGGTTAGGGGGCTCAATGCCCCTGGCTGCCCTTGTAAAGGGATTTGACCGGGAAGATGTCCTGGGCCTCGTTAGCTACTACAAGACCCAAATTACCAAGCTGGGTGTGGATGCAAGGCTGGGTAAAGAGGTCAATCGGTCAGTTGTCGAAG
>CAZBJW010000046.1:18729-21274 GCA_964492135.1 uncultured Anaerolineales bacterium
GTTAAGCCGGATGTGCTAATCATCGCCGCGGGAGGAACACATAATACTCCAGAGATACCTGGAATCAAGGGGCGCAATGTGGTCACCAGTAAGACTCTGCATCGTCGGCTTAAGAGTCTCTTGAGGTTCGTCGGGCCCAGGGTTCTAAGGTGGCTCACTAAGTTCTGGATGCCCATCGGTAAGAAGGTTGTTATCATGGGGGGAAACATACAGGGCTGCCAGACAGCCGAGTTCCTCACCAAGCGAGGCAGGAAGGTGACCATAGTGGACACGGCTGAGGAAATCGGGGATGGGTTGTTGGAAATCTTCATCAAGCCGCAGCTTCTCAATTGGCTGGATGAAAAAGGGGTAACCATGTTGTCCGGTGTCGAGTATGAGGAGATAACCGATCAGGGGCTGACCATTACTACCAAGGAAGGTAACAGACAGACGGTTGAGGTAGATACGATTGTGACGGCGTTGCCCCTGCGGCCAAACACTGGACTCCTCAAGAGCCTGGAGGGTAGTGCTCCTGAAGTCTATGCCATTGGCGACTGCACGGAGCCACACCTGATCATAGATGCTATTGCTGATGGCTCACGAATTGCTCGTGCTATCTAGCCGTAAGATGGTCGCATCTTGTTGTCAATTATCCAATCCTTGGAGCTAGTGTATAAGATGTGACCCTATTCCTTCTAATTGGCAGAGCCTATTCGAGGGGCCACTGCAAGAGGTAGTGCTCTATGCCGGCTAGTTGAATCTGCACGGCGATGTGGGAAGTCAGAATGGAGAAATATCAGCACGTTTTTTCGCCTTTCACATTCGGAAACGTGGAAGTGAAAAACAGGATTGCGACGCCCCCCATGTTGGCAGGTATGGCCACACCCGACGGCTTTGTGACCAGAGAGATGATCGAGTTCTACCAGTCGTTCGCCAGAGGAGGTGCGGGCATCGTTACCATCGGTGACTCCGCGGTGGACTTTGACTACGCCCGGGGACACTTTGGACAACTAAACCTGGGTGATGAGAGGGTGGTTGCGGGACTGAGCACGTTGGTGGAAGCCGTCCAAAAATACGGGGCCAAGATCTCTATCGAGCTCGATCACTCCGGCAGGTTGTCGTCGCCAACGGTCATAGGCGGCAGGAATCCCATTGGTCCTTCACCAATCCCGATCAAAGGGGAAGAGATGATGGCCCGGATGGAAGGCCGGGGTGTAGTCCAGGTCACGGAGATGGACCAGGACTTGATAGATCAGGTTATAGACAATTTCGCAAGCGCCTCTTATCGGTGCATGATGGCTGGTTTTGAGATGGTAATGCTTCACGGCGGCCATGGTCAGCTTCTGAGCCAGTTTGTATCGCCTTACTCGAATAAGAGGACTGACAACTACGGAGGCAGTCTGGAAAACAGGGCAAGATTTGTCATGGAGCTGCTGACGGCCGTCAGGAGGAAAGTGGGGAACAGACTTGCCTTGGAGTATCGCATAAGCGCTGATGAACTTGTGCCAGGAGGAATGCACGAAGAGGAGACCATCGCGTTCCTCACGATGATACAGGATGAGATCGACCTTATTAATGTGTCATTGGGGGGGATGATCGCCGAACCCAAATACCTTGCTCATATGGCCCAGCCTTACTATTTCCCTCATGCCTACAATGTGCATCGGGCGGAGAAGATAAAGAAGGCCGTGCAGATCCCCGTGACATGCGTCGGTTCCATTATGGATCTGGAGATGGCCGATAGGATCATCGCGGAAGGCAGAGCTGATCTCGTCGCCATGGGGCGCGCCCATGTTGCGGACCCTGAAATCGTCAATAAGACTCACCGAGGAGAGATTGATGACATCAGGCCCTGTCTTCGCTGCAATGTCTGCGGTGAGAGACCCAAGGATTTCTTCCCGGTCCGGTGTGCTGTGAATCCGGTGATCGGCAGGGAGGTTGAGTACAGATACGTTCGTCCGCCGGAAAAGAAGAAGAAGGTCATCATAGTTGGTGGTGGGCCGGCTGGCATGGAAGCAGCCATGACGGCTTCCTCAAGAGGTCATCAGGTGACCTTGTACGAGAAGGAAAAAGAACTGGGTGGAACCCTCCACGTTGCGGCGGCGCCTTCATTCAAAGTCGACATGCAGAGGTATCTGGAGTGGATGATCAAGAAGACCCAGAAATCTCCCGTCAACGTCAAACTATCAACCGAGGCGACTGCCGATTCCATCAAAGCCGGGAAACCTGATGTGCTCATTGTGGCTGTCGGTGCGGAACCGATCATTCCGGATATTCCCGGCACTAGGAAGCCTCATGTTCTTTGGGCAGGTGACGCCGACACGGTGCAGGCCAGAACAGGAAAAGCAGTAGTAGTGGCCGGAGCTGGAATGACCGGATGCGAAACCGCCCTGCACCTTGCTCAGCAGGGAAAGAAGGTCACGATCATCGACATGATTGGCGAAATGGAGATCGCACAGGATACCACCCTCGTCGTCAAGAACACTTTGATGGAATTACTTCATCAGCACGGCGTTGAATTCAAGACAGAGGTCAAGCTGGAAGAAATAACGGACCAGGGCACCAT
>CAZBJW010000047.1:0-21263 GCA_964492135.1 uncultured Anaerolineales bacterium
CTTGAGATTAGGGTTAGCCATGAGCAAGGCAAGAGGTATATCACGCCTTGCTGAAGAGAGCATTGCACGCTCGAAAGGAGTGCGTTAGAGCGAGGATGTCGGATTGACATGACCGTTAAGTTGGCGCCGAACCGTCGTAGGGTCGCTATTTCTCGGTCAATGAACGTAGTGGTCAACGATGGATAGGTTCCGACTATGTAGGCTATTCTCAAGGTTTTGCTCACTGTTTGGCTCCACCGCTTCCCGTTCCACTGCTTCTCAACTGACCACAAGGTTCAAACCGCGCAATTGGAATGGCAATCACAATCACTGCTCAACACCAGTAGATCAATTGTCTGGACTGCAGAATCTGTGTGCACCTGCGACCATGTGTTTTTTTCCAACTGTGTCATGTCGGACTCTAGTTCAAGGGCAACGCTGAGTATGGCTGTCCAAGAGATCGCTGGGGATTTCAATTGTCGTCTCCCTGGCCTCCAGAACAGCCAATGTGGCTAGGGGCATTGACCACCGGGTAGCTAAGAAACACGTTTCCCCACACTTTGAGAATCAGAAGTCTGATGATAAGTTGCTCCATGGGAAGGCTATCTCTGACCCTTCCAGTTCGTTTTCGAACATAGTAAGAACACTTGTGGGCAAGATCATAGGCAGTCGGCGACTTGCCCAACAGATCCCTGGCCCTTCTTTTTGCCCTTGTTTGTATAGAGGGCGCGGAACGGGGGGCGAAGAAGGCATCCAATTCGTTTTCCAAACCGGTTTTGTCTGTGAACTCCGTGAAAGCGTTCTGTTCCTCGATCAGCGCCCAGTAAATGAAGTGCTTGAGTTCAGGGGAGTCTCTGAAGGAAGCTGCCCAGTCAATCATATTGTGCGTTTGGGCGACTTCCTCAAACAGTTCTGGGAACCTTTCCAAGACAGTCCTTCGATAGAGGGTTTTGTCCAGTCTGTGTTTGACTGGCAATGTGCTCACAAAATCCAAGATGTCAAAATCAAGAAAGGGCGTAAATGATTCCAACGCGAAGTTCTTTACGCAATTGAGAGGGTTGAGACAGTACTTTAGCTCCACGTCTACAGCAAAGAAGTCTTTTCGGTCTCGTATGTTGGCAGCGCTGCATCTCGAGGAAACGTATCTATTGGTCTCTGTGTCAAGTTCGCAAAACATCTGGTAATAATACGGCTTCAACACTCTCTGGTACTCCCTAATGTGTCGCAGGGCTCTGATATTCAGTATACGGAACATCGTGTGCTCATCGTGCACCAAGGCACCTTTAGAACCGAGCCACTCGTCTCCTCGCAGCACGATGTCGACTCCCTGTCGTTCCCTTATCCTGTGAAATAGCTCGTAGGATTCGGGAAACCACGTCACCCCCTCTCCCAGCCGGACAAACTCGTAGAAGTTGTCAAACACTTCTTCTGCCGTGAGCTTGTAGAATCTATGGTCAGCATCTAGCTTGTCGGCTAGCCTCCTCGCAACCGCACAGTCACTGTTGGGAATGTCTTCCTCTCGTCCCCAGGATATAGTGTGAAGCTTGTCGGCATGTGTCTGCTGAAGATAGTAACCCAGAATGCCCCTGGAATCGTATCCGCCACTCAGAAGAATGCCGTAGGTGTTGCCAGTTCGCAAGCGTCTGCTGACTGCTTTGCGGAGCAGCTCGTCAAGCTGTTCCTGATAGTATCTCTGATCGCGTTCTTTGCCTTCCATCCTAAAGCCATACTTGAGGGGAGGTTCCCAATATCTGTGCCGGCTGACGCCACTTGGCGCAACCTTGAGCACAGTAGCGCTATCTACCGTTTCCAGGCCGTCGATCAATGTATGTTCTCTGATGAAATAGCCATTGGCAAGAAAATCCGCGACGGCCGCGAGGTTGAGCTTTCTTGTAAGTGACGGGGTCAAGAACAGGCTTTTCATCTCTGGACCAAAGTATATAGTGCGACCATCGTTGAAATAGAAGAGCGGTTTGGTGGCTATCCGATCATTTGCGATGAGTATTAGGTCCTCCTCTTCATCCACGATCACGATGACGAAGGAACCATTGAGCGAGGATGCAAAACCACTTCCTTTCTTCTGATAAAGCCGATAAACAAACTCCAACGCGTTGGAATCAACGACTTGGTCGTCATAGATCTCCCCATGCAAGAACACCTTGACTCTCCCGTCTCGTGCCGGGTAGGGTTGCTCATCTCTGTTGATGATACCCAGATGAACGCGTGAAACGGCCACAGTACCTCTTGGGCTCACGTAGTCGTCTATCTTGTACCAATCCCGATGTTGGATGACACTGCGCATCGCTCGCATTAGATTCAGGTCTACCTTTTCACCTTTGATGCTGACCATACCTACTAATCCAGGCATCTCCTAGTCTCTCTTTGCAGCAGATCGTGATATGGCGCTAGATGTTCGTCGGCCTGTTTCCGGGCACTGAATTCTGCTTGCACGCGACGTTTGGCTGCCTGCCCTCATGGCTCGGCACGCCCATGATCGGACAGAAGCTCGGTGACAGCTCGTGTGAGTCTTGAAGCATCGCCAGGGGGCAGTGCACAACACCTTCATCAAAAACTGCGCAGCTTACCAAGAGCCCGAACCCACGTCTCAACCTACAATGCCTCACCTGTGACAGCCTGTTGTCCAGCATCATTTCTGTGCAATGATGTAGATGGGGACTACTCTACATGCTTTGCAGAGTGCGATACGCAGTCGCTTGTGGCTTATTGCTCCTACCAGCTTTTCCCCGGGAATCAGAAGGTCGACAGGGACTGTTCCCAACCGAACACACAAGGGTGAACGCTTCGCCAGGCGCCAGGGAAGGACCATCGTACGTGTTCTCCTGAAGCCAACTTTTCTCAAGCAGTTTGCCAACTCTTCATAAGTCCATTCTCTGAGGTGGAAACCGGAGGCTACATCATCGAAGTACTTGGATACATCGTGCGGTCCGTCGAGCCTGCTGGGAGTATCCAAAGCATACACGCCATTCTCTCTTAGAACGTTGTGTACACTGGCGAAATGATCCTCAACGTCATCGGGGTGAAGGTGTTCAACCAACTGCGAACCAAGAGCAATGTCAAAGGAACCGGCCGGGAAATCTAGCTCAACTGCATTCATAACGTACAGCTCTAGATTCGGTGGATCGTCAGGCCTCCTGATCAGAACCTCTTTGGATATGTCAACCCCCACGCACCGGCCAGTGCTTTTGCGGGCCAGATAACGGATCCAGTAAGCTGTCCCGCTGCCAATATCCAAGACATCTGAATTAGGGAGAAGCAGGTGCTCAAAGCGCAGCCGTTTCTCTGCAAGTCTCTTTCGCTCTTTCTCAGCAGAATCATCCAACTGAGAGTGCCACGGAATCCTTGAGAATAGCTCGTTGTAAGCCTCGGCGGCAATCTCAGCGCGACTCTCTCGCGAACTGGCAATAATGCGCCGGGCCAACCTCTTCTCGAGCAGGTAGTGTTGCCTAATTCGCTCATCAACCTCTATCTTCATTATATGATGTCTTTCCTATTATCAGGTTGCTCGCCAAACCCGCATCTATCTCCACTTCCCAATCACTTAGGAGGCGATGATATGAGTTGTCATCTCTTGAGATCTTCGTCTTTCCAGTCCAGCAGTGCGCAGGGTTCCAACGGCTAGGAAAGGCTCTTCCTTTCGCGTATCTGTCCTACCCCCTGAATGACCGGCGCGCCGGTGTTCGACTCCGCTTTCACAGGGCGAAGGTCTGCGGTTGCACACCACAGTGACCAATGTGGATTCTCTCGACCTCTTGCGGCACCGGTTCCAAAAGGACGAGCTTCTCGTATGGCGGCATGGTAACGATGAACGACGGCTCGCGGACCTTCTCAACCGCATGATGCGGTGAGCAAGAATGTCTGCCGCGTCGGTGGTGAAGCTGAAAGACGCTCCAGTCAACCGGGAGCAAGCCAGTGCCACGCTAGTCAGGCTGGAGGCAAAGTGAGCGCGAATGTGGTTCACGCCTTGTCGGGCCATCTCTCGAGCCGCGTAGGCCCACCCCCAGGCTTTGCAGAGATTGACAGAAAGTTCGTGGCGTCGCGTGAGCAGGAACGCGACCAATCGCAGGCGCTTGCTCGGAAATCTGCGTGCACAGGGCCCATTCTCGCCTATCAGAAGAGGCCAGGCCATCGGAAACAGGCTAACGGTTTCCTCGACCAGGATGCCGGTTTCGGGTGGCACGCTGTCACGCTTCTTACGCCAGATGGAAAAGCTGCTCACCGGCACCCCCGCCGTTTCAACTGCATCAGTTCGCGATGGACGACACTCTTGGTCAGGCTGGGAAGATTCTGAGCGATATAGGCCAGTCTTGGCGGCTTGTTCCCATCTCTCCATTGTGTTCGCATGGTTCGGGTGGCCAATCTTCATGATTCACCGCAGAGCTGGCGATACAGGGCCACATGTTCTTGAGCCTGTTTGCTGGCGCTGAACTGTGCTTCCACGCGACGTTTGGCTGCAAACCCCATGGCTTGGGCTCGCTCATGATCGGACAAGAGCTGCGTGATGGCTCCTGTGAGCTCTGAAGCATCGCCAGGCGGTACGAGAAGTCCAGTCACTCCAGGAACCATAACCTGAGTAGTACCCGATACCCCGGATGCTATGATCGGCAGACCGGTGGCCATGGCTTCTAGGAGAGCCATAGACAATCCTTCCCAGAGCGACGGCAGGATGAATAGGTCACTGGCAGCCAACAGCTCTGGGACGTCTTGGCGGTTGCCCAAGAAGTGTATGTGATCATCCAGATCCAATCTCCTAACCTGAAGCTGTAACTCTCCTCTCAAAGGACCGTCGCCAATGAAGAGGACATGCACATCCGGGTGCTGTGGCACGATTGAAGCCAGCGCTTCTATCAAATACCGATGTCCCTTCTGCTCTTTGAGTGTGGCGACCGAGGCGATCAAGCGAGTGTCTGAAGCCAACCCCAGTTGAGCTCTCACAAACCGCTTGTCAACCATCTGTCGATACTTTTGTGTATCAACCCCGTTGCAAATGACTATGACTTTGTCTCCAATGGGGCCGATGATCTCTAGCATGGCCTTCTTGACATCATCGGACACCGCAATAAAGCCGTCCACCAAACGTGAAGTCAATCGGTATAAGAGGCGGTGGCTGAGCTTCTTAGGACCTAGCATCCATGGGTATTTGGCTAGTTGAGAGGCGGTTAGCTCGAAACTGACATTATGAAAGGTCCAGAGCACGACGCGAAGAGGAGTGGTGTAACGCAAGCATAGGACCAAGAAGTCAAGGCTCCTCACAATATGCGTCTGAATGACATCTACCTGGTGCTTCTTGACTAGTCTAGCTAGCGCTCGCCACGTTCCCACCATATCGACGACGAATAATGGCAAGGCCACGACACTATGGCGCCGAGCAGGCAGTACCTCTACATAGACGCCTGATCGTTCGATGTCCTGGCGCAACGGGCCATCTTTGAAGGTGCAGACGATGGGTTGGCAATCGTCTGACGCTAGATACTCCACCAGCGTACGAACCACCTCTTGCGCACCACCGATCTCTAGGTTCAAGATGATGTGCATGACATTGAGTCTGCGGCCTGCCACCATTAACATCCCCAGCTTGATCGTCAGTCGAAAGCAGACGAATATCTAGCGGAGTTTGACCTCACATGAACAACGGAAATAGGACGCAGGTTAACAGTGATTAATGCCCATTCTTGGCAATATCGTCGAACTCCAGAATCACATCCGACGAAGTTCCTCACTCAAGGCTAGTGCGCCAGTCGGCCACGCGTACCCGTTTGGGAGAGATGCCGTCAGGCAGGTGATGATTGTATTTCCTGGGCGGATTGTAAGGTGTATGAGACTCCACGTAGGAAACGCAGATGAAGAAAGGGCGCCCGTCAGCGTGCCGCCGGGGCAACAGTTTGTAGATCTGTCGGTTGGTGTATTGGGGTCCCTCGTCGTGCCGGGCCAGCACTTTGGCGATGCCAGTGTTTGCCCAACATGTCAGTCTTCCTACGCGGCCAGGGTTGTGGTCAGGACTAGACCGTTCAAAGCCACGGTCAAGAGCCATGGCAGGATCCACATCTGTCCTGCGACAAAGCGCCAGCATATGGTAACCGTATGAGCGTAGCAGTTCGGCCATGGTAGGATATTCGGGAAGGAGAGAATGGTACTGATCATCTGCGCCATGCGTTGAGAGGTAAAGCCCCGTGAACATGGAGGCATGGCTGGGCAGGCTCCATCCTGCTGGCGAAATGGCGGTTTCGCAAACCACACAGCGCTGGGAGAATCCGTCGAGGTTAGGCGTGGTGGGGCGGTGATAGCCATAGCACGAGAGATTCCTGGCCCTGGTAGCATCCAGCACCATGAGCAGGATATCGAGGCGCATCGCAGCTCTCTGATCAATCTCCAAAGAGGTCATAGCAGAAGATCTGCCCTTGCTTTCACGGCAATTGGCGCTTCAACCGCCAAAGGCCAAGTATCCCTAGACTCATCAGCTGGAGCGCGACACTCCGGCAGACTAACATGCCCAATCTGGGTGTCCAATGTCACCAGGCGTCAGATGCGAGTGGACGATGCTGGCAATCATTCCCAACGCGGTCCACCAAAGGGTTACGCCAAAGGGACTGGCGGTACCTATCATGTCCATGAAGTTGGACACGATAAACATATGGAGTATCAGCAACCATAGCATCGCCACCAAACGCCAACTCCAGAAGCCCTCTTGAGGCAATCGCCGCCGAACCTTCACGCTCAGTATCAGCCACCATCCCGCGGGGAACATGTATAGGAAGAAGCCGATCATGCCTAACTCTGCCAAAATCGTCAGATATGTATTGTGTGACTGGGTTTCGTACCCGACTGTAGCTGGAATGTTCCCCACCCGGGTCACGAATTGCACACGATAAGGCCGATAATTGTTGTATCCCCAGCCGTAGAAAGGCTTGGCTCTTATCATTCCCATCAATGCATTGCCAGCAATTATCCGGCTCTCGACGGGCCTTTGGGCGGCGGCCCGTTGGTTCGCCCAGGCTACCTCATCAGCCAGGACGGTACTCCCCAACGTGTATGCCAGTATCGAGAGAATGATCAGCAGGCGGATCATCGTTCTGGGATAAAGCACTAGCACCCCTGTTAATACCGCCAAGCAACCCAACCAAGAGCCTCGCGAGAAAGAGAAAAAGACAGCGAAGATCGCCACGCCAAACACACCTAGTATTGGGTAGCGGATACACCTTGATCCACAATTGACGGCGTATTGGAACAACAAGAGAGCGAGAAACAGCAAGGTGCTGGTGTACACAGCTTCGGTCCGCAAAGATCCCGCGGTACGCTGCTGCTCCAGCGTTACCCACTGAGAGGGTAGCACCTGAGGCGCGAACCAACCGAGGAGACCAATCATGCACTGAGCAACCAGGGTGACAAAGGCCACCAGTAAGAAACGCTTGAAGTCCTTCTCGTTCGGAGCTGCCAGCCTGATCAGCCAGTACGCGCAGAAGGGAACAAACAGCCGATCATAGAGCCTGATGGCGGCTTGTGCAGGGCTTTCATTCCAGATGACTATGCCTGCTAGTGTCCATCCCAGGAAAGCGAGCATAGCCAACTCGGCACGACCCAGGTGTATCGGCCTTCCCTTTCTTACTCCCAGCCAGTTGGAGACGATGGCGACTCCCAGTGCAGTTGGGATCAGAGACCGATGCAGGATCCAATAAACAGTGCGCTCGGCGACCGTCGGCGTGATCGCGAACTGCGGGAAAAGCAACATCCAGATCATTACGGCCGCGAAAGGATAGCGGTTGATCAAGACAATCGCCGGCACGGCAAGGACCAGAGCGACTGAGAGATACCACGCTTCGTTGGCAATCAGAGTGGCCAATAGTATCCCCAGGCCCAAACCCAGAAGTAAGGGGAACCACCTGGAGAGAAACCGTGACTCCCAGAAGAATGCCGTGTCATTGTCGCCAAGGATGGCTGCGGCAACGGCTTTTCTATTAGGACGGAGGTATGGGAGCATAGTTATGCTCGAATCAGGGAACTGACTTCCTAGGGTCACCCATATCGTCGATCCAGAGTGCCCGCGACCTGATCTATCTCTTTCAGTTGGTCTTCCATCAACGAGCCTTCCCTTCGCTCATCGAGCTTGAGCTCCGAGGTAGGTCTCAACCGCATCCTATTGCACATGATATGGTGCGGCACTGCTAGAAAATCGGTTACCTTGAAACTAGGATCCACCCCAGAGAAACGATAGAGCTCTTCCATAGTTCCTTGCACATCCTGACCCAAGTCCTCATGGAGCAATGACACGACTCTTTCTTCCGGCAAGATTGCGGAGTCATGTGAATCTCCTGATTCAGTTTGACCCATTGCCGCGCGGCCTCGTTCCACGCCGCAACTGAGAAGCGACCACCCCTCTGACATCCCGGATTAGGTGGATCGCACGCACATCAAATGGGGAGAAGTTGCGCAAAGCCTTGACTCTCAAGCGATCCTTGGATGTATCCACAAATACCTCTTTGCCCGTTACATCCAGCACGGACTCTACAAAGGCCTCATTTCGGGCAACTAGAGCTTTCCATCGACGCCTTGCTGCGGGCCATGTGCAAAGGATGGCGCCCATGGCCGAGTCCAGGGCACGGTTGCGAAGAAGACTTGCCGGAGATATTGTGAGGATTTGGGACCGCCGAATATGAGTCTCGTATCAAAGCGTGCGACGTCAAATTCAAAGCCTCTGTCACGCATCGCGCTCTTGATCGGTTGCCAAAACCCACAGACCTTTGTTCTCTGTGCACACGAGCACAGGTATTCATCCGGATCTTCGCTGGGAATCAGTCCATCCATCTCACCCACTGTGGCGATTGGAGGGTGGGCTCCTAGTAGAAAAGCGAGCAGCGCAGCGCCCGAATAGACGGATGTCTTAACAGAAAGAAAGACCGGGTAGTTTGTGTTCATCATAGATATCCAGCGCTTTCGCTTGTCCTCGATCTAATCGTGCGTGCAACAGATCGGAAGAAATCTGACCGTTCTGAGCACTGTTTCAGTCCACAGCGATGCATTGACGTTAAGGATCGCATCTCCTCCTGTCCTGTCGTCGCGCATAGGCTCGGCGTATGGCACTATCGCCCAAACACCGCACTCACACGCTGGCCTGCAAGACCCAGCACAATGCGGTCTTCTGGAGAGAGTCCCAGCAGTAGAATCATGCCTCCGTACACAAGGAAGACAAGAGCCACATTCAGGGTGGCATAAACGAGATTCGCGTCGGTGTGAAAAAGGTCGCGGCCGACCCAGGCGGCGACCAGTGTCACAAGTCCAGCCGCAACGGGCTTGACAGAGCTCCTGTTGTAAGGAACTAATCCCATCCAAATAAGGACTGGCAAAACACGCAGCACATTGACCACGACAGTGGTACCCAGGACCGCCGTAGCTGCACCTACCATACCCCAACGTGGGATGAGCAGAACGCTTAAGCCGAGTGTGGCAGCGGTCATGGCAAAAGCATGCGCCAGCCTCCAGTAAGTCTTCCCGCTCATGTCGAGAATGATACCCGAGATACCCGTGCTCGCATCTATGAGGTTGCTCCAGGCCAAAATCGTGAGAGCCAGCGCTCCACCTGCAAAGTCCTCGCCGAATATAGAGAGTATTGGCCCAGGAAACAACAGCACGATCAGAAACAGGGGCAGGTTTAGGGTGAGCGTCCATCTGCTCGCCACCTGGTAGAAGCGACCCAATTGCTCTTGTTCTCCGCCCCCATAGAGCTCTGAGACAATGGGCATCGAGGCAGTACAAATAGACCCATGAAACATCTTCCCTAGGATGTTGACCTGAGAGGCGACAGTGAAGACGCCCACCGTCGTGATGGTGTGTAGCGCACCCAAGAAAAGAGTCTGTATGTTCCTGCGGAATGTCTGAATCAGCTCTGACAGATAGAGGGGCGAAGCAAACTTGAGTATCTCCCCACCGTCGCGTCGAGCTGTCCTTATGGAACGCTTTAACGCAAACAGTCTGTTCAAGAAGTACAGAAGCATCATAGAGGCGATGACCACCGACAGGATATGTGCTGCAAGGGCGTCGGCCGCGGTCAGCCCAGTGATGACCAAAACACATACCAGAATCAGCTTGATCGTTGGCTGGGAGATATCTTGAACCACAGCTGTGTACTGCATCTTCTTGAAACCCTGCGTCGCAGCCGCAAGCACATCAATCAGGGTCCAGAAGGGCACCATCAGACTGATCAGCCGAAGCAGAGAGGCCAGCCTGGGCTCGTGGAACACCCGTTCAGCGATAGGGCTAGCCCCGAGGTACAGGCCGACTGCGATGAGGGCGCTCAAGGCCGTGGTGAGTCCGATCCCTATTTGAAGTGTGCCCCACACTCCCTCCTCATCCCGCTGACTAGCAAAGATAGATATATAACGCACCAGCGCATCCTTTAGTCCCAACAAGGCTAGGCCGGCTGCGACTGTGGCAGCGGTCAAGGCGAGGCTATACAACCCGTACTCTTCGGAGCCTAGTGAACGTGGCAGTATGATGCCTATGGCAAGACGCACGGCATTCTTGAACACCGTGCCAGCAAAGATTATCCCACCGCCCTTGGCCGCTGTCAGTACACTTGGCTCGAGAGCTGGCGAGGGGGCAGCTGTGGAGATTATCGCTTGAGATGTTGTGTCAGATACTCTCTTCATGGACAAGGGTTTCTCTCACGTTTCGTGCGGTCTTGTAGAGGTCTGGCATCAGGCCTGTCCAGAGAGCAATAGCCAAGACGATGATCGTGATCAATCCCCTCATTCCCAGCAGGGGAATGAGTCAGGCAAAGTGTTGACCTCGACAGGGCTTCTTCCTCAGCAAGGGGATGAGATTCCCCTGCCAGCTTGTAGCTAGCGCCTCACGGTCAGGATGGCCAGAAGGGGGAAAACCAGCCTCGAACAGCCTCCGGACGAGACTTGCCACAAGCCCTCATCTCTCACCACCCCTCACCGTCGCAGAGGATCCGTCGCTCTCAGGAAGCAGACAAACTTCCATAACCAGCCTCATTCCAGCACTATCTCGACAATTACGGCTAACGCCGCCGCCTTCCTTGGGATCCCTATCATCGCGTGCTAGACTACTCTTTGATGAAGCCCCTGGCCCTCAAGTATGCATTGACCTGCTCCAGAGACCGAGCACCCAAGCCGCGAATCGCTAGCAGTTCTTGCTCATCCTTTTTCACCAAGTCTTCCGCACTTTCTATGCCGGCGCTTTTCAGAGCATCAGTGATGCGAGCTGGCAAGCCCAGGTCGTCTATGGAAACAGCATCCTGTTCGTCGGCCGCTATCACAGAGGGAGTAGGAGAGTATGTGCGAAGGCGATCCGCCATCATGCTGGCTTCTTTGGGCTCCTCATGGAGAATGGCTGAGATTGTCGCAGACTCCAGAGGAGCCTGCAGGTACTGTGCTAGGACGGTTAGCCCCATAGCCAAGACCAACCCCAAAACCGCCCCCAAGGCTAGATTGAGCCCCTTGTTGGGTTTGACAGGCGAAGTCGGTAGTGTTGCTCGGTCGAGCGGTGTTAGCTCATACATCTCGTAAAGGGCCTGAACGTAGGCGACCGTTTCGTCACCGACTGCGCTCGCAAAGTCTCTGACTACAGCTGGGTCGCTTCCGAAGACGGTGATCCTTAACACATTTGTCCCCGCCAGTACCTGACTGTCCACAGAAAGACTTTCTCTCTGTTCCGAAGATAGACCAAGACTTAGTGCAGCCCGATTCTTGATCAGACCGCTGTTGGCCACTTCGGCATATGTAGTGGCGATTTCGGGACGCCAACTCAATACCTCTAACCCAGACACTGTGCTTCTGACGTCTTCGAAGGACGCATTAGGCCTCACTACAAATGTAGCCACGGCTTGATATACCGGAGCCTGAGTGAATGTTAACACAGTGGTTACGATGAGGGTGACCAGAAAGGTAGGAAGAACTATCCACCATTTCTTGACTAGGAGCCACAGATAGACCTTGAGTTCCATACTCTCCGCTCCCTTATCAGCCGGTTTGTGCAGCAGACCGTACGGTTGACTTTGCCTGGCCGGAGGCGCACAAGTGACTGCAATCAGTATGCCCCACGGCCAAAGACTACGAATAGTACTGTCCGCCACAGGATCTTCAGATCCAGCGCCAGGCTCTGTTTCCCAACATACTCGATATCATACTGTACTATCCGGTCAAAAGGAATGCAACTGCGTCCCCGCACTTGAGCCAGGCCAGTGATGCCAGGCAGCACTTCCAACCGCTTGTAGTGCCAAGGCTGGTATCTTTCGACCTCCCAGGGCAAGTTGGGCCGTGGACCGACCAGGCTCATCTGGCCCTTGAGCACGTTGAGAAGCTGCGGCAGTTCGTCCAGACTTGTCTTGCGCAGAATGCGTCCCAGCCGGGTCATCTGTGAGGATCGAACAGGCTTGTGGACCTCGCCATCTTCGCTGGCGCCAATCTGTTCGTTCACGAAAGCCCTCATATAGGCGCGATGGGAACTGTCATCGAGGTCGAGGTGCATGGTGCGGAACTTGTACATAGTGAACGGGCCCAACTCCCATCGTTCTTGTCCACCGACCGCGCTTTTGCGCAGCCCCACCCGTCTCTGGTTGAAAAACACAGGACCTGGGGAATCCAGCTTGATCAGCAACGCAATAAACAGTAGAAGTGGAAAGGTGACAACAAGAAACAGCAGGGACAGTGTGATGTCCATCCAGCGCTTGCATAGAAAGTATAGCCGCTTCTCGCGGTAGCGACCCATCAGAGAGAGCTCCCGCTCGGCAGCTCTCACCAAGTTGCCCCCCAGCGTCTCAGCCTGATGCAGGGCCTGTTCAGCCTTGATTGCCAGTGTCATCTGCTCGCACGCGTCGGTCGGATAGCTGGCCACCCCTATACTCGCGGTTATGGTGGGTTTCTCATGAGCAAGGACATCGTCGTGCACGAAATGAGCCTCTTCGACCAGGCGCCTTAGTCGATCACCCGCATCAATAGCGTCCCGCTTACCGGTCTCCACCAGAATGATAGCCAGCTTGTCCTCTCTGTGCTTGGCCACAACATCGCAGTTGCGAAGCGACTTCTTAATCAACCAGGCAACGTCCTTCAGGATGCGAGCGTCGGTGCGTTGGCCCGAAATGTGGTTGCGCGCCTCAAGGTCATCCAAGCCCACCATTAGCAATGACAGAGGCCGAAGCTGCCGCTGAGAACGACCGATTTCTGCCTTTAGGAGGTTATGGAAGGCACGGTTATCATACAGCTCTGTCACGCCATCTACCCAGACGCGTCTCCGCCTCTCTAGGGCAGTGTCTACCGCAATTCTGATTGCATCTCTTTTTTGACCTACGTTGAGAGTCTTTGGGATGCAGTCATAGGCACCCAGCTTCATGACCTCCACAACGGATTCTACGGAAGCGTGACTGGCCATGACTATCACCTCGCAGAACGGGTCTAACTCCTTTGCCCTTCTCAAGACCTCCACGCCGTCAACGCCGGACATGCTCAGGTCTGTGATGACCAGGTCGAAAGAACCCTTCTTCAGCTTGGCTATCGCCTCTTCACCGCCGGGGCAGGTCTGTACCTGGTGACCCGCTTCAATCAGGGTGCTTTCAAGAGCTCCACACACAGCCTCCTCATCATCCACAACTAGGATCCTGGCTGGGGTCTCGCTGTCCCCCCTATCAACTTCTCTCATAGATTCCATACTTTCTGTAGGAGCCTTTGTGACCTCTTCAGCGCTACTTAGCGATCTCGTCATTGTCTTCTTACGAGGTGTGCCCGGGCGTCATCGAATACCACCACGTCTAGAGTATCCTTAAGTGGAGCCCTTGTCCTTCAAGGACCCACGAACCTGCTCCAGAGACCTGGCACCGAGGCCGCGAATGGCTACCAATTCCTCGTCATCCTTCTCCAACAGGTCTTCCGCACTTTCTATCCCGGCGCCTTTCAGGACAACAGCGATACTAGCTTGCAAGCCCATCTAGTCCATGGAAACAGGAACCCGCTCCCTCTCCTCGTCCAGCGCCTCTCTAGGCCCGCTCTTGCGCAGGGACGAAAACCACTGCGTGGCTGGCGTACTACTCACGTTTTCGAAAAGCAAAGCCAGACGTGGGCCGGCTCCCGGACCAACTAGTGCCCCCAGCATGATGTTCAGCTTCTTGTTTGGGCTATTTGGCGCCTCTGGTTCTATGGTCGCCTCGACAACGGTTATGCTGTTGGCACGCACTGCTTCGTCAGCACTACCTTACGCATATTGCGCCAATAGCATGGCGTAAGTCTCTTCCTCAAGCGATATCTTGTTGGTCAAGGCAGCGATTTCTGCCTGTGAGCTGCCAGCCCGGTTCATGAAGGCCTCTAGGCTCGCTCTGTCTTCCTCTAAACTGCCTTCTATCACTCCGAGCTGCTCCTCCAAGATTTCTCGAGCACTCTTGCTGGCGCTAGAGTACAGGATCTGACTTTGCTCCATAAGCCAAGCTGGCCAAGGTATTAGCGATATCTCTGGCACGCCAGGGGCTGCTGTCATGAAGGGCAATTCGTATTGGTTCAACTTCAGGCAGCTCTTCCACCTTTGTTCTTGCGGCCAGATCCTTTGGCATCATGCTGAGCCCAAGTCTCCGGATCGTCTCTTCAAGCATGGAACGACCTCGCAGAATCTTGACCTGCATCTTCTTCAAACGCTTGGCGTACATGTAGTCTACGTACTCTATCGACCCACCACGTACCTAGGCAACACCCAGTATGGTGGCAGTCGACTACGTTGGTCACATCATCAAGGTTCCAACTGCAACCACAGCGCATGTTACCAGAGCAGTCACAATACACACCCATTTCCACCTTCTTACCGCTCCAAAGATATCAATGGATGTTCCCGTCTACCTACTCGTGTGCTAGAACGCTATCGTCCAGCCATGCATGCAAGACTTGCTTTCGTTAACATTGTCAACAATGACCGGCTGCCACCGGGGCTTGACCTACAAGATAATGCCTTCGAGCGCCATTCTCTTTGACACTATTTCCGATCTATCCTCCCGTTGCCGGAGGATGGGCTCTCGTCTCATTGGCAGCATCAGTTACCTCAAGATAACGGGGATTGCCACCAAGCATCTGTTGGAGTTCATCCCATCTGATCCTCCATTGGCGGCCCACCTTGATCGCAGGGAGCTGGCCGGTCCGGCACCATGTCCAAACGGTTCCCCTGCTGATCTTCAAGTAAGCTGCTGTCTCGTCCACAGTGAGCAATTCCATGTTGTCCACGCAGCACCTCCCGCGCCCGTAACACGATGCTCGTGGTAACTCGCCGTGTCGGATAGCTACCAGGAACTTCGCTTTCCTGAGCCTACAAACCAAGTAGAGTCACCACGCAGTGACTAGTTAAACCCACTTCTACTGATTGGCCATTGGTCAAGTCACCTGTTGGCAGTCTGACGAAGCATATGGTCTTGCTGGCAGTGGAAAGCCCCGACGGTCGCTGCATTGCGGCCATGGCATGAGGCGCGCCCTGCCTATCCCATAATGAAGATGCACAAAGGGCGCTGCGTGCCCCCAGTGCACGGGCTCGGTCGGCCGACACCGACCGAGACCCCTCTTTGTTTGTACTAACCAAAAACCAGCCATACCTCCGGCCGGTTTCACTACTGGCTCCTTGAGGGCCAAGTGACCACTATACGGCCCTCAACTCATCGCCGCCAGAATCTGCTCCCTCTAGAAAAGAAAACGCGCCAACCTTCTGCCGCTTTGGCGAGAAAAATCAGCGCTTGTTGCACATCTTCCACTGCCCCCTTGGTCCTAGACTCCGCACAGAATCGAAGGCAAACGCATGCCTATGTTGCCCACAGCACTGTCAGCCACCAGCGCCCACCATTGGTGGGACAATCGCCATACAGATATTATAAACTAAGACTGAAAGCTTGTCAAGTGCCAATCGAAACTTTTAAGCTTCTTTTGACCCTCTAGAGTACAGATGACCCAAAAGTAGCAATGATTTGCGCCTTAAACAATCAATAAGCCAAGCTGAGCAATCGGAGGTCGCCGACCTGCGTGCGCGGTCAACTCTGGCTTCCAGCGCAGCCCTGCTGTCAACAGCCTGCTCTTCCTCGGATCAGGGCACTGAGAGCGAATGCGTGCCCAGTATCTCGAGCAGGCAGTGCCAACCACTTCTTCGCCCAGTTCCTGTTCGTCGGGCAGCACCCACGCCCGCCGCCATAGCTTGAGCAAGTTCGCCTTGACCACAAACGAATATAGTAGCCAAGTACCCTGTGCACCACCCTTGGCGCAGCACCCGAAGATCCCAAGTTGAGGTTGCACCGATAATGGAATATGTTAGGTGATGCTCGCTGTAAGTGCGACTTCACCACTATTCTTGCGCATCGCACAAGAAGAATAAACGGCGAGCCCATAGGGAGACCTTCGGGGTGCATTGCCAAGCGTCCCCAACTATGCCAAAATCCGATGTAGGGCTGCGCAGGCACCCTTCACCGGGTTGTTGCCTCAAGCGCGTGACCACCACCTGCAAGAGCATTTCCATCTTCCCAGCAAAGCCAACCGTACTCGGCAATCCTAGGCCATGGTGAGGCTCCGCCGTGGTGATTCAGACAGAAGCTGGTGGCTGCTTTCGCTGAGGTCTACCCAACGGCGGAGCCTCTCACATCGTCCGTCAATTCACCTACCGCTTCCAACGTGACACAGTCACAGGCTGCAGGCCAGCTACACCAGCTCGTCATACCTGAGCCGCTGAGTCGCAAGAGTCAGATAGCGAAGGTGTTCCTGCTGCGCAACACGAACCCTTGGAGTGCGATACCTTCTTCGACCTCCACAAGATATGTTTCCCAATCGTTGCTCCTTCGCCAGGAGAGCTGGGGCTTGGCATATTCCCCCACGCCTCATCGCCCTAGCTGGAGGTGCATTGCTTACTTGAAGTCTTCGCTGCAGAATCAGACTCTGCCGCGGTCCTCGCTACCTCCAGTATAGCACAAAACGGGGAGGGTAAAGTTAAGATTTGGTAAAGGCGTTTCCTCACCTGATAGCTCGCGGGATCAACCACACCCGGTCGTCACTCTCTCGCGCCGACGGCCCAGTCGCTCCATGATCTCCTGACACGACATCACACCCTCTCGCAGTCTGTCGTGAAGCTTGGATGGAAGAATTCGATGAGGCTGGTGCAAGTCGGGCTCGATGGGGCTCAGGTCCATCTTCAGCACCCCCGCTTTGTTTTTCGTCACCCCGGTCTCCGCCTTCGAGTTCAGTGTCTCCACCAGAGTAGTAGAGACGTCCTGCCGCGTGATCTCTCGCAACTGTCAAGGTCCCACCTGTATCTTTCGGCAATCTCTGTCGCCAACTCTCTGTACCTGTACTGGCGTAGATACAGATACAACACGATGTCCTCCAGGCGCAGGATCACTATGCTCAAGACGTTGTCACTGGCATATAAGTCGTAGAACCCGTTCAAGCCGGTCTCGAAGCCCAACCCAGCGGTCCCTCCTTGCCCTCGCCGATTGGTAGCAAGCCGTCCTCAATGCTGTATTCGAACATCTCAGGCCTCCGGCGCTAGATACGTGTTTCTTGTGCTGCGATCCTCTCCCTACCTTAGGTCCTTTCGCTGACGCACCAATGCTCTGCTCCCCAAGTGGCAGTGATACCTCGATCAGCATTTCAGCCGGCGGAGGTGCCACAGCACTTCGATAACAGTCTGACTCCCCCTCAAGCGGGCCGGATATGTGGGGTTCTGATTTCCGGCGACTTGACACGTGCGTGGCTCCGGGTATAATATGAGTAGTCGCTCATATGTGGAGATCATGTGGAGCAACGCGAGGCAACCGGCAACATGTGTCAGCCAGGCGCGATGGAAGAGGGTGAATTTGGGCGAGCCGCCACTGGCCTGATTGACGGTCCGACCGCCAGTCGACTGGCGTCGACCTTCAAGGCCCTGAGCGATCCTACCCGCGTGCGCATCATCTCCGTCCTGTCCCATAGCGAAATGTGCGTCCACGATGTGGCAAGCTTGCTCGGCGTGAGCCAGTCAGCCATCTCTCACCAACTGCGCACCTTGCGTGAGATGCGCTTGGTCAAGTTCCGGAGGGAAGGTCGTCACGTGTACTACACCCTGGATGACGAACACGTTCATCGTCTATTCGACCAGGGACTGGACCACATCAAACACGATTGATCTGAGGGCGGTGACACCGTCGGCCGCCCCTCTTTGTGAGCTAACATCTGAGTGCTTGTTCATATATCTCGTGCCAGGCGAGGCTGGCATATCGTCAATACCTGCGTTCGCCAACGCCATCACCGGCGGGTTGGCCTCCTTTCGTTGAGCCACGGGTCATGGTAATCTCGTGCGACGAGTAAGGAATGACTACATCGACCATCCAGCTAGAAATCCCCGTCCTGCTCCCCTCCGCAGCCAATGAATGTGACCAGTGTGTGTCACGGCTCGTGGAGCAACTGAGCCAGCGCAAGGGCGTGGGGCAAGTGCATGTGGTGCGGGAAGACGGGCAGGGCCGCCTGTGCATCCATTATGACTCCAACGTGGTCTCTCTGTCCCAGGTGCAGCGTTGGGCAGAGCGGGCCGGCGCTCAGGTGAGTGATCGCTACCGCCACGAGACGATACGGATCTCGGACATGGACTGCGCTGACTGCGCCCTTAGCATTGAGCACATCGTGGGCCGAGAAAATGGTGTCCTGGATGTGTCCGTCAACTATGCTGCCGAGAAGATGTGGGTCGAGTACGACGCCACCCTCCTTGGCCGCCAAGCCATCATCGAGCGGGTGGAAAGCCTCGGTTACACCGTCGAGGAAGAAGAAGCACCCAAGGGCTGGCTCCGAGAAAACTGGGGACCAGCACTGAGTGTCGCATGTGGCATTTTCCTAGCCCTTGGCTTTGTGGGTGAAACCTTCTTCGGGCTGCCTCGGCCGATGGCGATCGGGTTCTACGTCCTGGCGTACGCGGCCGGCGGTTACGACGTGACTCGCCACGGTCTCAAGTCGGCGCTCAACCTGCGGTTCGACGTCGATTTCCTTATGGTCATGGCAGCCGTCGGAGCAGCCCTGCTTGGCCAGTGGGCCGAAGGGGCACTGCTGCTCTTCCTCTTCAGCCTGGGACATGCTCTGGAGCACTATGCCATGGACAGGGCGCGTCACGCTATCCAGGCTCTGGGCGAGATCACACCCAAGACCGCATGGGTGGTGCGGGAGGGCAAGGACGTCGAGTTGCCCGTGGAGGCATTACTTCGTGGAGACGTGGTCATAGTGCGTCCAGGGGAGCGTATTCCGATTGATGGAGAGGTCGTTGGGGGCAGGTCGGCGGTCAATCAGAGCCCCATCACGGGAGAAAGCGTGCCGGTGGAGAAAGGCCGAGGCGACGAGGTGTTTGCCGGCAGCGTAAACGGCGAGAATGCATTAGAAATCACAGTCACCAAGCTGGCGCGAAATAGTACTCTGGCCCGCGTCATCCAGATGGTTGAGGAGGCCCAGGCACAGAAATCCCCGATGCAGGAGTTCGCCCACCGGGCCACACAGATCTTTGTACCCGTCGTACTGTTGGGCGTGGTGCTGGTGATCACTGTTCCTCCGCTTGTGGGTTGGCTCCCGTGGCGACAGGCCTTGTTGCGTGGTATCACCATGCTGGTCGCCTCATCACCTTGTGCCCTGGCAATCGCCACCCCATCCGCGGTCCTCGCTAGTGTCGCTCAGGCGGCCCGAAACGGCGTGCTGATCAAAGGTGGCGTTCACCTGGAGAACCTCGGTGCACTGGATGCTATCGCTTTGGACAAGACTGGCACGATCACTCGTGGGCAACCGGAAGTGACGAACGTCTTTCCCTTCGACGAAGCCAAAGCCCAGGAGTTGCTGCGGGTGGCCGCATCGGTGGAGACCCGATCCAAACACCCACTGGCACGGGCGATTCTCCGGAAGGCGGAGGCCATGGGACTCGGTGATCTTCCACGGGCCGATGGATTGCACTCAGTGACAGGGCGCGGCGTGATGGCCAATCTGAACGGGAGCATAGTTCGAATCGGCAATCTGAAGCTCTTTGAAGCCGAGGACGCCCGATCGGTGCCCGAAGAACTCGTGACGCAGGTAGAGTCATTAGAGGAACAGGGTAAGACCACCATGCTCGTCCAAGCCGGGGATCGCTTCCTCGGCATCCTCGGAGTGGCAGACGAGCCACGGGGCGCCGCCAGAGCCGCACTGGACCGGCTGAAGTCGCTGGGGATAAAGGCCATAATCATGCTTACCGGCGACAACGAGCGCGTCGCTGCAGCCGTTTCTGATTCAGTGGGGCTGACCGAATACCAAGCCAATCTGTTGCCAGAGGAAAAGGTCGCAGCCATCAGACTGCTCCTGGAGCGGTACGGACAGGTGGCAATGGTAGGGGACGGCGTGAACGATGCTCCCGCCCTGGCAACCTCCACGGTGGGCATCGCCATGGGCGCCAGCGGCACGGATGTGGCGTTAGAGACGGCTGACATCGCCCTGATGGGCGACGACCTCTCTGCCTTACCCTTCGCGGTGGGGCTTAGCAGGCAAGCTCTCAGGATTATCCGGCAGAACCTGATCATCTCTCTGGGCGTGGTCTTACTGTTGATTCCAGCAGCAGTATTGGGAATCGCCGGCATCGGCCCCGCGATCATCTTGCACGAGGGAAGCACGCTGGTCGTGGTCGTGAACGCCCTGAGGCTGCTGCGCTACGCCAGCCCATGAATCCCGGTCCCCAACAACGCGATGTAGCCCAATCAGCGAAAGGATTCAGTGTCTGGTGCTGGTATTCCACCTCGACATTATTCGAGTCCCACTCCAGTGGAGGGTGCAGTGCGAGCGCTGATAGTGGAGACGAATCGCTGTACTGACTGTAGCGGCCGTGCCGGTCCCACTCAACCACAGCAGCGCTAGCACGCCGGATAGCCTACTTGGCAGATGGCTCAGCACGGACAAAAGAGCAGAAGTGCCAATCCGCCAATTGGCCGTACGGAAGTTGGTTCATCTGATGCGTATATGAGCAGAGAAGTTCAGGATGCTGCCCCCTCACTGGTAAGGGCGTGAAAGAGGCTGCCGGGGGGTCCCTAGCAAGGCCGGCGCGGCGGGCTCTGGGCTGGAGATAGTGCGTTCACCACGACTCAACCATCAGGTGCAGGTAACCGAGGGCGTCCTGGCTGATGAGGTGAGGGAGTTGCTGCAGCGGTTCTTCAAGGAACTGCGGCAGTCCCTTCCGTAACCAGCGATCACATCTTTCACGCGGAGGGGTGCCAGAGTGGACGATTGGGACGGTCTCGAAAACCGTTGTGGGGGCAACTCCACCGTGGGTTCGAATCCCAC
>CAZBJW010000048.1:0-20320 GCA_964492135.1 uncultured Anaerolineales bacterium
AGGATCGTGATAGAAGCAGGGGCGAATGGGCGTGTCGGCAGAGGGGATGTCGACTCCTTCGAGGTATGCATTTCTGGCTCCAGAATGTTGGTTGCGCAATTCGAGATCCCGGTGTCGGTTGTGGACTATGCGCTAGAGATCGCTGGGCGCCATGGCGTCATAACCATACTGAATGCCGCTCCGGCGTATCCGGTCTCCACTGAGATCTTGAAGAAAGTGGACTATCTCGTGCTGAATGAGACCGAGTGCTCATTTCTTACCGGCATGCATGTTTCTGATGCCTCATCAGGGCGTGCTGCCGCCAGGCAACTTCTGGAAATGGGAGCCACAACGGTGATAGTGACGCTGGGGGAGAAGGGAGCCTTGCTGGCAGACGGTAGCCTGGACATAGGCTTTGACGCCCCTCAGGTCGACGTGGTAGATACGACCGCGGCGGGCGATGCCTTTGTCGGAGGGCTAGCGGTTGCTCTGCTTAGGGACTTCTCCCGACGAGATGCTCTACACTATGCTGTCTGCGCTGGGTCGCTCGCAGTGACGAAAGTTGGAGCACAGAGTTCCTTGCCCTCAACTGCGCAGGTCGATGAGCTATATCGCACGAACAGATCATCCAAGTCCATGGGTCAAGGCGCGTCCTGAACAGTCCTTTCGGTGTCTACACGATAAGCTGGGAAGGGGAGCTACATAGTGTTTGAAGGAGGTGATGTGCTTGAGGTGAGATAGCCGACTGACGCCCCCTTTACGGGAACGGAGCGCGAGAACCCACTAGGCTCTGGCGCTGGCTCCACGGATCTCGTTGCCAAAGCCGATGCGTTGCTGGTCTTGAGGGGAAGCAGAGGTGATTCGATGGGTTCCGCAAGCCTTGAAAGGAGAAGATTACAGATGAAACGCACCGCGTTCTTGTCAATTGTTGTCGTGCTTCTGGGAATCGTGGCATTGGCGGGTTGCGCGGCACCTGCCACTCCCAGCGTCGCGCCGCCCACTCCCACGGGTCCTCCGCCGCCTACACCCACGGCTGCTCCGCCGCCCACACCCGTTCCAGAGGCACTAGCCGGGCCACTGCACATTATCAACTGGCAAGGGTACGGCTCTGACGAACCATGGGCCCTAGAGATGTTCAAGGAGAAGTACGGTGTCGAGATAATCCACGACTACTACAACTCGAACGAGGAACTGCTAACGAAACTGCGCACGAGTCCTGGGACCTACGATGGCGTGCTCATCGGTAACACCTGGGGGACCACGGCCATCCAAGAGGGCTTGCTCCAGCCCATCGATGTCGACGCTCTATCGAACTACAAGGATCTCTCGTCGCAACTCGTAGAACTTCCCGACATGCGCAAGGACGGCGAGATCTATGGTGTTCCGTGGGACTGGGGGGCCACTGCCATCGCCTACAACACGGAAAAGATAACGGAGGATATCGACTCGATGGATGTCTTCTGGGATCCCGAGTACCAAGGCAAAATCGCCTGGCAAGACTACTACATCGATAATGTCATGTTCGCGGCGCTGGCCTTGGGGCAAGACCCCAACAACCCCTCCGACCTCGAAGCGGTCAAGAACAAGCTAGAGGAGCTGATGCCCCAGCTCAGGACCTTCTGGGCCTCAGAGGACGAGTTCAACAAGCTTGTCGCCTCTGAAGAGATCCTTCTCGGAACGTATTGGAGCGGTTCCAGCGCGCGTGCATTAAAGATGGGCTTGCCCATCAAGTTCGTGGTCCCCAAGGAAGGAGGGATCGGATGGGTGGATAGCTGGGCAATTCCAAAGGACGCCCCTCACCTAGAGACGGCGATGAAGTGGATCGACTTTATGGTCAGCCCTGAGTTCTACCTAGAGTGGGACAGCAAGGTAGGTGCTCCGGTTCCTAGCAACGAAAAGACCGTCGCCGGTCTCCCCGATGACTCCTTGAATAAGAGCTACCTAGGGCAGCCCGATGTCCTGGCACGCCTAGTCTTCTATGCTCCTCTGTCGGAGGACACGAAGGAAGCATGGATCGAGCTGTGGGAGGAAGTCAAGGCTACAAGGTGATGTAAGCTGGAGAGGGGGGCTGGGGTATCCTCCCCTCCCCCTCCCCTTATCTTATGGGCAATGTGCGCGCTCACCGCCGACGATATTCAGAATAGTGTACGGCCCGGGGAACAGGAGATATCATGCGACTCCGTCGCAGCGCGGGTTTGATTGGGTTGCTTTTCCCTGCCTATGCCTGGTTGGTGCTTGCCGTTTTTGTGCCAATCCTCATCATGTTCTTTTTTAGTTTCCTGAGCGATGTCCCCATAGGTGATCGAGTTGTCCAACTGACAACAGATAACTACAGCAAGTTCTTCTCCAAACGCTTCTATCTGAACCTCTCCCTTAAATCGGTCCAAATGGGCGTGCTCACGACCGCCTTTTGTCTGGTAGTGGGCTATCCCATGGCTTATGGAATGGCCAAAGTCATTAGAGGCAAATGGAAGTCGGCGCTCTTTGTGCTGGTGATCATTCCATTTTGGAGTAGTTCTCTCATCCGCGCCTACTCCTGGATCGTCGTTCTGCGGGAAAAGGGGATCATCAACAGTTTGCTGGTAGCGATGCACCTGCCGGGAGGCAGCTTATCTCTCCTCTTCACCTTCACGGCGGTCGTCATTGGTTTGGTACATGCTTATCTGCCCTATGTGGTCTTGACCACATACGTCTCCCTTGACCGCATAGAAGACTCCCTGATAGAGGCGGCACAGAGTCTAGGTGCCAGCCAGCTGCAGTCGTTTCTGCGAGTGACGTTGCCCCTGAGCTTGCCGGGCGCGATTGCCGGGGCGATACTAACCTTCATTCCCGCCACTGGCTCGTTTATGGAACCGAGGATACTTGGGGGCACCGCAGGCACCGTGATAGGAACCATCATTGAGGATCAATTCGTCTATGTTTTCAACTGGACCTTTGGCGCTGCAGTGGCGTTCATTGTCCTTGTAGTTGTGGCGCTGGTCTTGATCGCATCAGCCCAGTTCTTGAGAGGCGCTCAAGTACTATCCTCGGCAGGTGAGTGATATGAGACGGGCCATTCCCAATCCCTTCTTGTTGTACGTGATCTTGGTGTTGATTTTCCTGTACGCGCCTGTTTTGGTTATGATGGCCATGTCTTTCAATCGCTCGCCCTTCTACGAACTACCCATCCAGTTTGACCTGAGGTGGTTTGAGGCTCTGGCGCACAACAGGCGTCTTATTCAAGCTACAAGCAATAGCGTTGTGCTTGCCCTTGGCAACACCGCGACAGCCACGACACTGGGCACGCTGGCCGCTCTGGCGCTAGCCAGGTACCAGTTCAGGTGGAAGAATACCCTTACCGTCCTCCTGGTTCCTCCGATAGCGATCCCTTGGTTGATCCTGGCCATCTCGATGCTATTGTGGTTCAACTCAATCGGGCTGGGAAGAAGCCTATTCAGTATGTATATAGGGCATGTGGCTGTCTCGCTGCCCTACGCCATCTTCGTTATCTCTGCCCGCCTAGCCGGCTCTGATCCTGCTCTCGAGGAGACAGCGATGAGCCTTGGTGCGAATCCGCTAGTCACCTTCCTCAAGATAACCCTCCCACTGATGTTGCCAGGAGTAATTGCCGCGGCGCTTTTTAGCTTCACGGTCTCCTTCGATAACTTCGTGATCTCATATTTCCTTGCCCCACCAGGAGTTTCCACCCTGCCGGTTGAAATCTATTCAGCCATCAGAAAGGGTTTCACTCCAGAGATCAACGCTATTTCCACCATTACTTTCGCTCTTTCTATGACCCTGGTACTGATCGCCAGTCGATTGGTGAAGTTTGGATAAGCAAGGTGTGAGGGCAAAGGGCAAACCATGAGCTATGTCAGATTGGACGGCGTAACCAAGAAATATGCGGAGATATTCGCCGCGAACAACGTTTCCCTGGCCGTTGAAGAAGGGGAGTTCTTTTCCCTGCTCGGTCCGAGCGGCAGCGGGAAGACGACTATTCTGCGTCTCATTGCTGGCTTCACCGACCCTACGTCAGGCGACGTTTACATCGGAGACAGGTTGGTTAACGACATACCACCCTACAAGCGAGATATCGGCATGGTATTCCAAAACTATGCCCTCTTTCCCCACATGAATATCTATGAGAATATCGCCTTCGGTCTCAAAGTCAGACGACTTGCGAGCGCTGAGATTGAGAAACGAGTGCGGGACATGCTGGAGCTAGTCCGCCTGCCAGGATTGGAGAAGAGACGTCCGCAACAACTGTCGGGCGGTCAGCAGCAACGCATTGCCCTGGCGCGCGCCCTCGTCACCAAACCTGGTGTGCTCTTGCTCGACGAGCCTCTAGGAGCCCTCGACAAGAAGCTGCGCACTGCCATGCAGATCGAGCTGAGACAGATTCAAAAGGAGGTAGGGATCACTACCGTCTTCGTATCGCACGATCAGGAGGAGGCGTTGACTCTCTCTGACAGAATTGCGGTGATAAACGAGGGTCAGATCATCCAGGTTGGGGCGCCAACACAGATCTATGAACGGCCCTCTACAAGGTTCGTGGCAGACTTCATTGGACAATCGAACTTCTTTGACGGCCAGATTACCACTTTGACCAGGGATGAGGCGGTCATCACGACGCCTTCAGGACTAGCTATTCGCAGCCAGCCGGACAGGGCCCTCTCGATCGGGGAGCAGGTGACGCTTGCTGTTCGCCCGGAGAACATACGTCTCAGCGCCGAGAGGTTGTCTAGAGCCAATCTCTTTGAAGGACGGGTGGAACATCTTGTCTATCTCGGAATGAGTATCACTTACCACGTGAGGCTGAGTGAGGGCACGTCGATTATTGCCTTCGAGAGAAACGACACTGCCACGAGCGTCTTCCCCGTGGGTTCCAAAGTCCTCTTGGGGTGGGAAAAGGAGAGCAGCTTGATCATCTCCGATTGAATCTAATTCTAGATTCAATCGGAACTTGAGTCGGGAGGCACTTGATGGGTTTTCTGCAGAGGCTTGCAGCCAAGAGCCGGCTGAACGAAAACGCCAGGACTTTCGTCAAATTTACCTGGTTCGGAGACTTTGCTTGTTCATCGGGACCCCATTATGTTGAGGGACAAAGTAGGGGCTTCGATGAAATCCTGTCAAGTGTAGAGAGGGGCCACAGTGACGACCTTGTCGAGAACTTGGCATGTTGGGCCATGAAAGATGATCTACCAGCCGCACTATCGTTAGGTGCGTTGTACGATCTGTGCACAGTGTTTTACGGCCTGATAGAAGGTCACTACGAACAGAATCGGGAGCGCTACAGTCCAGACTACCCACGACTGTTCGCCGCAACAGATCTAATGGAATACTACCACGTGATCGTGAAACACAGCAATTCTGGTGGAGCCATGAGGTCAGGCCTTCTTGGCTATGGTGGAGGCAGTGACCATGATCACTTTGCCTTGGTGGCCATGACTCACCTCAACCCTGAGGCAGTTTCGGCTGCATTCGCCGTTTCGCGTACTGTGCAGGCAGCCAAGGGAGGCGCTATGCCCAAGACCTTGCGCAAAGAAGCCTTGGCGGGCGCAAGACAGGGTGGAACTATGGCGAGGGAGTTTGCCGAACGAGAGGTAGGCCAGCTTCCTCCTGGTGGCAGCATCGAGGATCGTTTGCTGAAAGTATTCGACAGTCGTGATCCCTGTTCGGGGGTCGAGAGCATGGCCACGGATGGAATTGAAAGCCGCTTCGTCATACCGGCTGCCATTTGGGTTGCCATGCAAGCTGTTGATCTCTCGCCAGGGTCGGCACTTAGGTACGTAGTAGAGCAAGCCATCGCCATCGGCGGAGACCCGGATACGATAGGTTCCATTGCTATGGGCATAGTCGGTGCCTACTTCGGGGCGAGGCTCTCCAGTGAGATAGATACAGTATTGGCAAGCATCGACCTTGACCCAGTGCTTATCCCTAGTTTCTTGCTTGAACAAGACGGATGATTCACTGTCCAACGTCAGGAGGACAATAAGGGGAGGCCGTGGTCGAACTCGTGGGGAACATGGTTTACTCCCTGGGGTCATCTTCTGGGTAAAAGATGTGCTACAACTCTTCGTTATGCACAGACTCACCGTCCCACAGACGTCGTTCCATGACGGCCGGTGAGCCATACCACGAACGCATCAGAGATTCCAAGACCCCTGAGCTGCATCGTAGATCGATGATCGACTTCTTGTTGGCCCATGGTGAGAACGTCTCACAGACCGCCGGGGCTTCCAGAACCTCCGGACCTACGGTCATCAAGTGGGTCCAACCATATCGAGTGCCTGCTCGGCAGGGTCTGCGGGATCTCCGTCGACGCCCACAGCCCTCTCGACGCAAGGCCCCCGATCATCACCAACAATTGATGGCCAACCTGAGAACCAATCGCGGACTAACGCCCAAGAGCAGGATCGGCCAGGAGAGGATCAAACTCCCCCTGCAGCAGAGGTGCAGCATCAAGAAGCCAACCTCCACCATCAACCGCATCCTCCATCAAGTCAAACTCGTCCGCCCCAGGAGGAAGAAGTATCAGAAGAAACGTCAGGTGGCTCGCTATCGGAAGCGTCTGCAGCCTCTGCCCCACTGGCAAGTCGATGTCAAGTGCCTCAAGGTTACTCACATCTACCCTCTAGTGACCCAACAGATCCTGCCCAAGTTCGAATACACCATTGAAGATATCCCTACCACCACTTTGATCTGCTACGCCCACCGACTCAGCACCTTGAACTCCGACAGATTCATCGACCTCTGGCTCGATCACTTTCGTAGACACGGTCTTGATCTCTCTCAGATCACCATTCAAACCCACAGCGGCGCTGAGTTCGTCGGGTCCGTCCTGGCCGAGAGAGATAGCCTCTTCACTCGCATGGTGGAGAAAAGCTTCGGCGCCAACTACTCCGCTATCCCCCGAGCCAGCCCCCGCTTCAATGACTCTGTCGAGAACTCCCACGGACACATCGAAGACGAGTTCTGCGATCTGAGGATCTTTCCCTCCCGGTCTGACTTTCTCAGTGAAGCCTTCGCGTACATGCTCTATTTCAACCTCGACAGACCCAGCCGCCATCTCAAGAAGACACCCTTTCAAGGAGCTCAACAACAAAACAAGATCAGGGACTCCGTCTTGATGCTCCTGCCCTTACTAGTCCTCGATCACGTGCGTCTCTCCCCTCTTCAGCTCCGACCTGCAAACGATGCCTCCGACGAGGTCGTGGTCTTGGCCAAGTCAAAACGGCTTGCTGGCTCCTGGGCATCAGCTCTTCGGTGTTTGACTTGGGGAACGACGTTTGCATTGTTGAGAAGTGCGTTCCCCGGGGTAGGCGTAGGTCAATCCAGCTGCCGCGATGATGGATGAGGCGACCCAGGTGTCTGGAGGACGGTTTGCGGCCCATGGTTTGGGGTAGGTTGAACACTCCTCGACTACTATTAGACCCTGTGGCAGGAATGCCATAGCACTCTATGGGCCAACATGGGAAAGGGGTTAGATCCTTGAGCGAGTTGCAGGTAGTGGGCAAACCCTTATGCCGAGTAGATGGACTGCCAAGAGTACTGGGAACGGCCAAGTACGCTGGTGACATCTGGTTCTCAGATATGCTGTACGCCAAGGTTCTGCGAAGCCCTCATCCTCATGCTCGCATCATTCACATCAATACTCAGAAAGCGAGGCTTCTGCCTGGGGTACATGCGGTCCTGACTGCCAAGGATATTCCCGGAAGTAACCGCTACGGTACCTTAGTCAAGGATCAGCCAATCTTGGCCGAGGATGTAGTAAGGTTTGTCGGCGAGCCTGTAGCGTTGGTGGCAGCTGTTTCGGAAGAGGTTGCTGTCGAAGCACTGGGGTTGATCGATATGAGGTACGAACTGCTTCGGCCCGTTCTTACGGTAGGTGAAGCGATGATGCCTGATGCGCCCTGTGTCCACGAAGGTGGAAATATCGGATTGGTGAGGAAGTTTGTCAAAGGAAATATCGAGGCCGGGTTCGCCGACGCAGACGCTGTGGTCGAGGATGCGTACCGCACCGGATTTCTCGAGCACGCATATCTTGAAACAGAGAGTGGGGTTGCTCGCTGGGAAGAGAATGACTCTGTCACAGTGTGGTGTTCGACCCAGAACGCGCACTACGACCGGGAGGAAATCGCGTCGGCACTCAACACGAGTCTGAACAAAGTGCGCGTTGTCCAAGCAGCCACTGGGGGTGGCTTCGGGGGCAAGTTGGATATCTCCGTCCAATGCCATTTGGCACTTCTGGCCCAGCATACCAAGCGGGCAGTGAAGATGGTCTATGATCGCGAGGAATCCTTCGCTGCGACGACAAAGAGACACCCGATGCATATCAGATACAGGTCAGGGGCGACAAGGGAGGGACGACTGACCGCGGCAGAGGTGGATATGGCCATAAATACCGGGGCCTATGCCTCTTATGGCCCAGCTGTCTTGACTAGATCATGCGTGCACGCCACCGGTCCCTACCATGTACCCAACGTGAAAGTGAAAGCGAAGCTCGTGTTCACCAACAACCCGGTTGCGGGGGCGATGCGGGGCTTCGGGGTGCCCCAAATGGCGTTTGCCCATGAGTCTCAGATGGATGCATTGGCAGCAGAGCTGCACATGGATCCTCTGGAAATCAGGATTAAGAATGCGCTTACAGTTGGCTCGTCTACCATCACTGGCCAAGTGCTACATGGGAGCGCGGGTGCCCGGGCAACGTTGTTGGCTGCGGCAAGAGAGGCGAACTGGAAGGAAGGATGAAGAAACGTGGCATCGGCATCGGCACGATGTTCTATGGCATAGGCAACACCGGGCATCCTAACCCTGCCAGTGCTTTCGTGGAGGTATTGGCTGACGGCACGGCCATCGTCTTGTCTGGAGCGGCCGAAATCGGCCAAGGGTCTGACACTGTACTGGCCCAGATCGCGGCGGAGGAACTCGGGATTTCCATGGAGGAAGTGAGCATCGTTACCGCTGATACCGGTGTGACTCCGGACAGTGGCCACACCTCAGCCAGCCGGCAAACATATATATCCGGTAATGCAGTCAGATCGGCAGCCAGGGAAGCCATGCGAGTGCTGCTTCAAGCAGCGGCCGACGAACTGGAAACAAGTGTTGAGGAACTCGTTGCCAAGGGAGGCAGAATCTACCCTTCAACAACGCCCGATCGCTGGCTCTCTATCCGGGAGGTGGCTGCCCGCTGCCGGCAGGAGGGTTCGCTGGCAATTGGTTGCGGCTACTTCAACCCTCAAACCACAAAGTTGGACCCGGAAACTGGCCAGGGTGAACCCTATGCCACCTATGCTTACGCCACCCACATTGCTGAAGTAGAGGTTGACACGGAGACTGGGCAGGTGGAGATTTCGCGCATTATCGCCGCTCATGACGTTGGGAAAGCGATCAATCCTGCTGGCATCGCTGGGCAAATCACCGGCGGCATCGCCATGGGGATAGGTTTTGCTCTGATGGAGGAATTCCGGCTCCGGGAAGGATGTAGCGAGACCCCCTCCTTTCAAACATATATGATACCGACTTTCCAAGATATCCCTGAGATTGTTTTCATCGTTGTTGAGGAGCAGGAGGGAACGGGTCCTTTCGGTGCGAAGGGCGTGGGCGAACCAGCGATGATCCCCACCGCCCCTGCCATCATCAACGCGATCTATGACGCCATTGGGGTCAGAATCACTGAGCTGCCCGCGACCCCGGAGAAGATACTGGCAGGCCTGAAACGGCTGCGAAGCGCGAAGTAGATAGGGTCCTTGGGTGCAATAACAACAATCGGACGTGTCTCCCTGACATACGATTCGCCAATTGCACAGGTATCCTTTCCCCGATCAGGGAGCCAGGTGTTCGGAGGAAACTGGGCCCACAAACGAATGGAGGAGGCTAGCTATGGCAAGGATAGCGGTGGCCAATATAGGAAAGCTTGTCTCGGGCGATATTGGGGCACCTCTCTTGGATGCCGATACCATTCTTGTCAGAGACAACGTTATCGTAACTATCGGTAGACATCTTGATGTAAGCCAGGTGGAGAAAGTGATCGATGCTAAAGGAATGACAGTGACACCCGGCTTGATCGATTCGCACCTGCACCCTGTGTTCGATGACTACACGCCTCGCCAGAGAAGTATCGGCTTCATGGAGAGTGAGGTGCAAGGGGGAGTGACCACCGCTATCTCGGCTGGCGAGGTTCACCTCGCCGGGCGTCCCCGGGATGCACCTGGTGTCAAGGCATTGGCTATCCTGGCTGCCAAATGCTCTAGAAACTTCAGGCCGGGGGGAATGAAGCTGCATGGTGGAGCTGTGATCCTCGAACCGGGGCTGATGGAGGAGGATTTTGCCGAGATGGCCCAGGAGGGTGTCTGGCTAGTGGGTGAGGTAGGCTTGGGGGCGGTCAGAGCACCTGAAGAGGCAGCTACTATGCTCAAATGGGCGAAGCGGTATGGCATGATAAGTAAGATGCATACCGGTGGTACCTCCATCCCGGGAAGCAGCGTAGTCACTGCGGAGATGGTCTTTCAAGCGAAGCCTGACGTTGCAGCTCACATAAATGGAGGGCCGACCGCCATGCCCCTTGCAGAAGTTGAGCGCCTAGTAAGGGAGAGCGACATTGCATTAGAGCTATGCCATTGCGGCAATCCCAAGGTGCTCTTTGAGGCGGTCAAAATCATTATCCGTGAGAACGCACAAGAGCGGGTGCTCATTGGTAATGACGCACCTTCCGGTACAGGGATCATTCCCTTGGGTATTCTCCGCACCATAGCGCAGGTCGCCTCTCTCAATGGAATCAGGGCCCCCCAGGTCATTGCCATGGCTACGGGCAACACGGCCAACATCTACAAGCTGAACTGCGGTGCCATCGAGCCTGGTCGTGAAGCCGATTTGGTGATCATGGACGCTCCGATGGGATCGGTGGGCGAAGATGCCCTTTCTGCTATCGAAGCAGGCGATACGCCAGCCATTGCCATGGTGATTATCGATGGCCAAGTTGTCGTACAGAAAAGCCGCAACACCCCTCCCGCCAAGCGGGGAGTAGTGGTCTAGGTGGGCGTGCGGGGTGACTGCGGGCGATGACGAGGCACACCAGATGTTGATCAACCGTGAAGCATGCACCGGTTGCCGACTATGTGTGACCGACTGTCCGACTGGCGCTATCAGCATCGTCGATGAAACGGCGCTGATAGGAAATCAGTGCGTCGATTGTGGGGTCTGTCTTGAACTGTGCCCCTCCCACGCTGTGGTTCGCGTTCCGGGTGGCGGGGCTAGAGTCGAATGCGGGGCCTGTCCCGTGCGGTGTCGAATCCCCATCGGTTATCTGGGCGCCTGCAGACGCTACCAGAACCTCGACGGACAGCTACGGCGAACCGTGAAATTGGTTGTTCCTCCAAGCAAGAGGCTGCGGTGGCGTGAGGGGCAGACTCCGCTCTGGCCCCTGGTCACTGCCATAGGAGCAGGCACGACTCGTCCCGATGCGAAGCCTGCCCCATTCATTGTGCAAGAGGCAGTGGACGAGGTCGATGTTGTGACGGCGGTCAGTGAGACGCCTCTAAGTTACAGTAGCATACGAGTCAAGATCGATACGGACCTCAATATAGGCAAAGAGGGAGCGACCATAGTGCGAGACAACCGGCCAGTGGGCATGGTGGTCACCGAGGAGTATGGTTCCAAGATGCTGAGCATCGGTGGAATCAATCGCCTCAGTGGTGAGCATGGTTTCACTGTGGCCCGGACAATCGTAGACATAGCCAACAAACAACCGGTGGAGCTCAAAGTGAAGGGAGGCGCCCGGATACTGATTCAGGTAGGTGAAGCGCCCATCGTTGATGGACAGAGGCCCGCTCGAATGCGGATCGGCTGCGGCAGTGCCACAATAGGTTTGTTCGCCAGAGAGCTGGTGCAGGCTGCTGATGAGGTAATTGTCATTGACGTGCATATCACGGGACTCCTCTCCGAACATCCGGACGGCGTCTACGCGGGAGCCAAGCCCAGCGGCTTGATTCCAAAAGGCCGGCGCAGCACACCGGGTCGTTACTTCGGCATCAAGTCTGGAACAGGCTGGGGTGGAACGGACGTTCAAGACCCGGCAGACATCGTGGCCAGTACTCACCGCCAGGTAGCTAGGCCCGGCATGACCCTACTGGTCCTCGAGGCTACTGGGGAGCGAGCGGCGATGTTCCGGCTGAACGAGAACTATGGGCTGGACGAGATACCGCTGACACCCCAGGCGTGTCAGGTGGCTGATCTGATTGCTCGGAATTGCGAGAAATCAAGAGTGTCCGCTTTCTATGTCGGGGGAGCCGGGGGAAGCGCTCGTGCAGGAGTGAGCAGTTTGCCCCTTGGGCTAACTCAGGCCATCCACAAGGGGATGGCTCGCCTAACCGTGGGAGGTGCTCCTGCCTTTATCTATCCGGGAGGTGGCATCACCTTCGCTGTTGATGTGGAGAAAGTTCCTGGCGAGGCCTTTTCCTGGATACCGACGCCGGCTACGGTGGCACCTATCGAATACAGCATGGAACGGAAGGTTTATGAGGAGATTGGCGGCCATGTCGAATGCATCAGGTCCCTCAAGCAAGTGTTGGCCGAGGTAGAGTTCGTATTGATGGGGGAGTCAAGGGAAGTTGCTATATGAGATTGAACCCGGGAAAGTGATCGTTGACCATGGTCCCGTATACCTCAAGATCCGAACGGAAACTGCTGGGAAACCTGTGCATGAGGCGGCTCTGCAAGGAGCGCAAGCTGCCATCACTGCTCTTGAGGAAGTGGCCAGATTTCTCGACGTAGCCAAGGGACAGCACCAAGGCAGCGTTTTAGCCTCGGATTATCCCGCCGTGTTACGGCGGATGATTTCTGCCGTGCGTGCGGTGGGCGACCCCACGTTGACGCCTTTGGCCGCCGTCGCTGGGGCCATCGCCGATGTGGCTGCCGAGGCCTCGGTCCGACAAGGTGCAAACAAGGTTGTCGTAGACAATGGCGGTGACATCGCTATTCGAATCAAGGGGAGCGAATCAGTGACTGTGGGCATAGTCACCGATTGCAGCCATGATTCTTGCTCCTACAAGGTGAGAATTGATGCCTCCAGCGGAATCAAAGGGGTAGCCACCAGTGGGCTGGGTGGCCGAGGCTTTACCAGGGGTATTGCCTCCGCGGCTGTTGCTTTGTGCAGCAGCGGTGCTCTGGCTGATGCTTGCGCAACCTACCTGGGCAACGCTGCCACCATCGAGCACGCGGCCATACAGCGATGCTTAGCCGAGCAGATAGACCCCAACACTGACATTAGAGGACATAAGGTGGTGCTGGAGGTTGGTCACCTGCCTGAAGACGCCTGCCGCCAGGCCCTAGTCACTTGTGTCTCTGAGATCGATAGACTCATAAGAAAGGGAATTCTGCTTGGTGCGCTCATTGCGGTGCGCGGCCTGGTGGCGGTGAGGGGAGAGGCCATGGAGAGATGTTGCATGCCTGGCATGGTTCAGCCAAGCCTATATGGTCAGAGCGAGGAGGTGGAGCAATGGAGATACGAAAAATCGTGAGTATCGTTGAGGAGACGCACCGGGAGGCAGGTCGCGAGGTCATCCCTCCTACGCGCAAGGCGGCTGCTGTGGCGGTCATCAAGAATCCCTTTGCAAGCCGATATGAGGAGGACTTGGGCCAATTGATGAACACTGGGGAGGAACTGGGTGAATTACTGGGCAGAAAGGCAGTGGAGGCTCTCGGAGGCGAAGCCTCGTCAGTGGAAAGTTACGGTAAGGGGGCCATAGTGGGGCTGGAGGGAGAACTGGAGCACGCCGCGGCCATCCTTCATCCGAAACTGGGCAGTCCTATGCGCAATGCAGTAGGGGGAGGTAGGGCTCTTATTCCTTCAGCCAAGAAGGTGGGAGGCCCGGGCACACCCATCGACGTCCCGCTCCACTATAAGGATGCGGCCTTCGTGCGCTCGCACTTTGACGCTATGGAGATTCGCTTGCCTGATGCGCCTCGGGCTGATGAGATCCTGGTAGCGATCGTAGTCACCGATTCCGGTCGCCCGCTGGCGAGGGTGGGGGGACTCAGAAAAGAGGAGGTGGAGGGAGAGGACGGACTGCGTTGAATGGCGCGGTCCAGATGTGCCTCTCCGGATCTAGATCGGAAAAGTGTCGATCCTCGCGATGTTGTGCACCAGCACGTTGGTCTCCCTCCGTGCAGGCACTGCGCATGCGGCGAACACAGTGGAGCCATGCTAGGTGATGGGATGTGAATCCTACTCCGGAAGTGAGCAGAGAAACAGGATGGTTGGCGTCGTAACAGACGGGTCGAAAAGGAGCAGTCTATGCGATTGAGCGCTTGCGCGATACCTCTGCTTTTCTCAGGTAGCTAGTCGATGTTGGTAAAGAGAGGGCTCTCGTGATGCTCCAAGGCTTCGATTATGTTAGACCGAGGGATCTGGACGACGCACTCGACATACTAGCCCAGCAAGGAGTGCAGGCCTGCCCCTTGGCAGGTGGTACGGATTTGCTTAACAACATCCGTGCAGGAAAGACGAGCCCCAGACTACTGGTGGATATTAGCGAGTTGCGTGAGCTGAAGGTCGCGACCTTCGACTCCGCTAGGATAAGGGTGGGAGCGGCTGTTTGTCACTCCGATCTCATAGGTTCTCCTGAGCTCGCAGAGCACGGGAAGATTCTAGTTGATGCAGCCAAGACAATTGGTAGCCTTCAGGTCAGGAATAGAGGCACGATTGGTGGGAACCTTGCCAATGCGTCACCCGCGGCGGACACAGCTGTTGCCCTGCTCGCTTTGGAAGCAACTCTTAAGTTGCGCAATCGATGGCGAGTTCGGGAGGTCCCTGTCGACGAGTTTTTCCTAGGCCCTGGTGCTACAGCGCTCGAACCCGATGAGATGATCACCGAAATAGTGTTCCCCACGGCCAGAATGTGGAAGGGGGCGTTCCTCAAACTCGGCCGGCGAAACGCCGTGGCGATCTCTGTGGCAAGCGTAGCTGTGATGGTGGACATCGATCCTGGCGGGCATGCCATTAGTGACCTCAGAATAGCCTTGGGTGCTGTAGCCCCGACACCGATGCGAGCCAGGTCGGCGGAAAACTGGCTGCGTGGCAGGCATATTACTGGGGAGGTTGTGGACCGGGCTGCGATGGCCGCGTGTGAAGATATCCAGCCTATCTCAGACGTGCGAGCCTCAGCGGAATACCGCAAAGAAGTGGCGAGAATCTTGTTGCAGAGAGCCTTGCGAGAAGTCGCCACGATCTGAAGAAGCGGTGGCAATCAATCCTGTGCTTGGAAGGTTCTCAGGTCTGCATGGATGATCAGGCGAAAGTCTGGAATATGCAAAGGTACACGACAACGTTCAAAGTCAATGGAAGTATCGTCACCGTGGCGGTCAAGCCAACCGCTACTCTTCTTGATGTCTTGCGTACTGAACTGGGACTTACTGGAACGAAAAGAGGTTGCGACCAGGGCGATTGTGGAGCATGCACTGTCATTCTAGAGGGAAAGACGGTGAACTCTTGCCTGGTTCTGGCCATGCAGGCAGCGGGCAAAGAGATAACAACTGTAGAGGGGCTAGGCACAGCCCAGAGGCTACACCCTTTGCAGGAAGCCTTTGTGCAGCACTGGGGTTTCCAGTGTGGTTTTTGCACTCCGGGGATGTTGTTATCAGCCAAGGCCCTTCTGGATGAGAATCCAAGTCCCAGTCGCGAGGAGATAAAGGAGGCCCTCTCAGGCAACCTCTGTCGCTGCACAGGCTATGCGCCCATAATCCAGGCCATTGAGAGAGCCGCCAAACTGATGGCGAACCAGGCATCGGTTGACTAGTCCAGTTAGAGAGGGTGCCCTGGTTGTCCATTCCGCTCATGGCCCAGCAGAGATGTCTCAAGGGATTGCCGCTTCGATGAAGCCATTCAGCCAAGAACCGCGTAAAGGTAAAGACAACTCGGGCTAGGTTGAATGCCAACACTTCCAGTGCCTTGTCAACCGCAGGTCCTCGGAGGTCCGTGGACGACGAAGCTGGTACCATGACCGAACTGGTGATCGCGGACTGGTCGACTGAGCAAGCCGAACTCAGCATCCGGAGTATGAATTCCGTTGTGTCGTCAAGGGCTTTCGAGCTACTCGGTCTTGAGAGTGTACCTGAGATCGAATTCTGTTCGAGGAGGAAAACGTGCTGCCAAAGATCCTGAAAAACTATATCGGTGGAGAATGGGTTGAGTCAAGAACGGATCAGTGGTTCGAAATCAGAAATCCGGCTACGAATGAGCTGATTGCCCAGTGCCCTCAATCCAGCTCTGAAGAAGTGGATCTCGCCGTTGGAGCTGCCGAGCAGGCATTTTGGGACTGGAGACTGACGATTCCCACCAAACGAGCTGAGTGCATGTACAGACTCAGACAGAGGCTCGCGGACTGTTTCCATGAACTAGCCGAGATCATAGTATGTGAACACGGAAAGGTGTTGCAGGAAGCTGAAGGTGAGTTGATCCGCGCGCTGCAATATGTCGAACATGCCTGCGGGATTCCGGAGCTGATGAAGGGCGATTATTCCGAAGACGTGGGAACCCGCGTAGATGAATACTACATCCGCGAACCTTTGGGTGTCTTCGTTATCATCCCCCCGTTTAATTTCCCGGCCATGATCGCCCTCTATTTTGTGTGGGCCGTCGCCTGTGGAAACACCGTGGTGGTCAAACCAAGTGAGCTTTGTCCGATGACCATGCTCAGGATTACTGAATTGGCTGCAGAGAGTGGTTTTCCAAAGGGCGTCCTCAACGTGTTGAATGGTGGCGGAGAGGTGGGTCGTCGACTCGTCACCCATCCCCATGTTGCCGGCGTGAGCTTCGTTGGCTCCTCAGGCGTCGCCGGGAAGGTCTTTCGCGCTGCTACCACTCATGCCAAGAGAGCTCAATGCCAGGGTGGAGCCAAGAATCATGCCCTGATTATGAATGACGCCCGCCTCGATGCCGTTCTGCCCAACATCGTGAACTCATGCTTCGGAAACGCGGGACAGAGATGTTTCGCCCTGTCCAACCTCCTGGTCCATGAAGAAATCTACGATCAATTCAAGGAGATGTTTACCGAAGCTGCTCGGCAAATCAAAGTGGGATTTGGCCTGGACGAGGGTGTGACCATGGGCCCTGTCGTCAGTAAGTCCTCTCTCGAGAAGTTGTTGTCTTACATCGAGGGGGCAATAAAGCAGGGAGCAACGCTCATGTTCGATGGGCGGAACCCAAAGGTCCAGGGATATCCCGACGGTTACTTCTTGGGGCCGGTTATTCTAGAGGCTGAGCCGGATATGACCGTCTTTTGCGAAGAGGTCTTCGGCCCGGTGAGATGCTTGAAACCAGTCAAGGATATCAAAGAGGCGATACAGATCATAAACCGCCATCCCTTCGGGCACACAGCTGTGATCTACACGGAAAGCGGAGGGCATGCGAGGGAGTTCATTCGTGAGGCGAATGTCGGCCAGGTAGGCGTCAATGTGGGTACCCCTGCACCCATTGCTTTCTACCCGGTCGGAGGGAGGAAGATTTCCTTCTATGGGTCCTTAAGGGGGCGGGCGAACGATGCTGTGGACTTCTACACAGACAAAAAGGTCGTTGTCAGCAGATGGCATACCGAGTCTTGAGCTCCGGACGCCAGTTCTTCGGGCTTGTCTGTCCTAACGATCTCCAGCAGTGCGGTGCTAGCCGCCTCGCCATTCTCCCGCCCATTCGGTTGGCTAGGGCGCGGCCTATTCCGGCGCTTGGAAACGGGTCAGCCGTTCCGCAGAGAAGTCATGATACACTTTCATATCCCCTCGTGCGCTTTCCTGAGCACAATAGTGGCTGTCACGGCTTCGGACAATTCCTTCTGGAGTACTCATTGGAGCTGCGAGCCATCGTGCTCCTCGCGCGGGCACTGGGGTGCTGGACTCGAGTCAGGGGCGCCCAAGGTGAAGAGGACCTGTTGAGGCCCTCTTTGTATTGGGAACTACCAGCCTCGCGGAGCAGATGGACGCAGTCGGCCGTACTTTGAGGGGTAACTTGGTCTCTACTCCGCGCGATCGATAACCGCTTCGTCATCGAGGAACAGATGGGGGTCGGCGATGATGAGTTCTCGTGCAGCTGAGACGTGACTAGGCCGCCCATGTGGCAGCTGTTGCCGACGGCCACGCGCACCGGACCCATGACATTCCCTCTTAATGGCGCGCCAGGCGGCGCTAGAAGGGTATCTCCTCCTCGTCTTCCACTTCTTCGGGTGGCTCCCGTCACCCGCGGTACAGTTGCGTCCCAAACATCTTGGCGAACCCGGTCCACCCATCCTCCGAGACGGGCTCCCTCTCCACGGCATCGAGAAACCCTCGGACGTCTCCGTCCATCCAATCGGCATGATGCAGCGCCAGGGCCTCCAACGTCTTGGGCACGACGGGAGAGCCGCGCTCCAATGCGCCATGGTGAGCGAGGATGGCATGGAGGAGGCGATTACGCAGATCCTGGGGGAAGCCTTCGAGGCCGTCCATGGCGCTTTGGACCATCAACGCTCCCTCGACCACATGGTCGATGAGCCTCCCCTCGTCAGTGAGATCCAGTATGGGCCCAGCAGTGTACGCCCTCATCTTTCCCACGTCGTGCAGGATGGCAGCCGTCAAGAGCAGGTCACGATCGATCTCGGGGTGCTCGTCGGCAACGAAGGAGCACAGTCTGACCACGGAGAGGGTGTGTTCCAGCAGTCCGCCGAGGTAAGCGTGATGGTACAGCTTGGCCGCCGGCGCCTTGCTGAAGCTAGCATAGAACTCCTGGTCTGAGAAGATATGATCTAGTAGTCGCGAGAGGTCGGGATTCTCAATCTCCGCGAGTACCTGCAACATTTCTTGTTGCATCTTTGCGGGGTCTCGCTTGGCCACGGGCAAGAAATCCTCGAAGTCCCCTATTTCCACGGGCTCAAGGCGCTCGATCCGGACCTGGCGCTCGCCGGATCCCTCAGGCCATTCCTCGACGACCCCGTCTACGCGGACGCCGGAGCCCAGTGTTGACTGTTGGGCAATCTGAGGGGGAACGTCCCAGTAGCGCGCTTCGATCCGGCCTGTCTTGTCTGCGAGGGTCGCCCTGAGGTATGGGTCTCCTCCCCTGGTCTGTCTAAGACTCGATCCGACGAGGAGGAACACCTCGCCGGTGATGTTGATGCCGATCGCGAGGTCTTTGATGAACACTCTTCCCATGGCACTCCCCATCCTCCGTGATGCGAACACAAGGGCTCGCCCTGGTTCACATCGTATCAGAACTCATGCCCGCAGCGCCATCCAGCGGGTCTAGTAGGTGAACTCCTCCAGCGTGGTTCAGCATGCATAGGATGGACCGAGGGCGTTGCCCCAGCAGGGCCTCTACCGCAGCTACATAGCGTTGCGCCTGGGCCAGGTAGTCTTCTTCAGCCAACAACGTTTCGAGGGCTGCCGGGTCTCTCACCTCGTCAGTCTTGAACTCCACTATGGTCCAAGACCCCTCCCGCAGATAAATGGCATCTATGACCCCGTTCTCGACGCGCCCATTTACCACAAGGCTGTAGGGCACTTCGTGCAGCCTTCGCTCTGCACCATCCATCTCCTCAAACAGCGCATGGGCCCGGAAGCGGGACAGGAGCTGCCGCGTGTGACGGGCGGCGTGGCGGAGCTGCCGGGAATCGGCGATCCCATATCCTCGAGCGCGAGCCTCGACCCAACCCTCAAAGCCATCGTCGGGAAAGCGCCATGCCGCCAGCGCCTCGTGAACCAGTGACCCGATGACCCAAGAGGGAGCTCGGGGCCTCTGGACCGCCGGGACGACACGCCAGACCCGCTGAGGCGGCTCTCGGTCGCGGTCCGCAGTCCGCCGGTCCACCTGCTCCTGCCCTGGTGCCACCGCCTGCAGGAGGGGAGGCGGCAAAGGTGCCGGTTGCTGCGCTTCTAGTGGCGTCTCTCGGGGCGGCAAATCCGGGATGTACCCCGGCTCGTAGATGGTGCACGAGACCAGTGTCTCGGCCACCTGCATATCCATGCGGAGTTCCCTCAAGCCTTCTTCATCATACTCGACATGAGTCCTGTCCAGGGTCAGACCGTCTGGAGCGCTCAGCTTCCCCAACCATCCACGAAGACTCGAAGGAGAGCCGTCCTGTCTCAGTCCTATGTGACCGCTGACGATCAACTTCTCCCGCGCACGTGTCGCCGCTACGTATAGCAGCCGATCCGATTCGGCGGCCTCCTGGTCGTCGGAGCGGTCCTTGCCCAGCCGGTAGACGGCTGGCAGCACGTCTTCCTCGTCTTTCAGGGGTAGCAGCACCCCCAGGTCGGGATCGATGAGCAAGGAGTTTCCGCCTCCCCTGCTGTAAGTCGCGTCACCGATGATAACTACTGGGAATTCCAGCCCCTTCGCGGCGTG
>CAZBJW010000048.1:20330-20689 GCA_964492135.1 uncultured Anaerolineales bacterium
CTCATGATCTGTACCGCGCCCTCCGCCGTGGCGCGTGCCTCTCCCTCTCGCGTCCCGGTGTCGCGCAAACCATTCACGTATTCAATGAACTCGCCCACCCCCACCATCCCACTGGTGTGAGCGTCGGCCAGGAGTTTGGCCACGTTGCGGGCTCCTCGAGCCTGCCCGGACTGTATCAGCGCTGCCCGATAGTCGCTGGCATCCAGGAAAGCCTTGATCACGTCTGCCACAGACGCTCTTCCCACCTGATGGTGGAGCTCGCCGATGATGCGGGCCGCCCGGTCCGCCCGGACCTTATCGTCGCCGTGCAGTCCGTTCCCCGGTCCCTGCAACACATCCCACAGCGAAACAGCTGGCTC
>CAZBJW010000049.1:0-20630 GCA_964492135.1 uncultured Anaerolineales bacterium
CAGGTAGGCTTCCTTCTGAACCCCTCCTGAGTCGGTCAGGATCAAGCGCGCGTTCCTTTCCAGAGCGAGCATGTCAAGGTAACTGACCGGTTGCATCAGCCTGACTGTTGATGGTAATCGGCAGTTGATTTGGTCGATAGCCTGGCTGGTCCTTGGATGGGCGGGAAAGACAACCTTCTCGTCGATCTCGTTGAAGGCCTCAAGGATGTTAGAGAGATTCTGGGGATTGTCGGTATTGCCCGGTCGGTGAATCGTAAGCAGCAAGTACGATCCAGGTTCGAGGTCGTGAGAGCCGAGGATGCGAGACTTGCTGTCCACGATGGTGGTGCTGTGCAGCACTGCGTCGTACATCACATCGCCGACGTTGAAGACCCCTTCTGTGACACCTTCCCTGAGCAGATTCCGCCTTGCGGTCTCGGTCGGGCAGAATAGGAGGTCGGCTATGTGGTCGGTGAGTAATCGATTGATCTCCTCAGGCATGCGCCTGTTGAAGCTGCGCAGGCCGGCCTCCACATGGGCCACTGGCAAATGAAGCTTGGCGGCCGCCAGAGCGCCCGCCAGAGTGGAGTTAGTGTCGCCGTAGACCAGAACGCAGTCGGGCTCTTCTTGCATAAGTGTCTCCTCCAGTCGGATCAGCATCTGCCCAGTCTGTGTACCGTGACTGGCGGATCCAACCCCCAGGTTATAGTCCGGTTCGGGGATGCCCAGTTGCTCGAAGAAGACCGCTGACATTGCGTAGTCGTAGTGTTGGCCAGTGTGGATAAGCACATGGCTGTGGGACCTCCGTAATTCCCTGTCCACAGGGGCTGCCTTGATGAATTGAGGCCGAGCACCCACAATGGAGGTGACTTTCATCGGGAAGACTCAGGGATTTCCGACGCCTTTGTAGATGAATCCAAGTTCTCGTGCAGCCGCTTTGTCAAAGACATTGCGCCCGTCAATGAGCACAGGTGTGGCAACCCAGCTTCGCAAGGCCCCGAGATCGAGGGCCCGATACTCATCATGGGCAACCATGACCACGATGCAGTCGCTGCCAGTAACGGCTTCCTTCACATCGATACTGTACTCGGGGAAATGGGGGTCGTGGATGCTCACCGTGGCCCCAAGGGCCTGCAACCTGTCCACCAGGGGTATCGTCGGCGAGTTGCGATCATCAGAGGTGTTTTCCAGATACGCGTATCCCAGCACCGCCACCTTCGCCCCCTCGACAGGCCGGCCCGCTTCCGCCAGGGCTTCCTCAGCCAGAACAGCGACATGAAGGGGCATACCATCATTGACTGCTCGGGCGGTCGGTATCAGCTTGGGGTCGAGCTTCCCCGCGGTGCCATGTACTAGCAGCCAAGGATCTTTAGGGGTGCAGTGTCCGCCGACCCCTGCTCCCGGTACGTGCATGTCGCGATACGGAGACTTATTGACCAAGCGGCGAACTTGATAAGCGTCAGCTCCCACGTTCTCGCAAAGCAAGGCTATTTCATTGGCAAAGGCGATTTGCACATCGCGATAGGCGTTCTCTGTGGTCTTGACCAGTTCCGCGGTCAAGGCATCCGTGATGTCCAGGTCGGCCTCGACGATGTGCCGGTATAGCTCCCTTGCCAACTCTGCGGCCTTTGGGCTCATGCCGCCTATCACTCTGTTGCACGTCCTTAGATTGGCCAACAACTTGCCCGGCATCACCCGCTCTGGACAGTAGGCTAGATAGAAGCCTTCTTCAAGCTTCATCCCTGAGGTATCCTCCAAGAGGGGCTTGATGATCGTCTCCATCGTCCGGGGAGCGATGGTGGATTCAACGATCACCAGACTTCCTCGCCGCAGATTGTCGCCCAAGTGCCTCAGAGCCGCCCGCAAGGCCTCGTAGCTCGGCTCCTTGGATTCACTGTCCACGGGAGTCTCGACGGCGATCAACGCTATCCTGGCACCCTGACAGTCCGCGAAGTCGGTTCCTACCCGTAGTCTACCTGCCTTGATCACGTCAGCTAGCAGCCCAGCCAGCCCAGGCTCATCGCCAACCATGGGGCAGATGCCTGCCCCGATTTGAGCCGCCTTTTGCTCATCTCGGTCGATGCCCGACACACGGAAGCCCTCTTGGGCAAGAGTACAGGCCACCGGCAAGCCAACGTATCCCAAGCCGATGACAGCAACCTTGGCTTTCTTGTCTCGGATGGCCTGAGCCAGGTTGTCCATGGTCTAGAACTCCACGATCTTGTGCTGGCGGCCTGACTCCACCATCGCCTGCGCTAGCATGAGGGCCCTTATGCCATCTTCGCCTGTGACTTGCGGCTGTTGGTCGTGCAACACAGCTTGGACGAAGGATTCCAGTTCCACGTACAGTGGTTCTCTTTTCCTGATTCTCAGTTTAATCATGTTCCCTTCACCCACGCCCTTGAGCATCCCCAATCTGTCCCAGTCGCTGTCAACATATTCATTCTCGTACAGGTACAAGTCTTGGGTGAGGTAGTTCACGACGAACATCCCCTTTTCGCCGGTGACGTACAACTCCCTTACCTTGGTGGGTGTGAGCCAGTTGACGTCCAGCACTCCCACGACCCCGTTCTCAAACCTCAACAGTCCCGAAAGAGAATCCTCATGGTGTGTGTGGATCTTCTGTTCAGTCTCGGCATACACTCTCTTCACGTCAGCATCGGTCAGATGACACATCACGTCCAGGTCGTGAGTGGCCAAGTCAATAACAACTCCCACGTCCCGTATACGGTGGGGAAAAGGACCCAATCGCCGCACGTGGATCTGGAATATCCTGCCCAACTGGCCTTCGTCCAGCCGGCGCTTCAATGCTGTGACGGCCGGGTTGAAGCGTTCCACATGTCCCACCATCAGTTTGCGTTTCTGATCCTGAGCAAGCCGCGCGATTTCCTGGGCACTAGTAATGCTATCAGCGATTGGCTTTTCCAGCAGTACATGGAGACCTCGCTCCATTGCGTACGACGCGACCCTATGGTGAAGCCGGGTGGGCACGGCGATGGAGACGAGATCCAGGTTCTCCTCAGCGAGCATCTCTGTGTACTCGCGGTAGCACTTGGTCTTGTAGCGAGAAGCTATCTTCTCGGCCAGGTCGTAGTCCACGTCACAAACGGCCACCAGATCCACGTCTTCTATCTCGTTGTAAATCCTGGCGTGGTTCTTCCCCATGGAGCCCACGCCTATCACGGCAGCCCTGATCACAACTTGGAGACCTCACGAACAATCTCGTCCAGTTCCGCCTGGGTCAGACCAGGGTGGACGGGTATGGATAGGACCTCGCGGCTGATCCTCTCCGACACTGGCAGGGAATCGTTGAAGCCCAGCCGAGTGTACAAGGGCTGCTGGTGGACCGGGAGGGGGTAGTATACCCGGGCACCGATGCCGCCCTTCGTCAATCTCTGCAGCGCCTCGTCACGATCCCCCCTTACTCTGATAGTGTATTGGTGGTACACGTGGACATAGCCGCCTCTCACTTTGGGCGTGATGACGTTGTTCAGGCGCTCATCGAAGTACCTGGCGTTCGCGATGCGCTGGCGGGTCCACTCAGGTAACTTCTCCAGTTGGACCAGTCCCAGGGCAGCCTGCAGTTCCGTCATCCTGAAGTTGTAGCCTGGCGATTCGTGGTGGTAGAGTTGGCTCTGCCCATGGTTGCGAATCAACCGCGCCCGCTCGGCGATTTCGTTATGGTTGGTGGTGATCATTCCCCCTTCGCCAGTGGTCATGTTCTTGCTGGGGTAGAAGGAAAAGCAACCCGTTCCAAAGCTACCGACTCGCTTTCCATCCATGGAAGCGCCGTGAGCCTGACAGGCATCCTCGATCACCTCCAGCCCATGCCTGTTGGCGATGTCCATGATGCTGTGCATGTCGCAAGGGTTGCCGTACAGGTGCACAGGGAGAATGGCTTTGGTGTGTCGGGTGATCTTGTCCTCGATGAGGTCGGCGTCGATATTGTAGGAGGTCTCGTCTATGTCGACGAAGACCGGCCTGGCTCCGGTGAAGAGAATGGAGTTCGCAGAAGCGATGAACGTAAAAGGGGTGGTTATGACCTCATCACCAAGACCTATACCATGTGTCAGGAGGGCCGTGAGCAGCGCGGTCGTTCCCGAGGATGTGGCGACGGCATGCTTCACGCCACACAGGGCAGCGAACTTCTCCTCGAACTCCTCCACTCGCGGCCCCTGAGCCAGCTGACCTGACTCTAGCACCGCGATGACCGCTGCTTTCTCTTCTTCACCTATCAAGGGTTCAGATATGCGAATCACGCTCTGCCTCTTTCACGTCTCGCGCGCGAAAGGTGTAGTCCGCTTCACACACCGGACATCGCATCTCGGCAATCTCTCCTTCCGTGAGTCTCTCGATCAGTCCCCGGCCGCACTTGCACACGAAGCCTACCAGTCTCGCTGGGTTGCCCCGCACCAAGCCATGGTCAGGCACATCTTTGGTGACCACCGCGCCAGCCCCGATCATGGCGAATCTGCCGACCTCCACCCCAGGCAGGATGACGGCCCTGGCTCCGACAGAGGCCCCATACTTCACGGTGATCCGATCCACTTCCCAGTCGTCATCTTGCTTCAACGCGCCGGCGGGGGTAATGGACCGAGGATACTTGTCATTGGTGAGACAGGCGCCGGGACCTATGAACACGCCATCCTCCAAGGCGACGCCGTGATAGATGGATGCCCCGTTCTGAATCTTGACGTTATCCCCAACGACGACATCGAAGTCGATGTACACGCCTTTGCCGATGACGCAGTTCGCCCCGATCTTGGCATTCTCCCTCACCTGGGCTTGATGCCAGACCTTCGTACCCTCCCCGACCTGGGCCTGGTCGGAGACTTCGGCTGTATCATGGATGGATGAAGAGCTTGCCTTCATGAGTCCTCGCTATTGAGAAGCGGCCTCTCAGCGTCGCACCCAGCCCCATGCAAGCCGGGCCAACTGCCGGTAGAGAAGCCAGTCCGAGCTTTGCGGCACGATCACCATGGCCCACGAATTGCCGGACAATCGCATGTACATCCACAACCTGACGGCCAAAGTGATACCGTAGGAGATTGTCGTTGCCCACGCCGCACCAGTCGCGCCAAATCTGGGAATCCAAGTCAGGTTGAGGACGATTTGAAGCACCAGCCCAATTGCCCCCACGTATGTGTTCACAAGCGGTTTCCCCCGTCCCGCGATGTCATTGGCCAGGACGCGGCTCGCACTGAGTAACACGATGCCGGGTAGGAGAATCCGGAACAGACGCACCGTGGGAAGGTACTCCTCTGAATAGAGGAGGACAATGACCCACTCACTCACCAGGAAGAGAATGGAAGCACCTAGGGCGGTGATCAAGAGGATGCTTCTGCTGACAAGAGGCGTGAAGGTCTTGCGCCGGTACTCGTCCTTCTCTGCGGATATCGTGGGGAAAAGCACTGTGCTGGCGGATTCCGAAACGAACCAGAGTTTCTCGGCCAGCGCAACTGCCACGGCGTAGAATCCCACGGCAGCGACCGGCAGGAAGATGCCGAGGAGAAATACTTCGATCCGATAGTTCAGGAAACCGATGATGTTGCCCAGATGGGCTTTGATGCCATATCGGAAAGTGTCTCGCAGGTAGGCGTAGTTAGGACGAAAGCTGACCCCACCAGCGATTCTTATGAGCCAGGGGAACAGGAGGAGACAAAGGAGGGCCGAGCTCAGAATGGTTGCCCAAAGCGCCCCAAACACCCCGAGTCCCAGGGCCACTGTGGCCAGGAACAGGAATGCGAGGAACAGTAGCTTCTGAAGCACTGAGACAGCATTGAAATCCTTGATGCGTTTTGCTCCCAGCAGGATCTGGTTGATGTACTGCTGGCTGAACAGATTCACGGGGACGAGCAGTAGCGCCAGGGCAAGATAGGAGGGAGCAACAGAAGGGAAGATCTGACCCTGAGAGAGGATGACCAGGCCGAGCCCTACGAGTGTGGCCAGGGTGCCAATGAAGGCGGTCAGAACGACATTGTTTCCAAAGACCTGTTTGAGGGAGTACTTCTCCTGAGCCACATGGTAGACTGTGGCCGGTCCGATGCCTAGATTGGCGAAAGTGATAATCAGCAAAGGGAACAGTATCGCTAGGGTATAGACACCGATTCCCTCCGGTCCCAGGGCGCGTGCCATCACGATTGAGGAAAGCAAGGCTAGCGTCAGACCAGCGACTCTGGCCGTGAGAGTCAGTGCAGTGTCCTTGGCAAATACGGCGGCTTTCATAGGTAGCCCAACGACCTCAGTCGCTCCTCGATCTCGGCTTGCTCATCCTCCCCATGGGCGGCAAATTCGTCACCAGTAGGCTGTTTCCACTCTATCCGCTCACGTCGCAGTTCCCGCCGATGAGGTTCAGAGTCAGGCTCGAAGATGTCTAATAGCACCCGTCCGTCGCAGTCATCGGGAACTGCTGACGACAGGCAGTGCAGCACGGTGGGCATCACGTCCAGCAGCGAGGGATGCGATTCTAGTTCTTTTCCCCCCTCTATGCCCTGTCCGCAAGCAACGAAGATTCCTTCCCGGTGATGGCATCCCCTGACCTGGTCCCGCGGCGTGACGTAGTCCTCTGCGAAGAAGGCGTTGGTCAAGTTGTAGCCGTCATGCAAGTCGAGAACGATGTCGGGAGCGCGATCAAGGTACGGCCCCACGTACAATTCTTCCCGGCGATAGGCCCGACGCACGATGGGCAAACCCGTTTGCGAATCGCGAAGGGCTTCAAGCTTGTCCACCAGCTCCGATAATACTCTTTGGTGTGAGGAGGGGTCGAGGTTCACGATTTTGATGGCCTTGCTCTCTGTAGCGTACAGTTGATACGCTGACACTTGAGTGTGCTCCCAGTCCACCTCGTAGGCGACGTCCTTGGTGGCCGGGAAGTGAGCTTTCATGGTTGGAGGTACCCACCTCTTCAACGCATTCCACCACGGTGTAGGCATGAACTTCCGCAGGGTTCGGCCGGTTACCCCCACCCTAACGAGGAAGCGCAAGGTCTTTGAGGGACGCAGGTAGCCCTGCGCCAAGCCAGCCCGGCTGTCCAGCTCTCCGATCGCCTGCCATCGCGACATCTCTGTCGTATAACCTTTCTTGATGGACATGTACTCTTGGTCAATGAGCCATTTGTTGATGTGGAAGTCCCTGCGCTGACCCTGCAGTCCGTGATCGGATATCAGGAAGAATGTAGCCTCGGGGCAAGCGCTAGTGATCTCCCCAACGAAGCCGTCCACATAGGAGTAGCACTGCCGTATCACGTCTTGCCTGTCCCAGAAGTGATGCGCGATCACATCGGTGGCCCTGAAAAGTACCAAGGCCACATCCCAATCCTCGCGGTTCAACAATGCCAGAAAGCCCGTCTTGTGCTTCTCCGTGACCTCGTAGACATCGCTGATGAGGTCGTCGCCCAGGAGGTGACTGCGACAGTTGATCCGATAGCCGTCCGTCACTTCGTCCAGAAAACCCTTCACTTCGGGCGGTGACGTGCACTCCGCGTTTGCTGGCGTGAGCATTCCACTCACCACGACGCAGTTGGTGCTCACAGGCGGGTACGTTCCCGGCACATTCACCACGATGCTTCGCTTGCCATCGGTACTCAGAACCTCGCATAAGGTCTGAGCCCGAATGTCGAGGCTGTTCGAAAGCCGCCGCTGTCCGCCCTCAAGACTGAAGAAGTCAAAGATCCCATGCTTGCCCGGGTTCTTACCCGTCATGAAAGAAGGCCAGGCAGGGATTGTGGCATAGGGAATCGTACTCAGTAGTCGTCCCCTAGTGCCATTCCTGAGCAAACGGGCTATGTGAGGCAGCCGCTGTTGTTCGATCATAGGGTCGATGATGTCAAAGGTGGCGCCGTCGAGGCCGATGACGATAACCTTTCGGTTCATAGCTCACGGGTACCGAAAAGCGTGGATTAAGGGCAAGAAGTGACCTTGCGTGCTGCGCTCCAATTGTAGATTAGCGTACTGGCCTTGTCAAACCTTCAAGGTGTCAAGCTGGGAAAGGCGACTCCTGACCAGGCGGTTCAAAGGGGGTAACCGGCGTTCGTCTCCGGTCGCGAGCTAGGCGCCTAGGATGTCTCGGTACACTCCTATGATGCTGGAGGCGATGCTATCATAGGCATACTTCGCCACAGCTTGCCGTCGGATTTGTTGGGCATCGAACCGGCGTTGGTCGCTGAGGACTTCCTGCAGGGCCTCAGCCAGGGCCTTGTAGTCTCCCGGTGGCACGAGGATGCCCGTCTCGGGCGTCACAATATCTTCGGGCCCCCCGCATCTGGTTGCCACCACCGGCTTGCCGCAGGCCATGGCTTCGATAAGTACGACACCGAATCCCTCACTCAGGCTTGGTAGGACCAAGAGGTCGCAGGCATTGATCCAGAGGGGTACCTCGGTGTTGGGTCGTTTCCCTACGAAGGCCACCGCATCGTCGATTCCCAGTTCCATGGCCAACTTCTTGGCTGGCTGTTGGTACTTTCCATCTCCAACCATCACTACTTCGAGGGAGCGCTGTGCATGTCGTCTCAGTTCCCCAGCTGCCTTTAGCAGGTAATCTATGCCTTTGGACCTCTCGATCCCGCCCACGTACAGAATTCTGGGCACTTCGTTTGTCAGTGCCACTCTGTGCCGCGCTTCCGCTTGCGCCATCGGCGCGAATCTAGTCACATCCACACCGTTGGGAATGACGCAGATCTGGCGTGCGTCCCCTCCATGTTCGTCCACCACTTCTGTGCGCAGCGCGTCACTTACCGCGATAACTCGGCCGGCTTGGGACAATGCCCAGAGCCCCATCCTTCTCACAAGGGGACGTTTCAAGTACAGGGTCACGTCACCGCCGTGGAGGGTGATGACCGTAGGTCGGCCGTACGCTCTGCCCAACATCGCCGCGGCGAAACCGTCGGGGTGCACCGTATGGGCGTGGATAAGATCAAACGGGAAGTTCTTCTCAAGCTGGTTGACGCATCTCCGCACGGAGAGATAGAAAGAAAGGCCGAGGAAGGGGAAGAGGAAGTTCCTGGGGAAGACAATCGCTCGGGGGCGGAAGACCTCCACACCCTTCCTTTTCTCTTGTACTGGTGTACGGCTGTACTCATACCACCGCTTGAAGATCCTCAAGGGTGGAAACCAGGGAATGGGCGAGAGTACCTTGATGTCACAGTGGCTGGAGAGCGCCTTGACCTCTTCTTCAACGAACACGCCAAGGACCGGATCAGACGGGCGCGGATAGAGGCGTGAGACCACGAGAGCCTTCAGGCTATCGCTGTGCATCGGTCCTGGGTGTTCGCTGCATGTTGATGACGGCCAGGCTGAGACCGAAGTGTATCCACATCGGGGTGAAGTGTATAGCACTGCTCGGGGAAAGTGAGCCAAATACATACCCCATCAGAGCGGCAAAGAGACTGGCTGCGACGAACGCGAGGAATCGCCGCTCAGTGCGCACTGCAACCAGGAAAAGGTTGCCCAGGAGCGCGGCATAGAAAAGCAGATAGCCAGCGAAGATGAAGATCCCTCCATTTACGAGGACCTCCATCCACCAATTGTGCAGGTTGTAGACCGTTTCCAGACCCGCCTGGTGCTGCAGATAATGCTCCGCATTGCCTGGCCCCACACCCAGGAAATACGAATCGCGTAGGGCGTGTAGTCCGCCACCGATGACTGCGATCCGCGAACCACCAGAGCCAGCTCCTGCTGACACCTCACTGCCCAAAGTATCGAAGCGCCAGTGCTGAACTCCTAAGTCTGGCACCGCCACGACAGGTAGTAGGCCACGCACGCCAAGAAACATCGCCACAGCGGCTCCAAGCAGGACGATGAGACCAGGGAGCAGCTGCCGGGACCCGACGGCGGATCCGAACCTGGCGGCTGCGACCGCGAGCAGGCTGACAAGGGTCAGGGCGAAGGCCAGGAGATTGGTTCTCGATCCGGTGTGAAGGAAGCAGACGATCGCCAGGAGGATGCCCGCAACTGCGGAGAAAACGAGCCCAATCCGCTGAGTGAAGAAAGCCACCGCCAGCAGGAAAGGCAGCCACAGCGCGATGTACGTTGCGAAGTCGTTCTGGTTGTGGAAGAAGGAGGTCACTGCCCACTGGTAGCGCTCGTCCAGGCCAACAAGCATGGATGTCGGAAGCCGGAAGTCCGTGGTTATTTCTAGCAGGCCGATGCTCAGGCTGACGCCGAAGACCACGAGTAGAAGGAGCAACGCCCCCCGTAGCGTGCTGACGTTGCTGACAGCCAGTACCGTTCCCGCGGCAATAGAGGCCATCATGATCAGGAAGATGAAGTACCTGATGCCTGCTGCCTTGTCAGTCGCCCAGAGCAGCGACACAGGGGACCACAGAATCCAGAAGGCCAGAAAGAAGAGGAAACCCTTCACGTGGAGGTTCGATGGTACCCTACGATTGAGCAGCAGCCAGGTTATGGCTCCTAAAGACAGGAGGACGTACAGGATGCGGAAGAGGGAAAGCGTCCTGAAGCCCGGCCACGCGGCTAGGGACCCGACGATGGCCGCCGGTAGCATGATGACGAAGCCCCAGCGGAGCACTTCGCGGAAGCGGGGTGAGGACAAGAGACGATACATCGGAACTCGGCACCTGGCATATGTTACTTTATAGGTGCGAAGACGGCCAATGGAGGCGCATGCCGGCTCGCGGAAAGGCGTCCCGTTGCTGCTGTGGGTTGAGCACGCGCGGGTGAGCTGGCTGAGGTCGCGCTACCTGGTGACGGTTATGGGGTCAAGCACTATAGCGTCTTCAGCCAGTCGCTGTCCATCCTCATCAAGGGCACATTTATAGCCAGCAATCTGTGCCTCGGCGGGAGTGCCGTCATATTCACGGGTGTTGCTGGACCAAACCCACTGGGTGAGACACCTGTCGAGTAGCTTGGGCTGGTCGGCGTGTGTCGTCAGAGAAGCGACCGGGTCTTGAGAGAAGCGGCAAACGTATGGTACCACGTACTAGCGGGACTAGCAAGCACCGTCAGGCGCTTGTCAGATGCGCATATTACCGGTTGCACCTATTGAATAGCCACGTGGAAACCACACGGGCAAGACGGACGAACAGGAGTAGGTAGGTCAGCAACGCAGCTCCGTAGAGTGCTTTGCGGGAGAGGGGGAAAGGTTTGTCCTCCGTCAGGCGAGTCAACAGGAGATCGGCCGTCTCGAATGGTCCGCCTCGATAATATAGTTTGAAGGCAAGATCTCCAGAGACTGCCGCGCCATCTACGTACATCGCCCCTTCGTCGTATGCATTTTCCGACTGGTATCTGACCAGGACGCGATGTTGGACAGTCGAGAGAGGTGCCTCGACGTGCAAGAAGAACTCTTCGCCATGGGAGCTCTGAATGGGGCGGAAGGTGAAGGCTTTGTACACGTTAGGCCTTCTAATGGGGTTGGTTACATCTTCCAAGAGTGAGGCGTCCGTCTCAATGCTCGCTAGGTCCTCGGACCCCTGGTCTCTCTGCTGAAGGTGGAACACCAGCGGTGCGGACTTTGCACCCCTCTGGGCCAGGAGCAGATCTACCCTGTACAGTCCCGGCGCGTCGGCGACGAACGACTGTCCCACCTTTGTCCCAGGGTGAAGCTCAAGCTCACTGTCAAAGGTCGTCTGGCTGGTCAGGGGCAAATCGACCCAATCGAGAGACCAGAGGAGCAGGAGCAACAGGGTGAATGCCAGCGCCAGGTCGATTGAAGCCGATCTAATGTGACTAAACAATCTCCCTGCTATCAGTCGGTCCCTCCGATACTCATCACGTTCTTCGCTTAACGGTTGGCAGGCACCAGGTTATGCAACCACGGTGCCTGCCGCGTCCACCTGTACAGTAACGCTGGTCCGTCGTGACGGCGCTTAGACGTCATCACGGTGCCGATCCACCGTCTCCTTGAGCCACTGCAGTATCCGTCTGTGCTCGTCAGCCTGTGGTCAGCGACTCGCCCGGAGTTCGTGCCAGTGTGCCACACGGTGTGTGTTCTCGAATCTTGGCCCTTCCAGTAGCGCAACCGCGAATGTAGGCGTACATCGGCTGTCAGCCGCTTCTGTGAATCGTTCTCTAGCTTGCGACAGGCTGCTAGCCGTAGAACTGGGGAAGGATGTAGCCGACCAGACATAGCGCGTCAAACAGGAAGAGGCTCAGGACACAGATCAGAGGCAACCCATGACGGTACCGCGTAGGCACCACTTCGCTCAGTCCCAGTATGAAGAGAGTGGAGAGTGGCAGTATAGCTGGGAACAGATAACGTCCCTGTTGAGGTATGTTCTGAATAACCATCAAGCCAAAGGTTTGTACGAAAATGAGAAAGGAGGCCAGTATCAAGATGAGCAGAGCTCCCTTCTGCCAACGGCAGCGGAGAAGGGTCTGCTCACCTGAGGATCTGATTTCGCGAACGATTCGCAGGAGCAGGCCGAAGAAGGCGAAGAGGCTGATCGCCGCCAACAGGGCGTACCAGGCCGGATCTAGCGGTACGTTCATCCATCCGAAATTCGCCCAGAAGCTGGCGAAAGTCAGGAGGCTGAACAGGAGGTATGAAGGGATGGTAGAAAGACCGCTTCGCTCTGCTGAAAACGTCCCCACAAGGTCTGCCGGCGATACACGCAGGAGCTTGAGGATCTGACGGCCCGTTACTTCCAGGCGCTTCGGTAATGGTGGATGCGGCTGCTTTGTAGATAGAGGTAGATACTGCCGCTCGGTAGCCGCCGCCTTGATCCAAGCGGTTGCATTGTCTCCTCGACCATCTTTTCGTGTGGTGATGAATGGCCAGAGCCCCCCGCATATCAGTCCGAGGAGGGCGATGATGGCGAGGCTGTAGCGCAGCTTGTGGCTACGCAGGACGGTCCTTCGTACCTCGGCTGCGTCTGATCCCAGGGAGGCCAGCAGTCGCAGAGTGGTCGCCGCAGCATGACGGGCACGGTCTACTCTCGTCCAGAAGTAGACTGGTATGAACGCGAGAGCGAGGGGTACGGCGAAGAAAGTCGTTCTCTTGGTGAAAAGCCCTGCAGTAAGTAGGACAATGACGCCAACCGCTTTGACAGGCGACATTCCGTCCCGCAACATCAGCACCAGCAGGTAGATGATCAGGGAGGCGACAAGCTGTGCGAGGTTGTCGTTGTTCACGGACGCCGACATGAACGTGTGCATTGGCAGAAAGGCAATGAAGGCGGCGACTGCGAGAGGTAGGACAGCATCATCCGGGAAAAGCAGCTTTGCCGTGCAGAAAGCCACCAGGACTGTTGAAACAGCCATCAGCACCGAGCAGAACCGCAGCGCGTACAGCTGGCAGACCACATCCTGATCGCGCAGTGGGATGAGGAGGAGCGCACCAAGTACGTAGTAAAGTGGAGGGTGTCTGCTGGCAACGCGGAGTACGTGCTCTTGACCGGCCGAGGACGGCTCTGCAGCGTAATAGCGCAGCCTCCAGAAGTCAAAATCGGACATCGATGCAGTTATCGCGCTGTCCACAGAGGCGCCTCCCGGGACCGGGAGCTGGTGCATCGCCATGACGTATCTCGCATAGCCGAAGTGAGTGGGCTCGTCGGGTGTCTGCCAGGGTGGAATGACCAAGACATAGATGAGACCTCTGGCCACGGTCAGAAGTACAAGCAGAGCCACGGCTGTCTTGGGCAACCTGTCAGCCATGCCACTTCCTCTCAGGCGATCAGTTGACGGATTGACACTCAGGGAGAATCTCTTGCAGTTGTTCACTCCTACAACGCTCCCCTGTTACCCTAACGGAAGAAGGTGGTCTGTGCCATCTGGACGAGAAACTGGGAAGTCACCTCGGAGGCAATTCCCTGGCTTCCCCCGCGTCTGAAAGAGAATCACGGGCGGAGTGGTAGACACATACCGAGGAAGAGCAGACACGGAGTCTTTTGCACAGGAGTCGAACCGCAATCCCCTAAGGGTTGATCAATCCGTTGTGCATTGAATGGGGCAGGAACTGCATGCGCTCGTCAAGCGGGGAACACAATGTACATGTTTGCCTTGTGTCTCGAGCCAAGGCATCTACCGCTGCATCCCCTCGTCATTCGTGCACGTTTATGGTTCCGAGCAAGACCACGTCGTCAGGTATCCTGCGCCCGTCTTCGTCCCACACAGGTAGACGGTCCCCGGTTTCCCAATAGTATAGTCCAGATTTGAGTAGGTACTCACCCGGAGGAATATCAGGAGATAGCTCCAGCTCGTACTCTTGCCTCACCACCTCTCCCACTCGCCACTCGGAGGTAAGACGGCTATCGCGCGCTAGGAGTGTATCGACTTGCGCCAAGATTTGGTCGTCCGCTGCCGTCATATGAATGAAGGCGGTGTAGTCTATTCGCATCTTGGCCCAGGCTTGCCACAAGAGAGTTATACGCAAGAGGTCTCCGCCCCGTACGTGTCCCTGGTCGACATCATAGCCGTGAAGGGCGATGACCCCGCCCAAGCTTCGCAGCAGGGGGTGCTGAACGTCTTCTTCCATGGGGTTCGAGAGTCGCTGCAGTTCAGCTAGGTCACGCGGACTGAAGCCGTCGGGTTTGACCCGGCTGGCCCTGTCGAGCTCTCGCACTGCCTGGTCAACTCTCCCGGTTCGAAGGTAGATCTCCGCCAAAGCTAGATGTACGTCAAAGTGCGCTTCAGGTGCCGGCAAGAGGTCAGGCAGCACCTGGAGCATCGTGATAGCGTCGTCCAGCAAGCTCCCTGAGGGTTCGCAAAGACGGACAACGGAAACACTCGTGAGATTCAGCACCTCCGTGCGCTGCGGGCTGCGCGCCGTACCCGCGTCCCAGATCACGGCCCATATCTTTCCGTCGTGGGCTACGGGATCCAGTAAGTTGGCCCAGAGTCCTTTTCCCACCGTCAAAATCGGTGCCCCGGTGATTTTGTAGCTCCCTAGATAGTATGACAGCCCTACCCGCACTCGTTGCGAGCCTCTCCTCGCGTTCCCGTTGTCCGCGAGTATTGCGTCTCCTTCCAGCATATGGTCCCCGAGGTAGGCAGCTGCGCCACGCCAATCCGTCTTCTGAGAAAGATAGTATTGCCTGAGAGGAATGCCGCTCGGAAGCGCCAGCAGGAGTGTAATCAAGGCAGCGATAGTGTGTGCTACCCACTGCCGACGTCCTCTCACAGTCGGCAGTGGGTGAACTGACAGGTCCGTTACATATGTCACCCCCTTTGACACCAGAAGCAGAAACACTGGAAGGGTGAAGAGAATATACCTCGGGGAAACGCTATGTTCGAATTGGAGGATTGACAAGAAGAGGAACGGCGTAGCCATCCAGAGGAGACACAAGGTAAGCGGTTGTCGGCTAGAAGTCGCCAGTCCTGTCAACAAGAGACCAAGCCACAGCAGGAAGGCAACATTCGTGGTCCCGGTGTAGGTCACCGCCACCGAACGTAACAGGCTCAGGGGCAAATGGTACGCTGGTGCTGCTGCGATGGTCGCCGCTTGCGATTCGATCTGCGCTCCGAACTCGGCGCGCAGTGCCGGTGTCCATGGCAGATATGTCGCTGCAAGTAGGGCAACGCTCAGTGACAGCATAAGCGCCCGCCTCGCTGGAGCCACAAGTGTCGGGGGCAAATCAACCTCCGGTGCGCTGTTAGGCCGTCGCCTGAACGCTACCCAGTCTGCTGCAATTGCGGAGGCTGCGAACAGGATTTCCGCCGGCAACAAAAGGAAGGCAAAATAGTGGTTGTACAGGCCCAAACTCGTCGAGACGACAAAGCCAGTCCACAGCCACGTGTTGTTCCGTCGTAAAGCCTTCAGCAGGAAGATAACGGAGAGCAAGGCTAGAAACACCATCAAGCCGTAGTACCGGGCCTCCTGAGAGAAGGACACATGATAAGGGCTCACCGCCAGGAGGAAGGCGGCTATCAAGGCCTGCCTGTGAGACCACAAGATCTTTCCGACCTTGTAAGTCAGTAAGATAGAGAGCGATCCGAAGAGCATGGCCTGCGTGCGAACAATGAAATCGCTTTGTCCCGAGAGGGACACGAAGGCGTGGGTTGCTATGTAGGTGAGTGGCAGCTGAAGACCTCGGCCTTCACCTGAGCGCCCGAGGGCCAGCAGAGTTGGGATATCAAGCTGCGCCCTGCTTCCAGTGAGGATCTCATCGTACCAGAGGCTATCCCCGTCAAGCTCGTACAGGCGCAGCGCCATGCCCATCAGGCATATACCCAAGAGCGCGCCAGTGGCCAACAGGTCGCGTTTGGGTGTGGTTCGCTTGCTGCTCACCAAACAGTCTCCCGGGATTACGCAGCCAGATCTCGACAATAGGCCACAGTGGCAGAGTCGCAGCAGTGCGTGGGCTCTTACTCAACCGCGCACGGGCCGATCGACCCTCAGCCAGTGCGAACCCTCCACGCACATCATTCTACCACGCCGCTAGACAAATGCAAAGCGCTATGAAACTTCGGTCGGTTGCAGAAAGGGCAGGATCGTGATACCATCGAGTCGGACAAGGCGGGGGCGGCGCTTGGCCCGCAACCGGCAAGAGTACGCGTGCGTCTGGGTGCTAACGGAGGGCTGCGCAGTCTCCCACAGTCTCTGTGCAATGAGCCTGACCATGCCTTTATGATGCGACGGATGGGGGGCTGCGGCAGGGTAGCGGGACGCTCCCGCTCCTGGGGTGAGCGAACGCACCTAAACGGCGAAGCAGACTGATGCCCGACGAACAGGCTGCTCGTCTGAGTTGAATGAGTCGGGCCGGAGTCTCGGTGTCAATGTCCTCATCTGGACTACCGCTAAGGATCTCAGAGCGCAGACTGCTATTGGTCGTGGTCGATGCCCTGGCGGTCAACGTGTCGGTCCTCGTCGCTCTATGGCTTTGGTCCAGGCGACAGGACGCCGCGTTTACCAGACAATACGTGGTCTCGCGCGCTCACTGGTTCTTGTTCCTGACGGCCCTTTGGCTCGCGGTCAGCTACCTGAACGACTTGTATGACCTGAAGACGGCCGCGGACAGGCAACGTAGCATTAGCGCGCTTGTTCGCGCAGCGTTGATTGTGTTTGTGATCTATCCGGTGATCTATTTCTTTCTTCCCCCGCGCTCGCAAGCACGTGTACCGGTTTTGTTCTCGGAGGTGATTGCCTCCTGCGTTCTCGGGCTGTGGAGGCTGGTGTACTCGGCAGCTTTCACAGTGCCGCGGTTTCGCCGACCCGTCGTCATCATGGGTGCGGGGTGGGCCGGCCGGACGATCGTTGAGGTTATTCGCGATTATCTTTCCCTCGAGTACACACTGACCGGCTACGTAGACGATGACCCAGCCAAGCAGGGCGCAGTGATTGCTGGATTGCCGGTGTTGGGAACTAGCGATCAGTTGATAGGAGTAGTAGAGGCGAACAGTATTTCGGAGATTGTGGTGGCCATCACTCACAGTATCCCTGGCGAACTCGTGGGAAGATTGATTGAGTGCACTAATAGGGGTGTGCAGATTACGCCGATGACTCAACTATATGAACGGGTGACCGGCAAAGTGGCTGTGGAACATGTTGGAACTAGCTGGTTCCTTGACCTGCCGATCGGAGGCGAAAGCTCGCTGAGCCCTATGGGCTTTGTCAAGCGGGGGTTTGATCTGGTTGCGACGGTCGCAGGCCTCCTTATCTGTGTGCCCTTTTACCCGTTGATTGCCCTGGCGGTTTATGTAGACAATCCAGGCCCGATCTTCTACTCACAGCAGAGGGTCGGGCAGCGAGGCCAACCCTTTCGGATGATCAAGTTTCGGTCCATGGTAGTGGAAGCCGAGAAGGACGGACACGCCCGCTGGGCGAGCGAGAAGGACCGGCGCATTACCAGAGTCGGCCGCTTCTTGCGCAAGACGAGATTGGATGAGCTTCCGCAGTTGTTCAATGTTCTGAGTGGACACATGAGTATTGTCGGGCCTCGGCCTGAAAGGCCCGAGTTCATAGATCAACTGCAAGAGCAGATACCCTTCTATCGCATGAGGCTGCGGGCAAAACCTGGGCTGACGGGTTGGGCACAGGTCCGCCAGCGGTATGCTAGCTCGGTCGAAGATAGCCTCCTCAAACTGCAATACGATCTATACTACATAAAGCATTGGTCGGTATATCTGGACCTCTTGATCCTGTGGAAGACAGTGGGAGCGGTGTTGAGACTCAGGGGAAGGTAGGATGCTGTTTTGGCCAGGGCGAGGTGCCGCTTGCAGAATCGCCACGGGGACAAGCGTTGCAGATGCGGCTCGCGGCCACTGGGCTCGAGTGCGTGGGACGTAGCGAGGATGGTGTCGTGCCGCCTGCGTGGCTATGGCGCATCTAGCCTATCCGTGGCATTCTTGGGGGGCGTGCGAGAGAGGGTGCCAGGGATCTGTCGTCAGTACACACGGGGAGAGTCGTGCGCCAGGTGAAGCTGTTGGGCAGACGGGTGGTGCGCAGACGGTATGGATGTGTGGTCATGAGAGTGTACTTGGCACTAGGCCTCCTGGCGTCACCGTTCTACATCGGGGCACAGTCGAGCATCCTTGTCGCGGCGGGTGTTTCCGGCGTTTTGTGCCTTCTACGGTCCTCAAGAGGCCGAGTGCGCGATGCCCTCGGTGAGGGTCGCTTGAAAGACACCGTCTCCTCTGGCTGTACCTCAGAAGCCGGACCAACATCTTGTGAGACAGGCTGAGGGTGTTACGTGTTGGCCCGGCGCACATGTTTCAGCGCGTGCTCGGGTCTATGAGCCAATCTCACCTACGTCAGTTCGGATTTGAGCTCGTTTCTTGGAGATGTGGAGATGCATATTACAGATGTTCCGTTCGAAGACAACAGCTTCGACGTGGTATTGTGGACCCACGTGTCAGAGGGCGTGGCGGATGACCACAAGGCAATGAGGGAGTGTTTCAGAGCTCTCAAGCCAGGAGCTTGGGGCATTCTGCAATCGTCCGTGGACATGAATCGTGACAGGACGTTTGAGAAGCCCTCGCTCGCGACTTGTGAAGATCCGGCGCGAACGTTTAGTCATCCTGACCATGTGAGGGTATACGGTCGTGGTTACGTGGATAGGCTGCAAAGTGCCGGCTTTGTAGCGCAGGTCGACGATTGTCCGAGCGAGTTCGCTACTGATGCTGTTAGCAGATCCGGCGTGGACTAAGATGAGAGAGTTTGCCTGTGCACCAAACCGAGATCGTGACTCAGGGCAGAGAGGTAGCGTCGAGGCCGATACGAGCGACGGGAGTGGATGTTCGGGCTTAGGTGCTACACCGCCCATGGATGAGGAACTGCACATCGTGATCTACCCGCTCAGCCCTGGTATGTTCTCTCGACCAGCGGCAACGACGGGGGCAATCACGCATCTCATAGGATTTGCGAATGCACTTGCCTCATCGCCACAGACACGCGTGCGATTGCTTTACCCTCGTGGGGCTGAGGCGTCTGCCTTCTCCGGTAGGGTGGAGATTGTTGCTGTGGATGTGCCATCGTGGCTGCAGAAGCCAGCGCCCTTGTGCGTCTGGGTGCTTCTCTGGAACGTGTTTGCGCTGTACGTCGGTTTGCGATTGATTGTAGTGAGCCACCTAAGGCGTCGTGGAGCTGTTGACGTGATCTATGCCAGATTCTCAGCCTCGGTAGTGTTACCGCTGCTCTTGCTGAGGGTGTTCATGCCGTCGACGCTTTTCCTTTTCGAAATCAACACGCCGGCTGCGATTTCTGCAGCGGATCGTCATGCCGTGGCGCGCTGGGTTAGCCGCATGATTGATAAGGCAACACTTGCGTTCAGCAGCGGAGTGTTCGTAGTAACTGAGGAACTGCGGTCCCTGTTGGTGGAACAGCATGGCCAGTGGGTGCAGAGCAAGGTTCTGGTGAACGCGAACGGCGTTAATCCCAAAAGGTTCCGGCCTCTAGGGGATGCTGAGGCAATCCATTCCTATCGTGAGGCCCTGGGGATTGTCCCGGGTGAGTGTGCGGTGGGGTATGCTGGGAAAGCGTTGCCCCATCACCACTTGGATCTACTGGCCAGAGTGATCGGGGAGGTGTGTGAAGTACCGTTGAGAATGGTGGTGGCCGGGAATATGGACTCGATCTGCGTTGGCGAGCTTGAAAAGTTGGGCCGAGGAAAGGTGACTTTGGTTGGTGAGATTCCCTACGAACGGGTCCCGTTATTCCTCAACGCTGCTGATATCCTGGCACTGCCCCATGGGCCGAGTTACGGGTGCGTATTGCACCAGTCACCCATCAAGCTGTTTGAGTACATGGCCGTTGGGAAACCTGTCGTGGCCAGCCGAATTGGCGAAATGGAACGCGTGATAAGGCATAATGAAAACGGCGTGCTAGTTGGCCCAAATGACGCCAGCAACCTCAAGCACGAACTCGTGAGACTGGCCAAGGACTCCGGGATGAGGCAGAGGCTTGGAAAGGCCGCGAGAGATACGGTGACGAAGCAGTACAGCTGGGACCACAACGCTAGCAGAGTTCTTGCAGCGATAGAGTCGCTGCGGTGTCGTAGGTCGCGGCCGAGGCAGGTATGAACGTCATTCTGCTGACCATTGACTGCCTGCGCGCGGACCATGTGGGGTGTCTAGGGTACCCGCGGCCTACCACACCCAACATCGATCGTCTGGCTGAGGGGGCCGGCGTGGTCTTCAAGCAAGCCGTGGCCAATGGGCCCAAGACACTGGCCTCATTTCCGTCCATCCTTGCCTCGGTGTACCCATTGTGGCAAGGGCCGACTGCGCGACTGAGTGTGGGCTGGATAACACTTGCCGAGG
>CAZBJW010000050.1:0-3928 GCA_964492135.1 uncultured Anaerolineales bacterium
TCCTGGGCCTGCTGGCCCTGGCCCTATGGGCCATGCAGCGCGGACACCACGTCCTGGCTGGAGTCTGCCTAGCCTTATCCACCGTCAAGCCCCAAATGGTCTTCTTAGTCATTCCGCTCCTGCTCCTGACAGCCCTGAGAAGGAAGAACTATAGAGTCGTGGCAGCATTCCTGGCTCTAATGAGTATGCTACTGCTGGTCAGTTTCCTTGTGCTGCCCACTTGGCTCCATTCCTTCATCGCCGGCTTGAGGCGCTATCAGGTCTACACCAGCATCTACAGGGAAGGCAAATCGCCCCTCGGATTTCTCGTCAACTATCTAGTTCCATCCCACGTAGCTTCCTGGTTCACGGTTCTTGTCTCACTGGCACTGATATTCTACCTTGCGTACGTGTGGATCAAGGCAGTCGTAGCGGATGGCGACACTTCTCAAGCCGTTTTTCTGACCCTCATCGTGACGCTTCTCGTACCCGCCGAGACAGGTACAACCAATCAGGTGCTGCTGCTTCACCCTTTGATCGCCTGGCTATTTCGGGAACGCCACAGACCATGGATCGCCATTGCAGCGTCTGGGACCCTTCTGATAGTCCCGTGGCTGCTCTTCTTGTTGACCGTGCAAGGCGACACTGAGCACCCCATGATGGGTCTCCCTCTTCCGCTTGTCACGATGGCGATCCTTTTATGGAGAAGTGGCGAAGCCGGTCGCCAGCGACAATCTGCAAAGTGCATTAACACAGCAATTCCACCGAACTGACAGAGACCTTTGGACCTTCTCTAGAGGCCGCTGACGCAGATTGTAAGTCCTGTCATGGAGAGGGGAGGCGCCGCCCGTTTCCCGGGTAAGCATACCGACCGAGACTGGGATACCTATGGCAGAACACTTTGAACCCAGCCCAGGAAGCCGCCGTCGCAAGACGTGGGCACTCGTTGCAGTCACGTCCGTGCTGTGGGTCTTCGTCGTCTATCTGGGCTACTACACCGTCCACAAACCCTTCACCGCGCCTGTACTCATCGCGACTCTCGATCGCTTGGCTGACCTGACGATGTGGGGGGGCGTGGTGCTACTGGCTACTGGTCTCGGACACCGCCTACTGCGCGGATTGACCTACGACTCACTACTCGAGGAATTGAGCTTGTCCGCTGGCCTGGGCCTGGGCTTGATCTCATTGCTCACTCTGGGCCTGGGCCTGGCCGGGCTGCTGTTTCGCTGGCTCTTCTTTGCCCTTGCTATCGTGGGCTACGTGACGCTGTCCGGAGAGATCAGGTCTATCCTTCGACGCCTTCGTAGCTGCGAGAGGCCCCCTCTGACATCGCTTTCCGACCGCCTTCTGGCCGCATACCTAGCCATCATCATTTGCCTGACCCTCCTCGCAAGCCTCACGCCCCCCATAGCATGGGACAGTCAAGTCTATCATCTCACCGGCCCCAAACTCTACATCGAACGAAGCAAGATTGTGGGAGGCATTGACATCCCGTATCTGGGGTTTCCCTCGTTGCTTGAGATGCTCTTTCTGGCAGGCATGCTGCTGAAAAGCGACATCGTGTCCAAGCTGATGCACCTCGGCTATGGCCTCCTCACAGTCGGGCTGCTCTATTCCTTCGCGCGCAGATTCCTTCGACCCGAGACTCCGTTGCTGGCGTCAGCGATCTATCTGTCCGCCCCAAGCCTGGTGCTCATCTCTACCTGGGCGTACGTGGATTTGGGACTGGCCTTCTACGTCCTTGCGGCTTTCTACAGCGTAATGGTCTGGACACAGTCGAGAAAGCGGACCTGGCTGATCCTCAGTGGCGCGTTCGCAGGTCTTGCCCTGGGAGTGAAGTACACCGCTGTCGTCACGCCACTGACGTTGGCCCTCATCCTGATTTGGGAAAGCTGGTCGGAGCGCGTCACCGGCCTAGTGCGGAATCTGCTTCTCTTCTGCGGTGCAACAACTCTCGTCGCCTGCCCTTGGTATCTGAGGAACCTAGCCTTATCGCAGAATCCTTTCTACCCCTTTCTTTTCGGCGGTCCGTTTTGGGATGAGTTCCGAGGCTGGTGGTTCAGTCGCTTCGGCACTGGACTGAGTACTGAGCCCGTACGCCTGTTCCTCGCCCCTTGGGAGATGACCGTCATGGGCGTTGAGGGAAAAGCCGGATACGGAGCAAACATCGGTCCCATTTTCCTGGTCTGCCTGCCTCTCCTGGTCCTTGTACTGATCCGACGGAACCGCGACAGACAGCGTACCTCCATTGTGGCCTACTCTCTCCTTGTCTGCGGCGCCAACTACGTCCTCTGGCTGTACGGCGTTGCTCAATCGGACCTCCTGAGGCAGACGCGCCTTCTACTCCCCATCTTCCCTCTCCTGGCCATACTGGCCAGTATCGCGGTGCAAGAACTGGGTGCCTGGGATGCAAGGGGCTTTTCCCCACGGCGACTCCTCTTGATGGTCCTGGTATTCGCTCTCGGCCTCAATGCTTTCTCCTTCATCCTCTCTTTCGCGGCCGACTCGCCTCTGTCATACGTCCTCGGCCTGGAAACACGCGAACAATATCTGGAAAGACATCTAGGCGACTACTACCTTGCTATCTCCTACATCAATAGAGATCTGCCGCCTTCTGCAAGAGTGCTATTCCTGTGGGAACCTCGTAGCTACTACTGTGAGAAGGACTGCTGGCCCGACGCCATTCTCGACAGGTTCAAACATCTTAGCTACCAGCATGGGGATGCCCAAGGCATCGCGGAATACCTCCGCGCCCAGAGCGTAAGCCATGTCCTCTTTCACAAGTCCGGCTTCGAGCACATACTGGCAGCTCAGTTCGATCCCATTCTGCCAAGTGATGTCGCAATGTTGGACGCTCTACTGGACGAGTACATGGACCCGCTGATCGACATATCGGATTCCTATGTAGTCTATCAGTTGAGGTAGATCGATGAGACAAGTGCGCAACCCCGCGTCCGGCCCTGGATTCGAACCTAGCGGGTTCACTGCAAGGGTTCACTCCTTCAGGCCTCAGCACCGGCACCACTGGCGACGGCAGAGCTGGGCCGGGCGGGCGGAGCGTCAGACTAGCATCTGGCAAGAGCATGAATGTTGCCGTGAGACAGACGGAGGTGCAGGATGTCGTCGGTGAGCATCGTCATTCCTGCGTACAACGAAGAGCAGGGGATTGAGAGTACCCTAGTACAACTCAAGGCGGTGATGAACCAGCAGGATGTGGAGTACGAGATCATCGTAGTAGACGACGGTTCCACCGACAGGACTGCGGAGCTGGTTCAGCAGCATCAGGGTGTGCGCCTGGTGCGACACCACACCAACAGAGGCTACGGAGCTGCAATCAAGACCGGTACCCGCCAGGCAGACCACGAGTGGATAGCCATCATTGACGCCGATGGCACGTACCCACCCGAGGCCATACCATCCCTCACAGCAGAAACGGATCGGTACGATATGATCGTGGGAGCCAGGTCGGAGCGAGATTTCCCTCTCATCAGAAGGCCTGCCAAGTGGTTCATCGCCAAGCTGGCCGAGTATCTCTCCGACGCCAAGATACCAGATCTGAACTCTGGTCTTCGAGTTTTCAGGAAGGATATTGCCCTGAGCTATTTCAACATTCTTCCGTCGCGGTTCTCGTTCACCATTACTATCACCATTGCGTTCTTGAGCGATCACCACTTGGTCAAGTTCGTCCCCATCCAGTATCACAAGCGAGCGGGCAACTCCAAGATCAGCCCCATAAAGGATACCCTGAACTTTGTACAACTCATATTGCGCACGATCATGTACTTCAGACCCTTGAAGGTCTTGCTTCCGATCAGCTTTGCTCTGTTTCTGCTGGCGGTGATCATCGGGGTCTACAGCCTCTTGACGCAAGGTCGCGTCATGGACGTCACTGTCATTATCCTCACCATGGCCGCCATTCAGATCACTGTCATGGCCATGATAGCCGAAG
>CAZBJW010000050.1:3938-20438 GCA_964492135.1 uncultured Anaerolineales bacterium
ACCTGATCCAGAAGAAAACCAAAGTATAGAGGCGGTTCTACGGGCCTTGAAAGTCAGACACACTTTCGATGATATAGACTCCAGAGTATGTACTCGCTGTGGCGCCTGCGCCAGCATCTGCCCAGCCGGCATTATAGCCGTGCAAGGAGACAGTGTCTTCCTGTGTGGCGAGTGCATCGGCTGCGGCCTTTGCTACCAGTTCTGCCCGGGCAGGGAGTTGGACTTCGACGCTCTAAGTAGGGCCCACCTGGGCGCTCCTGCGGAGGATGCTCTTCTTGGCTTCTACCGCTTCCTTGGCGTCGGCCAAGCGACTGATGAAGAGACTCGAGCGCGCGCCGCCTCTGGAGGAGCGGTCACAGGTCTTCTCGTCTATCTGCTGCAGGAAGGACAGATCAACGGCGCTCTGGCCGTCACCATGAGCGAGGAAAGGCCATGGGAGTGCAAAGCTAGTCTCCTGACTACTCCGGAAGAGATGAAGGGAGCAGCCCAATCCAAGTACAGCCTGGTTGGCCTGGATGCATTGCTGAGGATGGCTCGACAGGAGGAAGGCCCGTTCGCCGTTGTGGGACTGCCCTGCCATGTGCATGGACTGCGACGGCTCCAACGGTTGGGTTCCTTCCGCGAGAAGTTCCCCCTGGCGATTGGGCTCTTCTGCGGCTTCAATCTCCTACCCGCCGCCACAGAGCACCTTATCTCCAAGCTCGGCTTCGCCAAGGAAGAAGTGGTTCACCTCCGATATCGAGCAGGAGATTGGCCTGGCGGCTTCATGGCCCGCACACGTGCCGGAGAAGAGGGTTTCATACCCAAGAATTCGTACAGTTATGTCAACTTGATGTACGCGCCGCGCCGATGCTTGGCATGCCCGGATCTGACCAACGAGTTGGCTGACATCTCGGTGGGAGACATGTGGCTCAAGGAATATGCGGGTGGTTGGTCCACGGTCATCGCTCGTAGCCCTAGCGGGTTGAGTGTCCTCCAGAAAGCGACTCTCGCTGGAGCGATCAGATTGGAGGAGATCAGTCGCGAAGATATCCTCCGTTCGCATGCCCATCTTTTCGCTTACAAGAAGCAAGGATACTTCGTTCGCCAGAGGTGGCTGAGCATTCCTTTGAGTTACAGACTACGGAAACCGACAGTAGGCGCCAAGCTCTGGGTGCAGCAGTCGCTGCTGCTGGCAGTGATCCTGATTCTGAGCAGTAGCCTTGTGAGGCCACTGGCAGACCGAGTGCCCTTGGCCTGGCTCCGGAGGGTGTCTTCCTGGGGCAGGCGAGTCGCCAAGCCAAACATCCGCGTGGAGAGAGCATGAAACTAGCCCGAAAGCTGATCCGCCTTCTGGGCCCGGTGCTGTTTGTGTTCATTCTCGCCAGGATTGATCTGGAGGACCTCGCCGAGACCCTGTCCGGGGTGAGGCCCCACCTCCTCCTGGGAGCTCTACTCCTTTACCCCGGGCTGATCATGATCAAGGCATGGCGCTGGCACATGCTGCTGGATCGACAACAGATCAACTATGATCCGGCAACAGCATTTGTGGTCTACAATGGCAGCCTGGGTGCCGGATACGTCACTCCTGGACGGCTGGGGGAGTTTGTGAAGGCGCTATACCTACGGCAAGATGAGGGTGTCCCTCTCGGGCAAGCTCTGTCCAGCGTACTCATGGATAGGCTGTTTGACCTGTATCTCCTGCTCATGACCGCGTGCGTGGGGATGATCGCCTTCTCGGTCCCACGACCATTATCCACCATCGCCTTGGCGGCGCTGTTCGTGGGAGCCCTTGCTCCACTGGTAGTTATCATCCCCGGGGTCACTCGCAGGCTCACGCTCCTCCTCATCAGGGTATTGCCAGAGTTGGGCGCACGAAGATATCGACCGGAGATCAAGCGAACTCTGGACAGCTTCCGGCGGGGCATGGAGCAACTTCTCGACATTCGGCTTCTGTTCCCCTTGCTGATCACGGTGGTCGCATACGCTGTGTTCTATTTGCAGTGCTACCTCATAGCCGCTGCCCTGCGGCTCCCGCTTTCCTACGGCTACTCTGCCTTCTGCGTCTCGTTAGCCAGCCTGCTGGCGCTGCTCCCGATATCCGTTTCCGGGCTCGGTGTCCGGGAGGCCACGTTCCTGGCCCTTCTGCTGCCCCTGGGAGTCACAGCCGAGTTAGCTGTCAGCTATTCCCTCCTGATCCTGTTGGTGTTCAACGTATTTGGAGGTGCATTGGGGGCCATTGCCTGGTTCGGCAAGCCACTGAGATGAAAGCGAGTCTGATCCGCCCAGCGACCCTGGTGCTGGCAGTCATTTTACTGGGTCTTGGCCTGCGTCTTTTTCACTTAGACGACCAGAGCTTCTGGTATGATGAAGCCATGAGTGCAGGGATCAGCAGGGGAACTGTGACCCAGATCCTCAGGAACGATTTCTATTCGCCTCACCCCCCTTTGTACTTCCTGGCACTGCACTCTTGGCTCGCGGTTGACCAGAGCGATTTCGCCATCCGCCTGCTCTCCGCCATGCTGGGAGTGGCGGGCATCGCGGGCATGTTCGCCCTGGGCAAGGCGCTGTGCGACGACACCGTCGGCCTAGTCGCCGCGACCATCACCGCGATCGCTCCCTATCACGTCTTCTATTCCCAGGAAGCTCGCATGTACGCTCTACTCTTTCTCATGAGCACCCTGCTCCTGGTGAGCTACGCCCGCATGTTGCAGACTGACTCACGACGCTGGTGGGCCGCGTACACTGCTCTAGCAGCCCTCAGCCTCAACACGCACTTGTTCAGTGGGCTCTTGCTGTTGAGCCTTCATCTTCACTTCTTTGTGCACGGCTCGCCCGGGCGAAAACCATGGCGCCGACTCGTTATTAGCGATGGAGTCGTTTTGCTCGCCTTCGTGCCCAGATTCAGCATCCTCGTGGCCCAGGCACGGCGAGTTACTGGCGATTTCTGGATCCCAAGACCAGGCTTGGCGCAGCTCTTCTCGGCTCCGCACGCCTTCATTCTCAGCCAGCACATCAGCGAGAGACTGGTGTCCTTAGCATTCGCCCTCGTTCTCTTCCTGGTTATCGTAACGCATTTGCAGATCGCACGCGCGATTGCGAAACGAGAAGCGCACCGGGCCGTTCTCGTCCTCGCCATCTACGCCTTCTGGAGCCCCTTGTTGCTTGCGTTCCTCATATCGCAGTGGCGCTCTGTCTACCTGGAGCGCACTCTGATTGTGGCAGTTCCGGCGCTCTACTTTCTGCTCGGTTGGGGAATGACGCGAACGAGGGAGCGTTATGTCAACGTGGCCCTGGCGCTGCTGGTGACCCTTTTCGCCGTGAACGGGCTATACAACTGGTACTTCAATGCCGACTTTGCAAAGCCTCCCTTCCGCACTGCGGCCCAGTTCGTGCAAGACAGAGTCAAGCCTGGCGAGCCCGTTGTGCACACCAGCGACGCCGGCTTCCTGATTTTTGCGCACTATGCCCAAGATTGTAGTGGCTACCTGCTGGAAGGAGATCCTGATCCTGGGATACCGGTGGATGCCTACAGATTGTTCGGCGCTGAGATCATCGCCAAGGAGGACTTGCCAGCGTCCCCTTTCTGGCTAGTCGTGGCTTTGGACAATAGCATTGAGTTTCAGATGGAATTGGCGGACTGGTTCGAGGAGCGGTACCAAAGGGTTGAGAGTTATGACTTCGGGGGGATTGACCTCAGGCACTACGACGAGGCGCAACCTTCGCTGGAGTGAGGGATCATGATCTCCGGCGCCGGGTGAGGAACTCACGGTAGCTCTCGATACGTTCGTGCATTAGGGCTCGGTCCCGATAGAATAGCCAGGCGAGGGTTATCACCGTCAATAGTCCGAAGATGTCCCCTGATCTACCTGACAGCGCGGCCCAAAACAGCAGCAAGTATGATACGATCACCAAGACCGTCAGCAGCTTTCTTCCCGGTGTGGAGAGAGAAGGGATGCAGAGGAGAACCAGATCGTAAGGCTTCATGTAAACGGGGAGAAACAGGCCCACCGTGAGCACGAAGTCGAACCTGGTATTCAGGAGCACAGTGGCCAACAGACCCAGGGAGAGAAGAACGCCCAGCCAATACTGAGACGTAAGCGCCCAAGAGAGGCCCCACACAGTGGGGATCGCCCTACCGGCTTCACGAGTTATCCAACTCGCACTGGCCCACCAGTGGAGGGGCCAGTCGGGCATCAAGCCGAAGGCTACGATCAACATGGAGATGAACGTTGCGGCGAAAGCGACGAGGCCTTCCCGATGGAGGCGAAACAGGGTGACGAGCAATACCAACCCCACGGTCTGCGGCTTGATCACACTCGCGGCAAGGGCAGCCCCGGCTAGCACATGCTGGTCTCTCTTCAGACCGTAGTAAACGAGGGCAAGCAAGAAGAGGGCAAACATGGAGGTCTGCTGATCGAAGAAGGTGATCAGGGTGGGCACGAAGGCCGCACAAGCGAGCGTTGAGAGAATGAAATCCGCGAACCTGGGCCTCGGACCCATCATCAAGTACATGGATACAATGAAAGCTATCTCGGAGAGCGCCAGCCAGATGTTCTTGGCTGTCTCCAGATCGAAGAGCCCCAGGGGCACAACCAGCACCGCTATGAACAGCGGGTAATTGAAGTTCGCCGTCGCTCTGGGGGCGAGGATTTCCTGAATCACAGCGTAGTCGTAGGGGTTGCGACCCTCAAGCAGAGCCCTCCCCGCCCCCCAGAAGGAGTTGAAATCGAAATGAGGCTCGAAGTAGGAGTTCAAGAGGAAAAGGGCGGCTATGCAGAAGACGACGACGAAGGCACGTACCAAGGATCTTCTCACCACGGTTCGCTGATCTCCGATGCTTCGGCGCAGATAGTGAATGCCGCGCCACAATCTTAGCATGTAGTTCGGCTCAAATCAAGATTGATGTTCACGAATCACTGTGCTAGACTAAGTGGGTCTTCGCCACTTCCCGACGTCCGGATCGGAACCCTTCCGGCTACCCCGCTGCTGCAGGGACTAGACAATGCCGTTGTCAGTTGATACTATCCTGCTCCTGGTGCTGGGTGCGCCCCTTGTGCCGCTGGTGGACCAAGGCGTCGGTGCGCTGCTCATCTTGGTCCTCGGTTCGTACGCGGTCCTCGACGTAGTGGCGCGCTCGAGTGCCCGTCTTGGGTCGGCGACAACGGTTTTCAACCTCAAGCTCATGCTCGTCCTGCTGGCGATATTCCTGGCAGTCGTACTTCCCACCGTGTCCGGCATGATAATGAGACGAGGCGCCGAACCATGGCAATACATCCATGATGGAGCGATACAGATCGAGGAATCTATCAAGTACCTACTACAGGGCAAGAACCCCTACACTGAAGACTACCTGGGAACCCCCTTGGCCCAATGGGAGTATGCCTTCCAGGGAGATGAAGGAAACCCCGCCCTGTACCACAACGTTTATCTACCTTTCATCTCCCTTTTCTCCATTCCCTTCTACTTAGTCGCCAAACATGTGACGGGATGGTATGACCAACGCCTGGTCTATCTATGCCTATTCGTGTGCACCATGTGGCCCTTGATGAAGCACGCGGCAGCACCTTTCAGGAAATCAAGCCTGCTGATCGTTTTCGGCTTGAACTTCTTCACCGCCTTTTACTCCATTTGGGGAGTGAACGACAGCTTTGTGATGTTCTGGCTGATCATGAGCACGTACCTCCTGAAAAAGGACAGGATAACCCTCTCCGCGCTGAGCCTCGGGCTGGCTTGCGCCAGCAAACAGACGGCCTGGCTCTTTGTCCCCTTCTTCCTCACCTATGTATGGTTCAGAGCCCCCTCTCCAGATAGATGGGCCTCGCTACGAAAGGCCTATCCGCTTCTGGCCGTGCCGCTGGTCTTCATTGTGCCTTTTCTGCTGTGGGACCCGGCCGCATTCATTGGTGATACCTATTTGTATTGGTCGGGTCAGGCAGCCTTGTCCTACCCAATCAGCGGTGTCGGCTTTGGAGGCCTCCTGGTGGCTCTGGGGCTGATACGAGATGAGAACCAGTATTTTCCCTTCGCGCTTTGCCAAATCGTCTTTTGCGTGCCACTACTGATCTACCTATTGAGGCGCCAATTGTCCAGCAATACGGTCGAGCAGAGCTGGCTGGGATATGGACTTCTACTCTTGACCGTCTTTTTCTTCTCGCGCTATTTCAACGAGAGCCACCTGGGCATAATAGTTGGCGCTCTCGGCCTGGCCTACTTCTCGGAACCTGGCCCCCCGGAGGTACGCACATGAGACCCAGGCTGGAAACGCATTCTGACTCCCCGTCTATTGTAGCCCCATTCACCTCAGTTCGCTCCAAAGCCATCGTTGGCCGGCCTCCTGGCGCTTTCTTCGCCAATCACACAGATCGCTTCTACCACTCTTCCATCAGTCGGGTGTGCGAGGCTGGCTACTACTGCTTTGTGCAGATAGGTTTCACCCTGAGGCAGGTTTGTGACAATTCGATGGGTGTGACTGGGCGCTGGGGCCGTTCCTGTGCGCCAGTGCCCATCTGCTTAGGGTGGGCATCGCTATATGTTCCCAGGGCCTTCCCTGGCTTGCCCGACCGCGGCCCGTGCTTCAGATACCTCGCCCGACGGAAACCGGAATGAACCAGACAAAGCGGCTACCTGTGGACACAATATTCCTGCTGGCCGTCGGTACACTCTACGTCGTCGACTTCAGCGGAGTTACGGGTGCGTTGTTGATCCTGACGGTAGGTGCTTACGCCATTCTCGACTCGTTGGCCTGGACAAATACTGTCAGGATATCACTGCGAAGGCTCTTCGACCTCAAGCTCACGTTGGTCCTGCTGGCTATATTCCTAGTCGTCGTGCTCCCGGCGATATCCTGGATGTTCATGAGGCAAGTGACGGCGCCCTGGCAGTACATCCATGATGGAGCCATACAGATCGAAGAGTCCATCAATCTTATCCTACAGGGAAAGAATCCCTACACTGAGAACTACTTGGGAACCCCCTTGGCCCAATGGGAGTATGTTGAAGAGGAGCCGGCAGAGAACCCTGCCCTGTACCATAACGCCTATCTGCCTTTCATCTTTTTGTTCTCGACTCCCTTTTACATTGTCGCCAAGCACGTGACAGGATGGTATGACCAACGCCTCGTATACCTATTGTTGTTTGTCTGCACTTTGTGGCCCTTGATGCAACATGCTGGCGATCAAACCAGGAAGCTAGCTCTGCTGATCGTTTTCGGCCTGAACTTCTTTGCGGTCTCTTACATCATATGGGGAGGAAACGACGTCTTCGTGATGTTCTGGCTGGTGATGAGCACATATCTCCTGCAGAGAGATCGGACTACTGCTGCTGCAGTGAACCTTGGCCTCGCTTGTGCCAGCAAACAGACCGCTTGGCTCTTCGTCCCCTTCTTCCTCACTTACGTGTGGGGTAGGACTTCACCTCCCAGGCAATCGGCGTCCCTGCGAAAACTCTGTTCCATTCTCGTAGTGCCACTGCTATTCATCTTGCCCTTTCTCCTCTGGGACGCGGCCTCTTTTGTTGATGACACCTACCTGTACCTTGTGGGTCATACGGAATCAAGCTACCCGATCAAAGGTCCCGGCTTCGGCGGCCTACTTCTGGCGTTCGGGCTCATAGGGGACAAGACCGCCTCCTTCCCTTTCATCTTATTCCAGGTTGCCTTTTGTCTACCTCTGTTAGTGTTTCTTGTCAGAACACAATTATCTGACAATACCGTGACGCGATGTTGGTTGGGATACGGCCTCCTACTCCTGACCTTCACCTTCTTCTCCCGCTTCTTCAGCATGTTCTACCTAGGCGCCATCGTGAGTGCTCTTGCGTTGGGTTGTCTATCCCAGGACACTGGCCAGGAGGCAGGGAGGTGGAAGCAAAGCTGAGAACCCAGGGTAGTTTCTTGTTCGGTCTAGCTTCATTGGTCTCAGAACCGTCGCAGAGGACGTTCCAATGTCCAAGCCAGCCCGCAAACGCGGTCTGCTGATCTTAATACTGCTCTTGGCCTTCGCCCTTCGCCTCGTCCGCCTGGAAGATAGGGAGATGTGGTACGACGAAGCCTTCGCCGTCCTCTACGCCGAAAAGGACATCGCAGCCATCGTCTATGGTACTGTGACCCCGGTGGAGGGCGCAGCGGCAGACATTCACCCTCTATTGTATTACTTCTTCCTGCATCGTTGGATGAGCCTTGGTCAAAACCCCTTTGTCGTGCGCTTCCCTTCGGTCATCTTTGGCCTCCTGACCATTTGCCTAGTCTTCCGCCTGGGACAGGAGCTATTCAGCACTGAGGCCGGGCTCATAGCTGCCGCGCTGACAGCCGTGTCCCCATTCCATGTCTGGTATTCCCAAGAGGCCAGAATGTATAGCCTTCTTTGCTTGGCTAGTGTTCTGTCCATCTACTTCTTTGTCCTGGCCTGGAAGCGAGACAAATGGCTATACTGGCTGGGCTTCAGTATCTTCACTGCTCTGTCGCTCTACGCGCACAACTTGGCCTTCTTGATACTGCTCACCCTGGACCTCTTCGTGGTGCTGCGTAGAAGATGGAGATTGCTGAGACCGTTGTTGGTCTCTCACCTAGCCATTGCGTTGTTATTCCTGCCGTGGCTTCTGTTGGTGCCCGGTCAGTTCGCCAAAGTGCGACAGACCTACTGGATACCCAGGCCCGGCCCGGCCGAACTGGTGCGCACACTCCTAGTGTTCACATTCAACCTGCCCGTCCCGGATTGGCTGCTGCCCTTTGCGCTGTTCTTCAGCCTGCTAATCCTGTTTCTGACTCTGTATCGCACCTTCCGCCCACGTGTTGTACCGAAGGAGGGACACAACTGGGCGAAGTACCTCACCGCGAGCCTGTCCTTCCTGCCCGTGATAGCGATGTTTCTGATATCGCAGCTCAAGGCGGTCTACATCGAACGCGCCATGCTCGTCTGTGCCCTGGCGTACTATCTCACCATAGCACAGGCAATCCTTGGGAGTCGGCTTCCGCGCATTGTGATCGCTTCCCTGGTGCCCGTGCCCCTTCTGCTGGCAGGTTCGCTCTGGTACCAATACAATTACTCCGAGTTTCCACGCTCTCCCTTCCGGCAGACCAATGCGTACTTGCGGGAGCACCACAGCACTGGAGACGTTATCGTTCACGACAACAAGCTCTCTTTTTTCCCCAGCCACTACTACGACCGTGACCTGGATCAGCAATACATCGGGGATGCTCCGGGGTCGCCCACAGACACGCTCGCCTTGCCAACACAGGAAGCTCTGGGGCTCCTGGCTCAACCGGATATGGCTCACGCAGCACATGGAGTGCCAAGGGTGTGGTTCGTAGCCTTCCAGCGCGCCCTCGACGAGGCCCAGGAACTAGGAGCGCCGAACCCAAGCAAGACCTGGTTGGATAGTGAATATCGCTTGGCCACTACGCAGACGTTCGGCGACCTTAACATTTATCTCTACGAATCACCATGACGAACAACTACAGGAGACTTGATGAGTCACGATGCAGGACAGATCGCTATATCACGAGCCGGTCAGAGAACAGGGCCTTCACGGAGCACTGCCACTTGCCCGTTAAGGTGGAGCGAGACAGCATCTCGTGGAAACGTTCTTTCAGGAGGCCCCACATGACGCCTCCCGACATGATTTGCTCAGCGAATAGATGGTGAGGTATGTCTTCCATGGCCGCCAGAGACGGACGCCCTGGGAGGACTCGATGACTGAGACACGGGGTATCCGGTGACGGAGTCCAGCCATCTGTCGGCTAGCTTCTATTGGTGAACCCGCAGGAACTCGGCTTGATTTGTGGCGAGGACGATGCCGACCCAAATTGGTGACTTCTTGAGAGGGTGGACAAACAAGGTCAAGTCTGACCCGGCCTTCAGGTATGCAGTCGTGGTCTTCCTGGTGATGAGAGTTGTCATCTCCTTTTGGATGGCCGTCGTACTGGCTGTAACACGTCCACCTACGACGCCGGATGACATCCTGCGTCCGTATCAAGGTGTGGAGCCGATCACTGGCGGACCAGCCGAGCTCTTCGTCGGCGTCTGGCAACGTTTCGATACCCTCTGGTATCTCCGCATTGCTACCCGTGGCTATTCAGCAACCGCCAGTGACATACATTTCCCTCCACTGTACCCTCTCCTTGTCAAAGTTCTCGGCACAGTCCTCCACAACAACTATCTCGTCGCAGCTATCGCCATCTCCAACATAGCCTATGTTCTCGCCTTGACCTACCTCTACAAGCTGACGGCAGAGATGTTCAGCACCAGGACAGCTAGAAGGAGCGCACTCTACCTGAGCGTCTTTCCCAGTTCCTTCTTTCTCATCGCTCCATACAGCGAGTCTCTTTTCCTGCTCTTTGCGGTCGCGGCGTTCTATTACCTGGCACGAAAACGGTGGCTACTCGTAGGGTTCCTGGGTTTCCTGGCGGTCCTCACTCGGCTGCCGGGCCTGGCCCTTTTCCCGCCTCTATTGTACGAATATCTACGCCAAAGAAACTACCGCATGCGCAGGTTCTGGCGAGACTTGACAGGTCTCCTGCTCATCCCTTTTGGCGCAGGGTTGTACCTATGTCTTCGCTACCTTATCGGCGGCACGCCCGTACTGCCTACTTCAGAACCGAAGCTCTTCGCCCGCTTGGCCCCACCGTGGGAGAATCTCATCTACGCCGTACGAACGTTGGCCTCGGGCAGCTTTCATCAAGCGGACCTCTTCAACTTGGTATTCACGATTCTCTTTGTCGCCCTGCTCACCTTTTCTTGGAAGAGATTCCCTGTTTCATATCACATCTATACGATAGGTGCTTTGATCCTTCTAACCATCAGATTGGTCGAAACACAGCCCTTGAATAGCATGTCGAGGTATGCCCTGGCCCTATTCCCGATCTTCATGTATCTGGGGATACTGGGAAGAGACCCGAGGGTTCACCGATACATTCTCTACCCCTCCGTGGCTCTGTTGCTGTATCTGAGTGGCCAGTTCGCGATGTGGGGTTGGGTAGCCTAGAGAGAGCTGTCAGGTGAAACGAGTTACTCCCAACAGAGTACTCAATATCAGTCTGATTCTGGTCTTCGTCCTGATGATCGTACCACTCTATGTGGATAAGGGGCTGAATGACTCCATGGATCACGCAGATGGCACCGGGACTGTGGGTGGTATAGACTTCAGAGCCTACTACATCGCTGCTGACATGCTGCGGGCAGGAAAGGACTTCTATGATGTTGAACTACAGACGGAGGAGGTGCTGGCTCGAGGACTGCCTCTCGATCCCAGCGTCTACATTTACCCTCCCCTGCTGGCCATATGCTTCGTCCCTCTGACCATCCTACCCATCCAGACTGCAGCGCAGTTGTGGTTCTTCATCAACCTGACCCTATATGGGCTCTCTCTCTTTCTGATTACCCAAGCTCTGGAGTTGGGCAGTGTCACCAAGATGCTCCCCCTGTTGTTGATCGCGGCCTTCCTGTTCCCTCCCGCTCTCTTCACCCTCTATAAAGGTCAAGTGAATATCGTCGTATTGCTACTACTGGCCCTGGCCTATTGGCTGTACCGCAGGCGATTGGAGGCCGCAGCCGGCGTCGCGCTTGGGTTCGCCGTGATGATCAAGATCCTGCCTATCTGCCTGTTGCTCTATTTCCTGTGGAAGAGGAAGTATCGTCTCAGCCTGGCGGGGGTCGCCACCGTGCTTATCATCAGCATCCTTGGCCTGCTGATCGTGGGCATTGGCCCCCACCAAACCTACATGATGTCGGTATTGCCATCCTTGGCAGGGCCGAGACCAAGTCCGGGCAACCAATCGCTGGGGGGCTTCCTGGGTCTGCTATTCATCGAAAACAGCTACTCAGTCAATCTCACTCACAATCCAAGCGCATGGAAAGCTCTGACTCTTGTCTCGTCATCGCTGTTTGTACTCGGCGTAGTCTTCCTTTGCTGGCACAACAAACAGAAGGTGATCGGGATGGAGTTGGAGTTCGCCCTCGTAGTCGCCACCTTGCCCCTCATCGCCAACATCGCCTGGGTGGATCTCTTCGTTATAGTTGTGGTTTCCTACGCCGTCCTATTGAAGTTCTTGTGGGGGCGCGGGCTTAGGAGCTATCTGCTCGTGCCCACGATCGCCAGTGTGCTGCTGATCAGCTTCCCTCGCTTTCTCGACGTATTCACCAATCTAGCATTCGAATACTACTCCTTTCTCCACAATCCCGTTGCCATGGCGCTCCCTCTCTACGGCCTCATTGTCCTGTGGGTGACGCTTGCCATCTCCCTCCGGCAAACATCAAGAGACGAGATGAAAGATGGGGCAAGGGCCTGAGCGTGGCAGGCGAATCTCACCGGCCAAGCTCCTCGAAATATGCCTGTTCGCGATCCTGTTTGGGCTCATTCCAGTGCTATACCTGAACCAGTCCCTCTTAGTGCTAGATGATCTTTCCAACAAGGACTGGGGAGGCGCGGACTTCACGGCCTACTACACAGCGGCAAGGTTGATAACATATGGGAAGAGTCCGTATGATGCAACTGCGCGCGTACTGGAAGCGCAGTCCTTAGGCCTTCGAGAAGACAGACCATACATCTATCTTCCCCCCTTGGCCATTATGATCATCCCTTTGGCCCTGCTGCCCCCTGAGCCAGCGACATTGATGTGGTTTTGGATTAATGTGGCCCTTCTCATCCTTTCTACGATGTTGATTATCAGGATGCTAGAACTGCACCGTAACAGAATCTACGCCCTGGCTCTGCTCATCGGAGCTCTCGTATCCTATCCAGTCATCTTTTCCATCTTTGTGGGACAGGTAAACGTCTTGCTACTAATGTTGCTAGCGCTGGCCTGGTATTTTGCAAGGCGGGGGACTGACCTCTTCGCAGGGATCATGATCGCCACCGCCTCGCTGATCAAGATCTTTCCCTTATGCATCGCCCTCTATTTCCTGTGGAAGGGCAGATACCGGATCTTCCTGTACACTCTTGCTGCCCTCATCGTTCTGATCGGCATTAGCATCGCCGCCGTGGGTCTCGACCCGCATCTGACATATGTGAAGTCCGTGCTGCCTACGCAATTCGTCAAGACCCATCCTCTCAACCAATCCTTGTGGGCGTTCATCGCTCGCATCCTGCCCACAGATCAGCACGACGCCCTACTCCTGTGGCGACTCCTCAGCGTTTCAGCTTCCGCGCTTCTCGTACTTCTTACTGTATTGCTTGTCCCTCCCGGTGGAAAGGATTGGCAGGCCCTTGACCTTGAGTTCTCCCTAGTCGTCGTCAGCATGTTGCTCGTGTCCACGGTGTCTTGGGTGGGCACATTGACTCTACTTATCATTCCCTATGCTGCAACCGCGAAGCATCTCGTAGATGGATCATGCAAGAATGTGCGTCCCCTTTTAGCCGCAGCGCTTCTGTCTTTGCTCGCGGTGATGTCCCACCGTCTAGTGGAAACCTGTGTTGTCCTCTCAGGGCCAACTGGCCATATTTCGCCCTGGTTGCTGAGTATGCCGACGTATGGCATGATAATGCTTTGGTTTACGATTGCCTACATGCTTCTCGAACGCAGAGGATTATCTCTCTTTCCAGCCGCGTCATCCTGAGTCAGCGGGAGCGGTTATTTCTAATGGGAATTGCCACGAAGACTGAACTAGGACTGGTCTCACTGGCGGCCGTCATCGTTCTGGCTTTCACCCTGTTGCCCTATGTCCTGGGCTATGCGTTAGCTCCGCCTGACATGGAATTCGGTGGCGTGTTAATGAACTTCGAGGATTCCCACGGCTATCTGGCCAAGATCCGACAAGGGTCTGAAGGCAGGCTTTTCTATCAGATACCCTTCACCTCCGAGGACCACGAGGGAGCCTTCGTGGGAGGCTTCTTCCTCGCGTTGGGCTGGATATGCGCCCTCACCGGCCTGCCGGTGATCTGGATGTGGCACCTGTCAAGGATCGCCTTCGGATTCCTTCTCCTACTGACATCGTATCTCTTCATAGCCTTCTTCCTCAAGCATCGGACGCAACGACTGGTATGCTTCCTACTGGTCTCTATCTCGGCGGGGTTCGGCTGGATAGTTCTTCTTACTGGCCGATTCTCCATCCTCGGCTTCGACCTCATAGACTTCAAGATGCCTGAAGCGCACGTCTTCTTCACCATCGTCACCTTCCCTCACTTTGCCCTGGGAGCCACCCTGCTGCTGGTTATCTTCATGCTCGCCCTGCTCTTCTACGAAACGCGACGCTTCAAATATGCCGTGCTGGCTGGTCTGGCAAGCTTCATGATGGGGATCGTCCACCCCTACAACATGCTGATCGTGGCGGGCACGCTGGGTGGCTGGTTACTGGTAAAGCTCTGGGAAAAACGACGCTTCCCTGCCTGCGAAACTCTGGGCACGCTCCTGATGGGACTGATGGCCCTCCCTCCTTTCGTTTACTATCTCTACGTTTTCTCCACCAACCCGGTGTTCAGCGCCTGGGCAGCCCAATCCGGAAGCCCCTCCCCCCATCCTCTCCACTACCTGATCGGATATGGCCCCCTTCTCCTGCTGGCCGTGCCCGCTATGGTTCCAATAGCCCGGAGAACAGACAGAGAACGGACCTTGCCGTTCCTGTGGGTACTCGTCGTGGCCATACTCATCTATGCCCCCTTCAAACAGCAGCGGCGCATGGTGGAGGGCGTACACATCCCCCTGAGTGTCCTGGCCACGGCCGGCCTCTTCGGCTACTATCTTCCCCGTTGGGAGAAATCACGGACTCTCAGGAGGTTGCTGACCCTCCGGCATAGATCCTACTCCCCTGAGCGGATGCGAAGATTCATCATCTTTCTGGTGCTGGCCTTCACCATCCCCTCCAATCTCTACATCCTGGCCAGCCTCGGACTCACAGCCTACCTACACCCCCACCCGTTCTTCCACGAACGGGCAGAGATCGAGGCCATAGAGTGGCTCGCGAGGGAAACAGAGCCTATGGATACCATCCTCACCGCCTACGGGACGGGAAGCTACATCCCTTCCCGCATCAACCATCGGGTATTCGTGGGGTATTGGGCGGAGACGGCCCACTGCGCGGCCAAGCTCGCCATGGTGGATCGCTTCTTTCAGCCAGAGACCCAGGACTCTTGGCGGACAGAGTTGCTCGAGCAACATAACATAGCCTACGTATTCTACGGTCCACGGGAAAAGATATTGGGCGCCTTCGACCCGGCCACCGCGTCCTACCTGTCGCCCCTCTTTGCCAACGGCGCAGTGACCATCTATCGCGCTACAGGTCACGAACCATGAAAAGGCACGCCCTCAACTCCTTGCTAGCGGTGGCGATGGTCATCGTGGCCCTTCTGGCCAACTACCTCATATTCAGGGAGGCAGAACTCCGCAACGATTTCTACTACAATGCCTGGCGACCGGGCAGAGCGCTGATGCAAGGACAGAACCCCTACCAAGCCCCTCATTTCCTGAGGTATCCTCTCTGGACGCTCGTCCTAAGCCTACCTTTCGCCTGGTTGCCATTGCCGCTCGCTATGGCCAGTTGGACGCTGGTGAGCGAAGGTGCGGCCATGGGCTTCATGATAGCGACTATAAGGGGTCTGAAGTGGCAACTGAGTCTCAAGACCTTTGGTCTGTTGGCCGTGCTAGCTTTGATCTTCAGACCATCGCTGGCATCTATCCTTCACGGGCAATACGTGTTTGTCACTCTGTTCTTCGTCAGCCTCAGTGTCTTCGCTCTGCTCAGAGAGAGGAATGCGCTGGCCGGATTCTGCTTGGCGATGAGCGCGCTCAAGCCGCAACTTGCGTTCCTGATTGTTCCGGCACTACTGGCCTGGACAGTTGTGCAGCGGCGGTGGAGCGTTGTGGTCAGCTTCCTATTGACGACTCTTGCTATGGTGGCCATAGCTCAGGCATTCCTGCCGGGCTGGATCGATGATTGGCTGCTATTGATCACTGAACAGCAACTACGGGCTCGAACCTTCATGGTACCCAGCCTCTGGGGCCTAGCCTACACCCTAAGCCCCTCACGTTGGGTGCTCGTAGCTTCGACCCTGTCTCTTATATTGCTGGCCACACTGGCATACTTGTGGTGGCGGCTGAAGAACTTCGAGGCTCATCTGCCTTTGCTGGCAGCGGCGACGGTCGTAGTAACGCAGATAGTCACTCCCAAAGCATGGAGCTACGATCATACCATGCTGCTACTGCCCCTCCTGTATTGCCTGTACAGGGTCTCACGGCCATCGGAGATCAGGAGGCGGGTGAGATGGTCGTGGCTGGCAATACTGCTGGGGTGGCTGGTGGTGCTACCCCACACTCTCTCTTACTGGTCCCTCACTCATCGAACCGAGATTCCCTACGCTCTGCTGCCGATCACCATGGGAATCCTTCTGCTGTCCCTGGAGGCCGCAGGGTCGACTACTCGAGCCTCAGCAGAGGTCACACCAGCCCATGAACCCACCGCGTAACACTGCCGGCGTAGACCCAGCAAGCAGGACACTTGACCTGCTCGTGGTGCTTGTGCTGTCGTTGAGTGTGCGTATCGTGACCGCGCTGCCCCAACAGCAGCCGCACTACTTCGATGCGTACTACTACTA
>CAZBJW010000051.1:0-20350 GCA_964492135.1 uncultured Anaerolineales bacterium
GACGACATTCCACATCGTCTCGCTGTGGTCAATGTTCACCCCACTCTCGAAGTTTCCGCTGATGAGGTTGCCCTCCCCTGGCGTGGCGCCGCCAACAAGGTTGTACTGAGCACCATCGCCAATCCAGACACCTGCCCCTCCATTGCCAAGGGCCTCGGTACCAGTGACACCAGTGCCGATGTAGTTACCGCTGAGGGTGTTGCTCATCGTGTCCCTATTGGCTATGCTCACCCCAACGTTGCCATTGCTGCTAATGACGTTGCGTTGCTGTGGCGTGGCGCCGCCAACAAGGTTGTACTGGGCGCCCCAGGCAAGCACGACCCCGATATTCCCGTTGCCCACAGCCTGTGTGCCAGTGACATCGGCGCCAATGTAGTTGCCACTGATGAGGTTGTGCATCGCCGCGTCGATCACCGCGCCATTGTTGCGATTGCCGCTGATGACGTTGCGCTCCCCTGGTGTGCTGCCACCAATGATGTTGGACCGGGCGCCTTCCCCAATCCACACACCAGCCTCTCCGTTGCCAATTGCTTCTGTGCCGCTGGCATCTATGCCGACATAGTTTCCGAGGATCTTGTTGCCCACACATTCCACACCGGCGATGACGACCCCGTCAATCAGATTACCGCTGATGAGGTTCCCTTGACCCTCAGCGCTGCCGCCCACGATGTTGTGCGCAGCAGCATCGCTGATAACCACTCCCCTTCTGTTGGGTATAGCAAAGCTGCCGAAGAGGTCAGTGCCTATGTAGTTCCCAGCGATCACATTGTTGCCGGTTCCTGGATCGAGGATAGCCACGCCTGTCTCACCGTTTCCCGAAATCACATTGCCCTGGCCCGTTGGACCGACTCCCTTGGTCCTGTCACCGCCGATGATGTTGTGTTGTGCACCGCGCTCAATACTGAGTCCACCTGCTGGAAAATGCAGAATCTGCAAGCCTCGGATGAGATTCCCACTGGAGGAGATGGTGAGCCCGTTACTCCACTCCTCGGGCGCCAATTGGCCGCCATCCAGGATCACCCCTGCGTCGCTCGCGTCGATACTCACCTGGCCTTGCGCCAGCTCCGGCAATGCAGACAGAACGAAGATCGTTGCGGGGCTGTCAGGAGGGAAGACTGTAGGGTCAAATCTGACGAGAGTGCCGGCAGCAGCTTGTGCGAGTGCCTCTCGCAGGGTGCCAGGGCCGGAGTCGGCGGAGCTGGTCACGACGATGGTCTGCCGCTGAGGCGCCGATACACTGGCGGGCGCCGGCGCTCCTATGGCTGCGGCGATTGCAACCGCTGTTGCGGCAAAGAAGACCTTTGGCTTCATCGGGATGCTCCACCCTTTGAGCGGTTCTCAGACGATGGAAAGTGCCTGCAATGGAGAGAGCGTTCGCTCCTCTCTTGGTGTCGCTACATTGGGACCGACCGTGTGGTCAACGTGTGGGGGCGGGGCGCGCATGGCTCCATGTAACCGTGAGAGGGGGGCATCCAACTTGCCTGGTTGGATTCCCCCCTGTTATTCCGATAGCTACGTGCGTGCACGGCCAGTAGGCGCCTACCGTCTGCTGCGAGCTTCCTCCAAGAGCAGCTTCTGCTCGGCAGACGCAACATTGCGAATGGTCTGCTCCAGCACGTCCCAGTTGACGGAGATGGAGTCGATGCCCCACTCCACCAGCTTGCCGGCGTATTCGGGGAAGACGCTGGGCGCCTGGCCACAGATGGAGCTCTTCATGCCTAGTTCCCGCGCCCTCTGCAGGAGCTGACGGATGTGATCCAGCACAGCTTCGTCCGTTTCGTTGAACAGGGGCGCCACCAACTCGCTGTCGCGGTCGATGGCCAAGACGAGCTGTGTCAGGTCGTTGGACCCGATGGAGATGCCGGCCACGCCCAGCTTCTGGTACTGATCCATGTAGTATATCACCGACGGCACTTCGGCCATTACCCACAGGTCGAAGGCCGGGTCGTCGAAGAGGCCGACCTCCTCTATGTAGCGCACCAGTGTCTTCACCTCGATGAGGGTGCGCACGAAGGGCAGCATGACGTGGAGGTTCTTAAAGCCATCATCACGCACCCTTTTCACCGCGTCCAGCTCGAGCTTGAAGAGGTCTGGCTCATGGACGTAGCGGAAGGAACCGCGGTACCCGATCATGGGGTTAGCCTCGGTGGGCTCATAGTCCTTGCCGCCCTGGAGGTCACGGAACTCGTTGGAACGGAAGTCCATGGTGCGATAGGTGATAGGACGAGGATTGAAGGCGCGGGCAAAGATGAGCAGGCTCTTATACATGCGCTCTACGAACATGTCGGCGCCGTGCTCCTCAACGAAGCGGCGCGGGTGGGTTCCCTCACAAGCCTCGATGATCATGAACTCGGCCCGCAAGAGGCCAATACCGTCCACGGGCATCTTGGCTACGCGCTCCGCCAGGCTGGGCTCGCCCAGGTTAACCAAGACCTTGGTTGCCGTCACCGGAAGCGCCTGACCAACTACAACCTCAGCCTTGGCCTCCTCCTTAACGGCCAGCTTGCCGGCGTAGATGTCTCCTGTGCTCCCGTCCACGGTGACGATCACACCATCCTCCAGCGTGGTGGTGGCAACATCCGTGCCCACCACGGCGGGGATACCGAGCTCACGGCTGACGATGGCGGCGTGGCAGGTCATACCCCCCTGATCGGTCACGATGGCTGAAGCCTTGCGCATGAGGGGCACCCAGTCGGGGGCGGTCATCACCGTCACCAGAACGTCACCTTCGTTTAGCCGAACTCCATCGTGCACGCTGTTGAGTACTCGAACCTCGCCACTGGCCCGGCCTGGCGCTGCTCCTAGACCGCGAAGCAGCACTTCGGCATCTTCTGCGGCCACTTCCCCAACCCCCTCAGCTCCAAGGGTGGTGATAGGGCGCGACTGTACGATGTAAAGCGTCTCATCCTCGATGGCCCACTCGATATCCTGGCCCCAGCCGTAGTGATCCTCGATATCGCGGCATATCTTGGCCACGTCGCGGATCTCGCCCTCTGTCAGGACTTGCTTGCTGGCCTCCTCATCAGACAGATCTATGTCCACCGTCTGGCCATCGCGACGGACACGCATGAACTTCTTGAACTTGACTTGCTGTTTCAAGATGTCAAGGCTGTTCTTGTCCACCACGTAGTAATCTGGGGAAACCTGCCCGGCGACCACGGGGTCTGCAAGCCCGAAGGCTGCCTCGATGATGATCTCGTTGGGCGCACCAGTGGATGGGTTCTGGGTGAAGGCCACTCCGGCCTTGTCGGCATCGGCCATCTTCTGCACGATGACCCCCATCTCCATTCCCCAACTCTCGAAACCGCGCTTCACACGATAGAAGATCACGCGTGCTCCATACAAGGAGGCCCAGCACTTCTTGACTGACTCGATAACGTCCTTATCCCCGCGGACATTGAGGAAGGTCTCGTTCATGCCAGCAAAGGAGGCCTCGGCTGTGTCCTCCGCTGTGGCTGAAGAACGGACGGCGACGTACAGTTCCTGTCCCTCTTGCTTGCACAGCTTTCCGTAGGCGTCAGTGATCAACTTGGCCACACCCTTGGGCATCTCGGCCTCAACCACGATCTGCTTGGCCACTTCGGCGGCCTTCTGCAGGGCCACGTTGTCGTCCACATCGAGATCCTGCAACAACTCCTTGAGCTGGTCGAGTACTCCTGTGGCCTCGGTGAAGCGGCGGTACGCTGGCGTGGTTATGGTGAAACCTGGGGGCACAGGCAGTCCAGCCTGGGTCATCTCGCCCAGGTTGGCTCCCTTGCCGCCCGCGATGGGCACGTCACTCTTGGATAACTCGTTGAACCACTTTATTCCCTTAGGCATTTGTACTCCTTTCGCATCTCAATATGTACATGGCAGGCACAAATCGCCAGATTTGCACCGCGAGTTTTCTCTCCCTTTCGGGGTCGGTTATTCAAGACAACAATTGCAGTTCAAGACCTAGCCAGCTTCGATATTCAGCGTGTCGACTTCCATCCATTGGCGGCCGGGCGCGTCCAACAGCCCATAGCCAAAGCGTCCCCACGGCTTCACTACGGCATACTGGTTGTCCAACCACATCACAAAGCCCAAGGGCCCTCTCGGCGATGATCTGGATTCGAGGCACAAGTCCCCATCCACACTGAAGCGCACCCTCTTCGTGCCCCACTCGATGTCATAAGTGTGCCATTGGGTCATGGACACCCCGAGAGCCGCTTCGCTTGCGCCTATCGCTCTTTGCCCTATGGGCCATAGGGTGCGATAGATTCGCTGGACGTTCATCACCGGCACAGCCAGTGGCGCGGTCGGCGCCAGCAAGAAGAACGGTAGGCGCATGGCATCCAGGGTGGCGGCTTTCCAGCCGCGCCCCGCGGTGTCCAGATCGAGCTTCATGTCCGACGGCGGCGAGGCGTAGAAGAACCAGACAACCCTGGGTAAAGCGGGTAGCCGCCTACCCGTCATCATGAAGGGATCGTTCCAGAAACCAAAGCCCGCGGTGCCGCTCAGATCCCCCACATCGTGCGAGAAGCGTGCTCGCACGGTCATCCTCAGTGGCGGTCGCCACAGAAACGCGCGGCGGGACAAGCCTTGGTAGTCGTCGATCTGCGCGTTGGTGTAACGGCGGACGGATGTGCTATTGTTAATGAAAAGCAGGGTACTCCCGGTTGCCTCGAGGGCGCCACTACCCACCACATACCGCTTCCACCGATTCCCCGGTGAAGTAGTGAAGTCGCAACAGACGGCACGCTCGGCGGCTGCCATGGACAGACCTGCTTTAATACTTCAGTATACCAGAATCCGGCCGTTATGTCAAAGGCTGACGCCCCGTCAGCGCTTTGTGCGGCACGCGGGCGGTAGCCATTTTCCACACTGAGGAATGGCACTCACTGCCCGGTCTCGGCCTCAATCCATTCCAGGTAGCCCCTGTTACCCGCGACGATGGGAATGGCTATGATTTCTGGAGTCTCGTAGGGATGGTTCTCTTTGACCAGGGACTCCAGCTTCTCGTACAGTCTGGCCTGAGTCTTTGCCAGGCAGAGCCATTCCTGTACGTCCTCCATCTCCTCTTCCCACCAGTACGTACTCGATATCGGACCGAGCACCTGAACGCAGGCGGCCACGCGATGGTCGACGAGGAGCCGCTGCAGTTCTCTTGCCGCGTCCTGGCTGTCGATAGAAATCAGCACCTGGATATGCTGGTTCATGGGCAGATCCTCCATAGTTGATCGACTGTACGTGGTTATGCGCGGTACTGGACACGAGGCCGTCTCGCTGTGACAAATGCTACTATAGCCATGCGCAGGTGGCAATGTTGCGCCGGAGGCCCATTGCCGCGGGCCAAGAGGTGTTGGTCGCGTGGTCGGGTCAGCCTAGGTTTGACTGCTCCGAGCTATGGGCTTAGAATGGAACGACGGAGTCGTGAGCACCGCAGTCACGACGGGACGACTGCGGCGAGAGGAAGGAGACGCGATGGCGAGCAAACTTGAGAACCTCGATGTCCTCTTTCATCCAGGCAGCGTTGCTGTGGTGGGCGCGTCGAAGAACCCGGGTAAGCTGGGATTCCACGTGATGAAGAGCTTGACGGAGGGCGGTTTCCGAGGTGAGATCTATCCCATCAACCCTGGTGAGAAAGAGCTGTTCGGCGCGATGGCGTATCCGTCGGTGCTCGATGTTGCTGACGAGGTTGATGCTGCCATCGTAGTGTTGCCGGCCCACGTTGTTCCCGAGATCTTCAGGCAGTGTGCGGCCAAGGGCGTCAAGGGCATCGTTCTCATCACAGCGGGGTTCAAGGAGATCGAAGATGAACTCGGCGCGCGGCTTCAGCGCGAAGTAGCAGCGCTGGCCGACCGGGCCGAGATTCCGGTGATCGGCCCCAATACCTTCGGGATGGTCAATCCAGGAGCAAAGCTCAACGCCTCTTTCACTCCCGAGTTCTCTCTGGTGAAAAAAGGTGGGATCAGCCTCATCAGCCAGAGTGGAGGCATGGCCCACATGCTGGCCTTCATGGCCATGCAAGAGAATGTAGGCTTGAACAAGATTGTGGGTGTGGGTAACCGCTGCAACATCGGCTTTGCGGACTTGCTCGAATACCTGGGGGACGACGAAAGCACCTGTGTGGTAGCCATGTATATCGAAGGCGTGGACGAGCCTCGACACCTCATGGAGGTCGCCAGGGAGGTGAGTGGCAAGAAGCCTATCGTCGTGTACAAGGTGGGCAGGTCCGGGGTCAGTGACAAGGCTTCCCAGTATCACACTGGCTCCTTGGCCGGGCAGTACCAGCTCTATCAGGGGGCGTTCAAGCAGGCTGGGGTCTTGACTGTTGTCAGTCTGCACGAGCTTCTGGACACGGCCAAGGCGCTGGATGCCTGCCCCCTTCCCAGGGCCAACAGAGTGGCGATCTTGTCCGGGCAGGCGGGCCCTGGCATGGCCGCCTCTGACTTGTCCGAGGAAGGCGGTTTGGTCTTGTCCACCTTCTCCACGGAAACTCAAGAGAGAATCGAGCGGGCGTTGCCGCCTCTGGCCCTAAGGATTAACCCGGTGGACATGGGGCCGGCGTGGTACAGTCCAGCGGCTATCCGTGAGGTCGCGGACGCTGCCCTGGGAGACGCGAACGTGGATGGAGTGGTATTGTGCATCGCCTATGCCTCAGCCAACGTCGGCGCAGTGGAGGCTCTGGGCGGAGTCTTGAAGAGCTGGGGGCGGAAGAAGCCCATCACTTGCTGCCTGTCAGCTCCCCAACAGATATGGCGCGAGGAGATCCATGCTCTGGAGGAATCTGGCGTGCCCAACTATCCTACGCCCGAAAGGGCAGCGGTGGCTCTCAGCAACTTGTGGAGATGTCACGTGCTGACCCAGACAGGTCCCGATGATGGATAGCATACGGGAGGTACTGCTGCAGATTGGCAAGGAGAGACGCGTGCTCACGGAGACTGAGTCTAAGGCGATTCTGGCCCAATGGGGAATCCCAGTGGTGTCCTGTGAGGTGGCGACATCCGGTGAAGAAGCTGCGGAGCTTGCCCGTTCCATCGGGCTTCCCGTGGTGCTGAAGATCCTATCGCCAGATATCATCCACAAGTCGGAGGTGGGCGGAGTGCGGCTCCATGTCGCTGATGAGGAGGCCGTTCGATCAGCTTTCGACGAGATTATGGAGAATGCCAACCGGAGTGTGCCCTCGGCGCGGATCATGGGAGCCACCGTTCAGAAGATGGTCACCGGGATGGAAGTGGCTATTGGGGTGACACATGACCGCCAGTTCGGCCACGTGCTGATGTTCGGCATCGGAGGCGTGGAGATCGAGTCGTTGAGGGACATCACCTTCAGATTGATTCCCATCAGCAGCTCCGATGCGGAGCAGATGATTCGTGACATCAAGGGCTTCCCTCTGTTGGAGCAGCGGGCTGCAGGAGAGGCAAACCTGGACGAACTGCGAAGCATACTGCTGAAGGTGGCAGATTTGATAGAGTCCTATCCTTGGATCGAGGGGATGGATCTGAATCCTGTGCTCGTGTCGCCCAGAGGCAGCCTGGTAGCTGACGCGCGGGTTGTGATCGGGGCCACTGCCGGCTGACAGGGCCTCTGCATGGTTGACGCGCTACATCCAGGAGCGCGCGACGCAAGCCTCTTCGGAGCAGGGGGACGTTTCTGACTGCTGGCGGGCTCTATCCTCCGGTTCGGGGGCAGGCACATCGGACGCGGCGTCTCAGCCTTCCTTGCGTATCCACCATCGTGTCAGCACCGTGGCGGGCACGAGGATCATCAACAGGACGACCAGGATCAACTCTGCCAGTCGGAGTGGCGACAGCGGCAAGGTGGCCGCCTCACCATAGGTCATATTGGCTTCCGGCGGTTCCTCGGCAGGGAGCTCGGCTGCGGCCACGACCTCTGATGTCGGAGTCGGTGCGCTGGACGGTTCCCGCTTTGCTGCCTCTGGCACCCCGGTGACCTGGGGCTCTGGAGTGGCTTCTGCCTCTTCGGCCCCAGCGGTGGCAGCAGGTGACGGTGTTTCAGCGGGAGTGCTGGTATCCTCAGTCTCCCCAGCGCCGGCAGCTACTTGGTGCTCGTTAGTTCGCGGGCCTGGCGTCGCCGCTGCCGTCGGGGTACACGCGGGTGCGGTGCCTTCCACCGTAGCCTCTGGAGTGGTCACGTCTTGCGCCGCCGGGGCCCGGTACTCGCCTGGGGGTTCGGGGGGCGTTGGAGCGGGTGTTGGAGGCTCCTCTGCAGCTAGAGGCGCGAGTGTTTCGGCCTCGGCCTCCCCATCCCTGCCCTCGCCGATCAGCGGCTCCCCCTGGGTAGGGGCATACATCTCGGTCGGCATGGCGAGGGCCCTCTCTTCCGATGGCGGGAGGGGAGCGAGAGCTCCCATCGGAAAGCCGCCCATGAACTGCGAGGTTACCTCGCCTCCAATGAGCAGGATCAGAAGGAGGGCGGCCAGTGCTGTGGCTCCTTTCAGCAAGCCGTAGCCCCAGGAGGGTGACGCCGCTCTGACCTTGGGCTTCACTATTGCCGGGCGCAGGGCAAAGGAACGAGGTGCTGGGACGGCCGGCAGTTCTTCTAGGAGAGCCACCGTCTGCCTTAGTGTGGAGAGACTGTCGCTGCAGGCGCGGCACTTCTCGAGATGTTCCTCCACGCTGGCCTTCTCTTGGGCCGACAATTCTCCGTCCAAGTACGCTGAAAGGGACTCCTCCACCCATTCATGTTTCGATTTGCCCATCTTCCTGAGGAAATCAAACATCTTGGTCCTCATCCTTAAGACGATACCGAGCGGGCAAAAGTTCCCCTTGATCCAGCAGATAGTCGCGCAGACCGGCGCGAGCCCGGCTCAGACGCGACTTGACGGTTCCCACTGAGACGCCAGTGGCCTCGGCTATCTCCCTGTAGCTCATACCCTGCACGTCCGACAGCACCAAAGTCACACGTTGATCGAAAGTCAGGCTGCCAATGCCCTCCTGTATCGTCTGGCCCAGTTCGTGGCGCAGTGCGCGTTCCTCTGGGCTCTCCCCGCCGTTGACGAAATGGGAGGAGTGATCGGTGTCAGTGTACACCGCCTCCAGGGAGCTGGTGGGACGTCGCTTGTGTAGTCGTAGCTGATCGTAACAGGCGTTGGTCACGATGCGCAGCAGCCAGGCCTTGAAGGAGCCACCCTTGAACTTGGCGATTGCTTGGAAAGCGGAGAGGAATGCATCCTGGCTGGCGTCTGCTGCCGCTTCGGGATCGCTGAGGATGCGGTAGGCCAGGTTATAGACCATGTCCTGATGGTGTGCTACCAGTTGGTTGAAGGCTCGCGTGTCGCCCCGGCTGGCAGAGGCGATCAAGGCCTCTTCGTCCACTTGACTAACCCTGCGGTCTGGTCTATACTAGGCGTGAAGAGGGGCCGAAGTGGCGGAACAGGCAGACGCGACGGTCTCAAAAACCGTTGAGGGGTGACCCTCATGTGGGTTCGAGTCCCACCTTCGGCACCAGTCATTATAGCAGCTTTTGCGCACCGCAGCTAGGGTTCAAAGATGCGAGCTGCACATGAATACACTTGGCGATAGGGCCATGATTGGGGCGAACCGACCAGCCAGTCTACCACGAAGCGGCTGAGCGTCGGTTCTCTTTATTACTACTCTATGCGTAGGTGACGCAAACGATGAAGGTCTGGAAAGCGGTGTTGTCGTTGGTTCTGGTGGGAGTGGCCTTGGGCCTGGGACTGGGCTTCCTCATCGGTTGGGGTCTCTGGCCAGTCGAATACTATGACACCGACCCCGTCGACCTGAAGGTGGAGCACAAGGAAGAGTACATAGTTCTAGTGAGCGCCACCTATGCTCTCAACGGCGACTTGGACCAGGCCAACGAGAGGCTGGCCAAGCTAGAGGAGGAAGACATCGGCCGAGTGGTAGCGGATCTGGCCCAGCAGTACTTGCAGCGCGGTGAGGACACGACGACAACGCGCAACCTGGTGATGCTGGCCGACGCGCTGGGTTCCAGCACCGAAGCGATGCTGGCCTATGTTGCCACGCCTACCTTGGCACCGACGTTCACTTCCACGCCCACGGAGACGCCGACGCAGACGCCGACCGCGACAGCCACTGCCGTGCCCAGTGCGACGCCTGCGCCCCCTACCCCGACTGATACACCCAGCCCGCCCACTCCGACTTTCACCATAGTGCCACCCACCAATACACCCCAGCCTGCCACACCAACCGCTACTTCCGTCCCTGCGACCGAGCCGCCGGTGGCGAGTTGCCCAGGTCGACCAGGGGTCACTATCATCGACATAAGTGCTCAGCTACGCGATTGGGCTTGGCTACACTCGACTTTCGGAGCAGTTGGAATGCAGGAGGCCGTCAATTGCGCCGGGGCCGCTGTGTATGCGGTGGACACGCTGCGGGAGAAACACGACGTCTCGCTGAGAGTGACAGTGCTTGATCGTTTCGGGAACCGAGTGCCCAACGTCCCGGTCGCCTTCTTTGGATTCCCTGATTCCGTTGATACCCCGGGCGCGTGCCGTCCCAATGCCCATGTGGTGTACACCGACCAACAAGGTGAGGCCAACGTGCCCATGGGGTGGGGCAGTGCCTACATACCCCCAGGCGCTGGCTACCACGCGGTATGGGTAATGGGTTCTCTGGCCAGCGATTGCGTCACGGGGCTGGGGATGGTTGACTACACTGAGCACTGGCATCTTAATGTCACTTTTCGAGAGGTGGGTCCGTAAGACCCCTTTCGGCGGAGGCTGATGGGTGCACAGGGAGGCAAAGGATGGCTTCCGTTGGTTCTGCTGGTTGTGGTTTCAGGGATCGTGTTGACAGTCGGCCCACTGTCGCCGTGGTGGTTCTGCCGCCGGCAAATGGAACAGCCTGAGATGGCGCCATCGTACGCCCCTTTTCTCCTCACCTTTCAGCGCACTTGCGAGCCGTGAGGGTTAGTTGCCATGCTAGGTGATCCGCGTCTCAGACACTTGCTGGCCTTCGTTGTGGGCTTTGGTCTTGGTCTGGGCATCGGCTTGCTGATCACATGGGTGGTCTGGCCCGTAGAGTACTACGATACTGACCCCTTCGACCTGCGCGACGAGCACAAGGACGAGTACGTGGTGATGATAGGTGCTGCATACTGTCAGGACGGCGACCTGGAGTTGGCTACCCATAGACTGAATCAACTAGGTTTCGACGATGCAAGGCAGGTCGTGGTGCGACTCTTCCAGAGATACGAAGAAGCTGGATACGGAGAAGAGACGCGCTGCCTGGCTCTGCTCGCCTATGATGTCGGCGTGGAGGACGTGGCTCTGCTGCCGTACATCGAAACACCGACCGCAACTCCTGAAATCATCGTCGCCCCGACTGCCACGCCCACTGTAGAAGCCACCCTCGCGCCAACGCCTACAGAGATTCCTCTAGAACTAACGCCTACACCCACGGAACCCCCTCCTGGGCTCAGCGCTACGCCGACCCAACCGCCGCCGACTGTGTCTCCGACTTCCACGCCCGGGGCGGATGTTGATTTCCAGGTTGCGGAGCAAAACGATCTGGGCTGCAGCGCTGAAGCAGCCGGCGACTACATCCTGGTGTACGTTCGGGACGAGGAGGGAAGGGGTCTCGCCGGCGTGGAGGTCATGGTTTCAGGGCCTGAGGGGGAGGATTCCTTTTTCACCGGCCTCAAGCCAGAGGTAGGTCCGGGCTTCGCTGACTTCTTGGTCACAGCCCCAGGCACTTACACCGTCCAGGTGCTCGACGGTGCGAGCCAGACGGCAGAAGGACTGACGTTTGAGGATACCTGTCCAGCGGAGAGCCCCTATCACTCGTGGCGAGTCGTGTTCAGACGGACTACACAGTAGCCACTGACTGCTGTTCCCGGTTCGGATCCCGGCAGGTGATGCCGTACTCACCAGGCGGCGGCCAGCAGCGGTTGCAGGAGATGCACGAGGCGCGGTCCTGACCCTCGCGGAACCGTACTGGAAGGTCTGGCTCACGGATGAGCGGGCGGGACATGGAGATGAAGTCAGCGCTGCCCTCTTGTAGGATGTCCGCCATAACTTGCTTGGACCGCATGCCACCGACCAGTATGATGGGCAGGTCGGTGGCGCCTCGGGCCGCGCGGGCGCCATCCAGGAAGTAGGCTTCTTCCTCAGGACGGAGTATGTCCTTGCGGACACTGGTCCTCCCAATGCCTCCGCTAATCTCCAGCGCGTTGATACCCCAGTCCGCCAGATGGCGTACAATCTCCACGCTGTCTGTCAGGGTGTTGCCGTCCCGAACGTAATCCTCCATCCCGAGCTTGATCAGGACGGGGTAGTCCTCTCCCACTCGGTCGCGGACAGATGCGGCCACCTCTTCCAGAAGACGCATTCTGCGTGCCGGGGTGCCGCCCCAACGGTCCCTGCGCCAGTTTGCCGCAGGCGAGTTGAACTGGTTGATCAGATAGCCGTGAGCGGCGTGGATCTGCACTCCGTCGAAACCTGCGGCCTTGGCGCGCCCTGCAGCGTCACCGAAGGCAGATATGATCTCTTGAATCCCTTGTTCATCCAATTCCTGGGGGCGCTCCCCGCCCTTGGCGAGGGCTATCGCCGATGGAGCCACTGGCGGACCAGGTATCGCTTCGGGGGGGCACTGCCTCCCGCCGTGGTTGATCTGCACGACCACTCGACCGCCTTCCTCGTGGACTGCCTCGGTGAGCATCTCCAGGGAGGGAATGAGGTCGTCGCGGTGAATGCCGGTCATGTGCAAGTTGGATCGACCTCCCTCGTGGACGAAGGCGTGTCCAGTGATGATGAGCCCGATTCCACCCCGTGTTAGTTCTCGGTATAGATCGGCCAGGGCCTGTTCCGGCTTGCCAGCTAAGTCACTCATGTACTCCGCAGTTGCCGAGCGTATCAGGCGGTTCGGCAACTGTAGACTACCGATACTCCCAGGTTCGAACAGTGCGGTCATGTCGTAGCTCTCCATGCGGGTCGTGGGCAAGGAACGCAGTTGTCTTGAACTTGGCACGAATATAGCACATGGAAAAGGATCGGGCAAAGACTCGGCCTCTTCTACCTGGACGGGAGGTTTGGGAGACAAAGCCGTTTCCAAGCTTGATGCGTCTGTACCCAGCAGACGGCTGTGTCGAGTCAGTATGCACATCGCCGGGCTGTACTGCGTTTGACAAGCGCAGCACGACTTGATATACTTGAAGAGGTGGAGGGGGTCGTTCTCGCGGCATTCGCGCGGAATCATCCCCTCATCTTCTCTTGGAGAGAAGAGATCCCGAAGCTAGCAGGGAGATGTGTCTGTGATACCGATATTTCCTTTCACGGCCATCGTAGGCCAGGGACCGATGAAGCGCGGTCTGATCCTGAATGCCATTAACCCGCTGATAGGCGGAGTGCTTATCCGTGGGGAAAGAGGTACCGCGAAATCGACAGCTGCTCGCGCGCTGGCTGCCTTGCTCCCTGATATCGAGGTGGCGGCCGATTGTCCTTTCAGTTGCGACCCCTATCGGCCCGATGCGATGTGCGATACTTGTTTCGAGCGGTATAGCGATGGCGAGAAGTTGCCCGTCGTCAGCCGTGCCATCAGGATGATAGACCTTCCGGTCAGCGCCACCGAAGATCGAGTGGTGGGCACCTTGGACATCGAACTGGCCATTAGGACCGGGGAGAAGCGCTTCGAACCTGGCGTGCTGGCCATGGCGAATCGGGGGATGCTGTACGTCGACGAGGTGAATCTCCTGGACGACCATGTTGTGGACGTGCTCTTGGACTCAGCAGCCATGGGGGTCAATGTGGTGGAGAGAGAGGGCATCTCCTTCACCCATCCGGCCCAATTCATCCTGGTAGGCACCATGAACCCTGAGGAAGGGGAGTTGCGCCCGCAACTGTTGGACCGCTTCGGCCTCTGCGTGATGATCAGCAGCATAGCCGATACGGAGGCGCGCAAGGAGATTCTCGTTCGGCGCATCCAGTACGAAGAGGATCCGGTCGCTTTCTACGAAGCGTGGCGAGAAGAAGAGGGCCAGCTGGCACAGCAGATCACTCGTGCCAGGGAGCTTCTCAACACAGTCTCCTACACCGAAGAGGACCTGTCCTCTATCACCCAACTCACAGCCGACCTGGGCGTCGACGGGCATCGAGGGGATATCGTTATTCTGAAAGCCAGCTTGGCCCACGCGGCTTTCGAGGGGCGGGATGTGATCTCTCGGAAAGACATCCTGCTTTCAGCGCAGCTTGCCCTGCCGCATCGTCTGAAGAAGCGTCCTCTCCAGCAGGGCGACGAACGCCTGCAGCAGCTGAGGGAGGAACTCTATGGAATGGAAGCTCGGGCGGCGGAGCAGAAGACGCCCGCGCTCCAGGAAATCGCCTCTGCGGGTAAAAAAAAAGACCTGAACGGCGATGAGTCGAGTTCGGAAGACAGTCTTCCTCCTCTGGAATCTATCCCTCGGACGCAGCAGGACACCGAAGAGGGGTCGCCCTCGTCCAGGCGGCAAGGGGTGCCCGTGGCAGTGGGTGAGCCCCTCCGGGCACTTCGCCTGACCACACCTCTCGATCGCCTCTCCAGGCGGATATCTGGTCGTCGCAGCCTCACTCGCACGAAACGCAAGAGGGGCCGCTACGTGTTCAGCCGCCCCATGGAAGGCCGCGTAGAAGACATCGCCTTCGATGCCACGATTCGTCAGGCAGCGCCCCATCAGGTTCACAGGGAACGCTCGGATGTCGCCCTTGCGCTGGAAAGGGAGGATTTGCGACGAAAGGTGCGGGTGAGCCGGGCCGCGAATGTGGTGCTCTTTGTGGTGGATGCCAGTTGGTCAATGGCGGCAGCGGAACGGATGGTAGCCACGAAAGGAGCTATTCTGTCCCTCCTTCAAGACGCCTACCAGCGCCGCGACCGGGTGGGGCTTATCGTCTTCCGACAAAACGGCGCCGAACTGCTACTGCCACCTACCTCCAGCGTTAGGCTAGCGGAGAACCTGCTAGGAGATATCGCCGTCGGCGGCAAGACGCCTCTCTCAAGCGGGCTGCACCTGTGCTATCAGGTCTTCGTGCGCGAGATGCGCCGGAATCCACAGGTGATGCCCCTTATGATCCTGCTCACGGACGGGGCAGGAAACGTCTCCATGACGGACCTCACGCCGCGCGAAGAGAGTTGTCAGATAGCGGAGTTGATGCAGCGCAGCAACATCCGCTCGGTGGTGATAAACACCGAACACAAGTCCTTTGACCGGGGCTTGGCTCAGGAGTTGGCCCGCTACCTCGGCGCCGAATGCTACACCTTGGAGGAGCTGGGGGCTCAGGAGTTGTATCATACGGTACGTGGCGAGCTGAAGAGCCACTGAGGGAGTGGCTCGTATCAGTCTGAAGGAGGAGGAGCCATGTATGCTTGGAAGGTCGGTGTGGTCCTCTTTGGTCACCACCGGCGCACATGGGGGAGCGGGGCGTGAGGACCCCGCTCTTTTTGGTCCGAGGAGGCTCCCAGGCCACGGAAGGGGACGGCACTGCTGGGGGCATAGGCTGATCAGGCCGGTAACAAAGAAAAAGGAGCCTCTCTGGGCAAGACAGGAGGAAAACTGTGAAGGAGTATCGGTTCTTTCAGGTAGACGTGTTCACAGACAAGCCTTTCGGAGGCAACCCGCTTGCGGTCTTTCCAGAGGCCGGGGGCATCACCTCAACGGAGATGCAGCAACTGGCTCGGGAGATGAACCTCTCGGAGACGACGTTTGTCCTGCCCCCACAGGACCCAGGAGCTGATTTCAGAGTACGCATTTTCACACCCGCCAGGGAGATCCCGTTTGCTGGCCATCCAGTGGTGGGTACGCACTGGGTCTTGGCGCAGCTGGGCCGCGTTGCCCTCAGCGAGCCCGTGACGAAGGTGAGCTTAGAGCTGGGCGTTGGCGTGTTGCCTGCGAATCTGGAGGTCGTTGACGGGCAGGTGGAGAGGGTGGTGATGACTCAGGACCGCCCCAAGTTTCTTGATGTGGTGGAGGATGTGACGAACTTGGCAAGGGGACTGGGCCTGCCCCCTGAGGCAATTGGCGAGACGGGACTGCCCGTTCAGGTTGTGTCGACAGGAGCTCCGCAGATGATGGTGCCCGTGCGGTCTCTGTCCGAGACAGAGGCGTTGGACGCGGGTCGGTTGAACGCCGTTGCCCTGAATCAGGCCTGTGAAGCTGTGGGTACCGACTGTGTGCTGGTTTTCACTTTCCAGACCTCGCGGCCCGACGCCACTGTACACGTGCGGATGTTCGCTCCTCTGCTCGGCGTGCCAGAAGACCCAGCGACCGGGAGCGCTAACGGGGCCCTGGGGGCATATCTCGTGCACCACCGGGCTGTACCTGTGATGCAGGGTACCACGCATATCATCAGCGAACAGGGAGCAGAGCTCGGTCGGCCGAGTACGCTCTACGTCGAGGTAGACTCCGCAGGTGATGAGATTTCTGCAGTTCTGGTGGGCGGCAAGGTGGCGCCGGTGGCTGAAGGCGTAGTACGATTCTGAGAAGGGCAGGGAATCGCGCCAGGGACAGGGTCCATCCTCTCCTGTCGGGCGTGACGACCGAAGGGCGAAAAGGTGATCGAGGAGTCACCGAGGCTCGATTGTTGGGCTTTGCAGGTTTGGCCACTGTGTAGGCCAGGGGTGCATGTCTGAGGGCGATCCATTGGGACTGCTGGGCAGTCCCCATGTCCGCAACGCCCTGCTTCTCAACGAGGTGGGTGTCTTGCTACACGACCTGGGCAAGCTGAGCGTGGAGTATATCTCAGAAGAGCATACCTTTGCTCACCACCTGATCTTGCGACGCCTATCTAGAGGAAAAGACCCCTTCTTGGGACTGCAAGCGGACCCTTTCACAGCCATCCTTCATTCTCTTTGGGGGGCTAGCCTCGACGCCACGGAGAAGCACATCGCTGAAGTCGTTTGCAGGCTGGTCGCTGACTCGCAACGCAGGGCCTCTGTCCAGGAGGACGCCTCTTCAAGCAAACTGGAGGTCGTACTGGAGAAGGTACGGCAACAACTCTTCTCACGTGACCGGAAGGCGTTTGACCGCGTGGCTCAGCTGGCAAAGAAGGTGATGGCCGATCTGGCATGGCAGAGAGCGCAGGAGGAGTCCATCGGTTCACTGCGGCCGGCTTTCCTCGCAGTTGACGGCTTCTTGGAGGGCTTGGACCAGCTTGCCTTTGTGGCCGATCTTGTGGAGATGCAAGGGCGAACGTGGCATCCAGAGGCCCTGGTACCGCCAGAAGTGAAGCTCTTGAGGGCTATCCATGGGAAGGAAGAGATTTTCGGCCGTCCCAGAGCCTTGATAGACCTGGAGCGGCTGTCTGATGTGCGCAAACTGTACTGCGAGGCAATGGCCAATCAAGTCTTGGAGATCAACAACATCAGAAAGGACGGGCCAGGTGATCTAGGGTCATGGTTCTGGAAGGCACGCCTGTATCCCTGCCCCGAGGCGACGTGGAGTCGCCTGTATGCTTTGGATCGTGGCGCTCCCCTGGGCCAGGATGAGAGAGAGGCTGTGCGATGGCTGGGCATCAGGCCTATCAGCGAATGGGCTTACAGCAAGCTCCTGCTGGGGTGGGGACAGAACGGCGAAGACGTGACTCTGTGGGACCACTCCTATCGGGTGTCTGCTCTCCATAAGTCCACCATGGCTCAGGCTCTCATCGCAGGGCGTTGGCCCGAGTCCGCTACGCTCTCGTGGCAGATGCTCAGGGTGGACATAGAACAGTCAGCCCGTGAAGCCTTGACCGCGATCAAACACCTTGTCGAGGTCCAGTATCCTCTGGGGAACGAACTGTGCCGCAATGACACGAGCATCGCTTTCACCTTCCCTGGCTTGAAAGGTCAACTTGCCGTCCAACTCCTGGACCGTCTGAGGAACGAGACCGTCCAGGCACTGAACGCGGAGCTCCCCGTACATCTGTCCGTCAGTCCGTTGGGGACGAAGAGGACGGAGTACCCCGTGGTTAGGGCCAAGGACTAGACCCGTGTGAGATATTCTCCCGTGCGGGTATCGATGCGGAGGGTATCGCCTTGTTCTATGAAGAGGGGGACCTGCACGACCAGACCCGTCTCCAGTACCGCCCGCTTGGTGGCCCCAGTTGCGGTATCACCCTTGATACCCGGCTCTGTCTCGGTGACCTCCAGATCGACCGTGACCGGTAGCTCTATTTCCACGGGTTGTCCCTCGTGCATGGAGAGGGAAAGCTCCATACCTTCCTTCAAATAGCTGACTTTGTCCTCTAGAGTTTCCGCCGCGAGAGCGGGCTGTTCGTAGGTCTCTGTATCCATGAAATAGTAGAGGTCACCGTCCCGGTACAGGTACTGCACCTGCCGCAGTTCGAGCCGCACCTCCTGGAGCTTCTCGCTGGCCGCGAAGGTCCTGTCAACGGTGCGCCCCGTGCGCACGTTTCGCAGTTTCGTGCGGACATTGGCGCTGCCACGCCCTATGTATGAGTGCTGGTAGTCCAGAACCCGATAAAGCTCTCCATCCAATTCGAACGTGACGCCTTTTCTCAGATCAGTTGCCGAGATCATGCTTGCTGTCCTTTCGTAGCCTTCAGTCGCTCTGGGAATGTGATACTAGATGCCGCGAAATGGCGAAGTAGAAGGTACTCCCCATCTCCGGCTGGCTTTCCACCCACACCTTCCCTTGATGGAGTTCAACCAACTCCCTCACTATCGAGAGGCCGAGCCCTAGTCCGGCGTGCCGCCGTCTGAGGGAATCCTCCACCTGATAGAAGCGGTCGAAGATTCTCTCGTACTCATCGTTCGAGATCCCGATACCTGTGTCCCGGATGGCAACCATCAGTTGGTCCTCATCAATCTGGGCGGTAATCGCAATCTGCCCCCCTTCCGGGGTGAACTTGATGGCATTCGATACGAGATTGGACAGAACCAAGTGGAGCTTATTCTTGTCGGCCTGGATAGCTGGCAGGTCTTGCGGTAATTCAGTGATCACCTGCTGTCCCTTCTCCTCGGCGAGCATACCGAACTCCTCTACAACGGCATTTACCACATCTGGTACCAGCACGGACTCCAGCTCCAGTTCCAGTTCGCCGATCTCCAGGTGCCGCAGGTTGAGCATGTCGGTCACCAGTTTGTTTAGCCGCATCGCGTTCCGGATGATGGCCTCGACATAGTGTCGCGCAGTGTCGGAAGTATGTTCCTCGAGGAGGGAAGCGTATCCCAGCAATATGGCAAGGGGCGTGCGCAACTCGTGGGACGCGATATTGATGAACTCGCTCTTCAACTGGTCCAACTTCTTGAGATCGCTGTATGCCCGCTGAATCTCTTCGAAGAGATAGGCATTCTTGATGGCGATGGCGGCTTGACCAGCTAGAACGGATGCCAACTGCACAGACCCCTCGGTAAAGCGAAAATCCTCATCTCCCAGCTTGCTGAGGTTAAGCACACCGATGAGTTCACCCCTCACAGCGAGGGGGATACAGATGGCTGAAGATATGTGATCCAGCTTCATGAGCCTCGCGAATTCGTCGCTCACAGGCGCGTGGCGGTGTAGGACAACTGGCTCGCGCAGTTGCGCGACCCTGCCAGCGATACCTTCCCCAACCCTGGTAGCGGTGGTCTTGACCACCTCGTCCGGCAACCCTATTGAGGCCTGGATGGTCAGAGTTTCGCGGTCCTCGCCCAACAGCATGAGTGAGGCTCGATCGGCACCGGTCTCCTGGCAACTCACTTCGACTATCTCTGTGAGGAGGTCTGGCAAGCTGGTCATGCTCATGAACGCTTTACTCAGCTCGTAAAGAGGGATCAAGGCCCTGAGTCGCTCATTTTCTCTCTGGAGACGCTCCTTAGACAGGGCTGAAGCGATGACCTCCCTTAGCTCAACGGGAGTGAAGGGTTTCAGGACGAAGTCCTCCATCCCCATGCGTAAGGCCTGGACGGCGGTCTCCACGGAGCCGTGCCCCGTCATGGCTACGCCCACGATCCGAGGGTCTATTCTCTTGATGGCTTGTACCGTCTCCAATCCATCCATCCCCGGCATCTTGATATCGGATAGCACGAGATCGAATCTGTGGTTACGCACGGCTTCAACGGCCTCGTGCCCGCTCACGCTGCCCGTTACGTGGTAACCGTCCGCTTTCAAAGCTCGGGCGCAGAACTCGACTACTTCGGGCTCATCGTCCACTACCAGAATTCTCTCTTCAGCCATCTCAGTGGTTCCGTGCTCCGGTGAGAGTGCGGCCAATTCTATTGCACTGCGTGATTTCTGTCAATGAGCGGTGGTTGCCAGAGGGTGGCGCGATGCTCAGACGAGCGAGGAGTTGGCGTGAAGAAGAGTGGACGGCCAGCATTGCGCCCTTGCAGGCGAGGTTGAGCGGCAGGCCTCTCAATACTCCCCGCGGGGTGAGAGGCCGAAAAGACGTGTGCCTGCGCGGTCGGACGGACTATGGCTTGGTGGATACGAG
>CAZBJW010000052.1:0-15022 GCA_964492135.1 uncultured Anaerolineales bacterium
CTTCCGGTGTCTTGACCAGCACCCTTCCCCCCATCAGTTCCTCGGCCTGGGTCTCTTTCGCCACGGGCAAGAATCCGGGCAAGCACGGGATGGTGGACTTCGTACATCCGCGCCAGAACAGCTATCAAGTCTCCATCGTCAGCCCCCAGCAGCGCGCATCGAAGGCCATCTGGAACCTGCTCAGCGAGGCAGGGCGCAAGGTGGGGATTGTGGGCATGCCCGTCACTTACCCCCCGGAAGAGGTTAACGGCTACATGATCAGCGACTTCCTCACTCCCAGGGCCAGCGATGACTTCACCTACCCTCTGTCCTTGCGGGAGGAGCTGGAGCGCGCGGTGGGAGGCTTTCCCTTGCTGCCCGATGAAAGATACCGCTCCACCAAGTTCACGGACAGGTTCATCGCAGACATGGTGACCGATGTGGAGCGTCGACTCGAGGGGGCGGTGTACCTGCTGGACCACAAGGACTGGGACTTCTTCTTCCTCCTGTTCTGGAGCAGCGATATGCTGCAACACGAGACCTGGTGGCTGCTCGATGACAGTCATCCGCAGCATGATCCAGAGGCGGCGGAGCGGTACCGGGATCTGGTAGTTGGCTTCTATCGGAGGCTGGATGCGGCCGTGGCGCAGCTCGTGGAGAAGCTCGGGCCGGAGGATCTGGTGGTGGTCATGTCCGACCACGGCTTCGGGCCTGTTCACAGCTTCTTCCTGGTCAACAACTGGTTGCGCGAGATAGGACTTCTCAAGCTGAAGGGCAGGCTCCTGACCAGGCTCAAGTACGGGCTCTTCAAGCTGGGCTTCACCCCACTGGGAGTTTTTCGGCTGGTCAAGGCCTTGCGGCTGGGGTTCCTCAGGCGCCGCTTCCGATTCCAGAGGGGCGGCGGCCTCATCAAGCGGCTCTTTCTCTCCTTCGCGGACGTCGATTGGTCGCGCACCAAGGCCTTCGCCGTGGGAAGCTTCGGACAGATCTACATTAATGAAGTGGGCAAGAGACCCCAGGGGATTGTACAGCCTGGAAGGGAGTACGAAGAACTGAGAAAAGAGATAACCGCCCGCGCGCACGAGATAGGCGACCCCAGAACGGGGAAGAAGGTGGTGGAGAGGGTGTATCGCAGGGAGGAGATATACTCTGGCCCGCTCCTGGACAAGGCTCCTGATCTTGTGCTTCAGTCCGAAAACTGGGAATACATGGCCTTCGGACATGCGGATTTTGGCGCTTCCCACGTCGTCGAACCCATTGTTGGCATGTCGGGCCACCACCGTCCCGAGGGCATCCTCGTGCTGGCAGGGGGAGGCATCAGAGAGGGCGCAACACTGGACGGGGCAAAGATCATCGACCTGGCACCTACCATCCTTTACGCCGTGGGTTTGCCCATCCCATCGGACATGGATGGTCGTGTGCTGAAGGAAGCGTTCAGCCCGGAGTTCCTGTCCTCCGTCGCGGTAAAACACACTGACGAGTTGTCTGAGCGCCCGACCACTGAGGGTGAGTACTCGGCCGACGATGAGGAGGAGATCAGAGAACGATTGCGGGGATTGGGGTATGTTGGCTAGAAGGATCCGCGCTTGAACAACAAGGCGCGATTCATAATCGTCACCATTATCGGAGTGGTCCTGCTGGGCCTCGTGCTGATAAGGGTCGATCTGAGGGAGATGATCGAGACCCTGAAAGCCGCCAACTACTGGTATCTGCTGCCAGCACTGGTGGCGCAGATGGTTTTCTTCCTCATCAAGAGCCTGCGCTGGAGATATCTCTTTCCCCTGGATAAGCCGATCGGCTTTGGCACGCTTTTCTCCACCACTTTGATTGGCTATTTCGGCAACCAAATCATCGGCGCCAGCAGCGGCGAATTCCTGCGCTCCATCGTCCTGGGACAGAAGGAGAGTTGGAGTAAGAGTGCGACGCTGGGAACTATCTTTGTGGAGAAGATATGGGACGTGTTGGTGCTCTGTGTCTTGCTTCTGGCGCTGCTATGGATCATCCCTTTGCCTCCCCTGGTGCAGACCGTAGGGCACGCCGGATTGGTCGTGCTGCTCATCGCGGCGGTGCTGCTCGCGGTGCTGTTGTCTCGCAGTCACTGGGCCACCAGTTTGGTCACCATGGTCACCAAGAGGCTCTCGCCAGGGCTGGCGCAGCGGTTGGTGGGGATCCTGGAGCGCTTCATCCTCGGGGTGCGAGCTATGCGGCATTGGCGCCGCTCCCTGCTCGCCCTCTTCCTCACGCTTCCCATGTGGTTATTACTGGTGGTGAGCTTCTACTTCCTCGGACAGGCAGCCCTGATAGAGCTTCCCTTCGGCCCCTACGTCTTCCCCGTGGTGGTGATTGCTCTGGCGGCTTCCATCCCCAACCCGCCGTGGAACGTGGGCATGCTGGAGATACTGTCCATCACTACCCTGGGCGTCTTCGGCGTGGAGAGCAGCCACGCCCTGGCCTTCGTGGTCCTCATGCGGGCCATGCGCCTCGTACCTATCATTTGGGGCTACGTCCTGTTCTCGAAGGAGGGGTACGGACTGCGGACTGGACCTAAGGCCAGCCTGGAAGTGGAGCATCCTCGATAGGGGCAGATGAGTGAACGCCTCCTCATACTGACGTGCGACTCCGGCGGCGGTCACCGCAGCGTGGCCGACGCCATAGTGGGTGCGCTGGAGCATCTCTTCGCCGGGATGTACCAGGTTGAACTGGCTGACATCATGGCCGATGGCTTCGTCTGGCCGTTGAGAGTTGCCGGCCGCATGTACGGCCCCGTCGTCAACCGGCTTCCTCGCGCCTGGGGTCTCCTGTGGCATGTCACTAACGGGCGCAGGCGGTCTCCTCTCATCCTGAGGATGGTCTCGCCCCTGGCCGCCAATAGAATCAGGCGCTTGCTGCTTGAAAGCAACCCGGACCTGATCATCTCTACGCATCCATGGGCCAATCACATACCTGCCTGGCTCTTGCAGGACCTGGGTTGGGATGTGCCCCTGGTCACCTTGGTTACCGATCCCGTGAGCATCCACCGGTGGTGGCTCTGTCCGCAGGTTGACCTGTGCCTAGTAGCGACGGAGCAGGCGCGGCAGGAGGCACTCGAGGGGGGATTTGCCCCTGAGCAGGTGAAGGTGGTGGGGATACCTGTGGACCTCGAGTTCGTGAACCCTTCTGGCTCGCGGGAAGAGGTGCGCGCGGGTCTGGGCTTGGCCGCGGACCGATTCACCGTCCTGCTGGCAGGTGGAGGAGAGGGGATGGGCAACGTCTTCCCCGTGGCGCGAGCAGTAGCTCGGGCCTCCCCGGAGGTGCAACTGCTCATAGTCGCCGGCAGGAACGACGAGCTGAGGTCCAGGCTCGAAAGGGTGTCGTGGGAGGTGCCTACCTGCATTGCCGGCTTTGCCGACAACATGCCTGCCTTGATGCGCGCTGCCGATCTGCTGATCACCAAGGCGGGGCCCAGTACGATCAGTGAAGCGCTGGCCTGTGGGCTGCCCATGCTGATCAGTGGATCGCTACGAGGACAGGAGGAAGGGAATGCTGAGTGGGTGGTAGGGCGGGGAGCTGGCCTGCTGACGCCGACGCCACGTAAGGTCGTGGCATCGCTGAGAGAGCTTCTCCAACTGGGAAACGGGACCCTGGCTCGCATGGCTGACCAGGCCCGGCAGGCAGCCAGGCCTCACGCCGCACTGGAGGTGGCCAGGCTTATACATTCCCTGCGGTCGCCGCCCACCTGATGGCTTCTTCCTGCAGTGGTAGTGTCTTCACTTGGCCCTGATGGTTGTTCCTGGCGTTTCGTCTTGACCTCTGGCTGAGAAGGGTGGTGAAAAGGCTGTCAGACACAGATATGACTCCATTCGGGCTGCCCCAGCCTCTGGATCGGTCATTCGATCCTTTGACTGGGTTCAGGACAGGCACGTGCTTCCGTATGCAGCTGCTCCCTTCGATACGCTGCTTCGCAGCTGCTGAGCACTACTCAGAGTGTGCAGCTGCTCAGGATGCGTCCAGCGGCGGATCTCGCGTGATTTATCCGCTCCCTGAGGTGCGACTGCTGGAGTAGAGGCCGAGCTTGTGGTAAGATAAGGGTGTCAGTGACCCGGGTTCCTGGTGCGAGACCGTCTCTGTTCAGCCGACAAGGGAGAGTGCCAGCACAGCTGCGTGAGTCCTGAGGCCTGCTGAGGGACCGAGACAGTTCTGAAGGACGCTTCTGGGAAACGAGATATCTTCAATGTTGTTCACCAAGAGCCTTAGAGCAAAGACCCTCCTGTCTGTCCTCATCCCATCAGCCCTCGGGCTGGTGGCGGTGGCGGTCATCGCCCTCTACGCATACGAGTGGGTGGCCAGAGACGTCGTCCAGCGGCGAGACACCGAGCTGGCCAGGGTATCAGCCGCGAGACTCTCCGAGGGGTTGAGTCAGTATTCTCAGCTGCTTCAGGTACTCGCTGCGGAGAAAGACATTCAGTCTATGGACACACTACGCCTGGTCCAGGGCCTGCGCGAGGCCCCGGGTCAACTCGCTGTTTTCGATGCGGGGCTCGTGGTCTACGATAGCGAAGGTCTCGCTGTGTGGTTGCGACCTCTCCATCCAAGGAGGCGCCTGACGAAATTTCCCGTAGCGTCGCAGTTTGTGGAGGTGAGCGAGACGCTGCAACCCGTCTTCTCCGACATCTTCAAGGATGATATCTCAGGTGAGGACGTGATCATAGTCGCGGTCCCCATTGCAGATGACAAGGGCGAGTTCTTGGGTGTGATGGCCGGGATAGCCACCATTGGGCACTCGGGATTGGGGGACACCTATGCCAAGGCCCTGGAGTTCACGACGGGCGAGAACGGCTATGCCTACCTCGTCGACGGCAACGGTAGGGTCATCTATCATCCCGACCGTTCGGAGCTGGGCAGTAGTTACGCGCAGTTGCCTCCGGTGATGCGGGCCGCCGCGGGAGAGATAGGGGCCGTTCTTGCTGAGGACGAGACAGGGGACACCGTGATCTCTGGCTTTGCTCCGATCCCCGGCACCAGCTGGGGGCTGGTCACCCAGGAGGACTGGGAGGACATCGTGGGGCCGATTCGAGGCTATAGCAACCTGCTTCTCGGGTTGCTGGTTCTGGCAGGGATCAGTTCGGGTGTCTTGGTATTCTTCTCCACGGGCCGGGTCTTGGGGCCTGTTCAGGATCTCACCAAGGCGGCGCAGTGCATTGCCGGGGGCGATTTCGACTATGCCAGCCCTCCCGAGACGGGCGACGAAATAGAGGCTCTGGGCAGACAGTTCAACGTCATGGCCAAGGCGCTCAAGGAATCCTACGAAGACCTGGAGCGGAGAGTGGCTGACCGGACCAGCGAATTGGCTGCCCTCAACGCTATCGCCGCGGTCGTGAGCAGCAGTCTGGACTTGGAGGAGATTCTGAATGCTGCCCTGGATAAGACCCTTGAGGTCATGGGCATCGAGGCCGGTGGGATCTATCTCTTGGGAGAGGCGGATTCCAGAGGCGAGGAGGGGTTGTTGACCGTAGCGGCCCACAAGGGGACGGGACCGGGGTTTGTCAAGGGGATTGACAATTTGAAGGTGGGGGAGGGCTTCTCAGGACGCGTGGTCCAGACGGGTGAGCCATTGGTCGTGCGGGACCTGTCAAAGGATCCGCGATTGACGCGGTCCGTGGTGACCGAAAGTGGTTTCCGCGCTGCGGCCATCGTTCCCCTGGCGTCGAGGGAAAAGGTCTGGGGCTCTCTGTTTGTGGTAACCTGCGGGGACAGGGACTTCTCCGAGCGGGAGGTCGACTTGCTTTCTCACATCGGGGGTCAAATAGGGGTAGCCATTGAGAACGCCCGCCTCTTCGATGGTGAACAGCGCCGGGCCGAGCAGTTCCGCGTCATCAGTGAGATGGGTCGCCGCATCACCTCTGTCCTCACCACTGATGATCTACTGCAGGAGATCGTCCGGTTGGTCAAGGAGTCCTTTGGATACTATTTGGTGGGCATTAGCCTGATCGAGGGCGATGAACTCGTCGAAAAGGCGGGGTCTGGTCCTCCTTTTGAGAACCCGGAGTTCCAACCCCCATCGGTCGAAGTCGGGGGGGACGCGATCATAAGCTGGGTGGCCGCCACCGGCGAACCGCTCCTCGTGCCCGACGTGAGCAAGGAGCCGCGATACCTGTTTGTGCCCGACCTCGCCGAGACCCGGTCCGAGCTGTGCGTCCCTCTGAAGACGAAAGAGGGCGTGATCGGTGTCCTAAATGTAGAAAGCGACCGGCTGAACGCCTTCGACGACAGCGACATAGCGGTACTGCAGTCTGTTGCCCGCCAGGCGGCCGTGGCCATAGAGAACGCGCGCCTCTTCGACGCCGAGCAGCATAGGGCGGAGCAGTTCCGTGTCATCAGCGAGGTGGGTCGCCACATGACCTCCATCTTGGACGTCGACGAGCTCTTAGGAGAGATGGTGCGCCTGCTGAAAGAGACTTTTGGTTACTACCAGGTGACCGTCGGTCTGATCGAGGACGACCAGGTCGTCTTCCGGGCGGGCACCAAAACCGGCTGGGATGATTCCCAGTTCCTGCCTCCACCCACGAAAGTCGGGGGCCAGGGCATAACAGCGTGCGTCGCGGAGACTGGGGAGCCTCTCCTCGCTCCCGACGTGAGGAAGGAGCCGCGGTTCCTGCTTCTCCCCGACTCGGCGGAGACGAGATCCGAGTTGGCCGTGCCCATGAAGACGAAGGAAGGGGTCATCGGCGTCTTGAACGTCGAAAGCGACCAATTGCATGCCTTCGACGAGAGCGATCTGGTGCTCCTGCAAGCGCTGGCCAATCAGGCAGCCATAGCTATCGAGAACGCACAGCTGTATGAAGACACGAAGAGTCGGCTGGCCCAGATCCTCGCCCTGCAAGAGACAACCAGGGCGGTGGCCAGTACCCTGGAACTGGACAGACTCCTCAACCTCATCATCCAGCAAGCCACCACTCTGCTGCAAGCCGACGGAGGCATCATCAACATCGTCGACTGGGAGAACAGTGAAGATGAGGTGGTGGCCGCTACTGGGTTGGCTGTCTCTTGGCTTGGAGGTCGGGCGCCCTTGGAAGGTACGCTCTCTGGGTGGGTTGCCCTTCACAACCAACCGGTCATATCCAACCAACTCCAAGAGGACAGCCGGGCGGACCATCGTGCGCTCTCGGAGCTTAGCGAGGCGACGAAAGGACAACTCCAGAGCTGCGCCATTGCCCCCTTGACCATCAAGGATCAGATCATGGGTACCCTCGTGGTCCTGGATAAGCATGGGGGCAAGGGCAAGTTCCGTGAGAGCGATTTAGAGTTGCTGGTGGCCTTCGCCAACCAGGCGGCTGTTGCCATCGAAAACGCCGGGCTCTTCGACGCCGAGCAGCGGAGGGCTGAGCAGTTCCGCGTGCTGAGTGAGGTGGGAACTCGCATCACCTCTCTTCTGGCTATCGACGAACTGCTGAATGAAACAGTCCGCCTAGTCAAAGAGAATTTTGGATACTACCTAGTGGGGATCGGCTTGGTCGAGGGCGATGAACTGGTGGTCAAGGCCGGGGCCGGGCCTCGCTGGGACGATCCGCAGTTCGAGCCTCCGCGCGTCGAGGTGGGTGTGGGAATCTCAGGCTGGGTAGCCGCCACGGGCGAAGCCCTGCTGGCGCCCGATGTGAGGCGGGATCCTCGGTATCTTCTGCTGCCGGACTCGACCGAGACCCGATCCGAGTTGGCCGTGCCTCTACAGACGAAGGGCGGGGTGATCGGTGTCCTCGACATCCAGAGTGAGCAAGCAAACGCCTTCGACGAAACCGACCTGCGGGTGCTCCAATCTCTGGCCAACCTCACAGCCATAGCCATCGAGGAAGCACGTCTCTTCAGCGCCGAGCAGCGGCGGGCCGAGCAATTCCGCGCCATCAGCGAAGTGGGTCGGCACATGACCTCGATCCTGGCGGTCGATGAATTGCTTCACGAAATCGTCCACTCGGTGAAGGAGAGCCTGGGATACTACCATACAGCCATCGGCCTGGTGCAAGGGGATGAGGTAGTGATCAAGGCAGGCGCCGGGGCCCACTGGGATGATCCCCAGTTCCAACCGTCGCGCCTAACAATAGGCGGCAAGGGGATCACGGCCCGGGTAGCCGAGACAGGTCAGCCGCTCGTAGTGCCGGACGTGAGCCGCGAGCCGCAATACCTTCTCATACCTGAGTCTCCCGACATTCGATCTGAGGTGGCAGTGCCACTGAAGACAAAGAGCGGCATCATCGGTGTGTTGGATGTGCAGAGCGACCAACTGAACGCCTTCGACGAGAGCGACCTGACGGTGCTCCAATCTCTGGCCAATCAGGCTGCCATTGCCATCGAGAACGCCCGCCTGTACGAGCAGGCCCAACAGGCGGCTGCCATGGAGGAGCGTAGCCGTCTGGCTCGCGACCTCCACGATGCTGTAACTCAGACACTCTTCTCGGCAAGCCTCATTGGGGAGGTGGTACCCACCCTTTGGGAGAGCGATCAGGATGAGGGACGGCAACTTCTCCAGGAACTGCGGCAGCTCACCCGCGGCGCATTGGCCGAGATGCGCACGTTGCTGTTGGAGCTACGGCCGGCGGCCCTGGCCGAGGCGAGCCTCGACGAGCTGCTGCGCCAACTCGGCGAGGCCGTCACAGGGCGCTCAGGCGTGCCCGTGGAGGTGACCGTGGAGGGGGAGAGTGACGTTCCGTCAGATGTCCACGTTGCACTCTATCGCATCGCCCAGGAAGCGCTGAACAACGTCGTCAAGCACGCCGATGCCAGCGAAGTCGCGGTTAACCTGCGGTGCGTCCTCGGGCCAGATGGAGAGGACGGACAGCTGCGACAGGTCGTCGAGCTGCAGATCTGCGATGACGGCTGCGGCTTCGATCCCGGTGGCGTCCCACCAGAGCGGCTGGGGCTGGGGATCATTCGCGAGCGAGCCGAGGCCATAGGAGCCGAGCTGGAGATCGAAACGGAGCCTGGCTCGGGTACGAAGGTTGAAGTGGTTTGGAGGTCGGAGCAATGACGATGGGCGAGTGTTTGTTATCGTCGCTGGTTATCTGTCCTTCGTCTTTGGTCGGTGGTCCTTCGTCCTGCCAAGAGAGGAGAACGTGATGAATACACCCACTGCCATTCGAGTCATGGTCGTTGACGACCACGATATGGTCCGCAGGGGTCTGGCGGCATTCCTGAAGGCCAAGACCGACCTGGAAATGGTGGGTGAAGCGAGGAATGGCAGGGAGGCCTTGCAGGTGTGCGAAGCAGTTCAACCAGACGTGGTCCTCATGGACCTGGTGATGCCGGAGATGACCGGGGCCGAGGCTACCAAGGCCATCCGCGAACGCTGGCCGGGCGTGCAGGTCATAGCGCTGACCAGCTTCGAACAGAGAGAGTTGGTGCAGGAGGCTTTGCGGGCTGGCGCGATCAGCTATCTGCTCAAGAACGTCTCGGCGAACGAACTCGCCGATGCGATCCGCGCGGCCCATGTTGGGCGAGCAACGTTGGCACCAGAGGCGGCCCAGGCCCTGATCGATACAGCGGGCGAAGGCCCCACTCCAGGCCATGATCTCACCGAGCGCGAGCGTGAGGTCTTGGCTCTGATGGTCGAGGGCCTGACCAACCCACAGATCGCCGAGCGGTTGGTGGTGAGTCGATCGACCGCCAAAGCTCATGTGAGCAACATCCTGTCCAAGCTTGGTCTCTCCAATCGCGCTGAGGCCATAGCCTTCGCGCTTCAACACAGGCTCATCACCTGACCAAGATAAAGATTAGCCACTTGGCCAATATCCAAATCCCCCAGATGGCCGATGCCTCTGGGGGATTGCTCTTATACACTGGGGCAGATAGTGAGATTTGATGGGGAGGCAGTACGGACGGATGAACTACCCAAATGTCTTGAAACGAGCCTGGGAGATCCTGTGGCGGTGCCGGGCACTGTGGGTCTTCGGCGTGATCGTGGCACTAACCGCGACCAGTGCTACTTCGGGCTACTGGGGGTGGGGTGGTGACGGCGGTCGTGACGATTGGTCCTGCCAGGGAGTACGCATAGGTGGGGAATGTATCCCCTGGAAGGAAATCGGTGGGTACCCCTGGAGAGAGGTGCCACTGGCGACGGTCCCTCCGGAGTTCTGGACCGCTTTGGCGGCTATCGTGGTCGGGCTGATTTGCCTGGTTGTCATCGTGGCCATCGCCAGGGTAGTGTTTCTGTACGTAGGTGAGACGGCGCTGATACGTATGGTGGATGACTACGAGGAGACGGGTGAGAAGCGAGGCGTGCGCCACGGGTTCGGCCTCGGCTGGTCGCGCACCACACTGAGGCTATTCGTGATAGACCTGCTAACCAGGCTGCCGGGGATGTTGGCCGCGTTGCTGCTGTTGCTCTTTGGTTTGTGTGTCTTCGGATTGATAGTGTTGGGCAGGGAGAACGTAGTCGTGTCGGTGATCAGCGGCTTAGCTGCCATCGGTGTGGCTTGCCTCGTGATTCTTCTCGCCATCGCCATAGGCCTGGTACTCTCATTCCTCAGGCAGTTCTTCTTCCGGACGTGCGCGCTAGAGGAGATGGGGGTCATCGCCTCGATCCGTGAGGGATGCCGTTTGGTGAGGCGGCGTCTGGCCGAGGCGATCATGATGTGGCTGATCATGGTCGGGCTACAAGTGGGTTGGACAATCGTGATGGTCCCTGTCGTCTTCTTCCTGATAGTGGCGGGCGGGGTGATCGGCGGCCTGGCAGGGCTCCTCGCGGGCTGGGTCGCCAGCTTGGCCTGGTGTGGAGCAGTTCCGTTGATCGTAGGATTGGCCGCCGGCATCCCGATCTTCATCCTCGTATTGGCGGCTCCTCTCGTTTTCCTCGGTGGGCTAGCTCACGTCTTCAAGTCCAGCGTGTGGACACTTACCTATCGCGAACTCCGCGCCCTTGAGGGCTCAGAGGCGTAGCCGCAACAACTGCCTGAGTTGGATGCGGTGCGTAGCCAAGTAGCCCAGGACCTAGATGCAGGGCGGCCCCCAGAAAGGGGCCGTCTTTTGTTGGAGGCCGTTGAAAAAGCCTATCGGACACACCTACGATGTCACTACGCCTCCACCCGCCGCTGGATAAAGACCTCTTGGAGGATGTTTCTGCCATTTTCGGCTGCTTCATAGGTGGGTGGTACTTTGCTGTGCCATTCTGCTTAGGCGGCCTGCAGGCCGATTTGACCAGATGGTGCTGGAGAGGAGGGACATGCCGTGGTACCAGTCAGTGGGTAAGCAAGGCCCTCCTCATTCTCCATGGGACGCGGCCTGGGGCAGCAGGAGGTAGAGGGATCAGCGAGTCACCACCTCGGTCACCCGACCGACAAGAAGATTAGCCACCTGGCCAATATGCAAATCCCCCAGATGGCCGATGCCACTAGGGGATTGCTCTTATATACTGGAGTCAGGAGGGAGATCCAACGCTCCATGATGAGGTGACTTGAATGCGCATTCTATTGGCCGACAACCGACGCAAGGTGCGATTCGCGCTCCGAGCACTGCTGGAGCGCCAGAGTGGAGTGGAGATCGTTGGCGAGGCGGTCGGTGCTGAGGATCTATTGGCCCGTGCGCAGGAGAGTTGCCCAGACCTGGTTCTGCTAGACTGGGAGTTGCCCGGGATGGCGGCAGATGACTTGCTGTCCGCCCTGCGCCAGGTGTGCCCCGCGGTACTAGTGGTCGCCCTCAGTGGACGGGTGGACGCTCGGCGAACTGCGCTGGCGGCCGGGGTTGACGCTTTTGTTAGCAAAGGAGAGCCACCAGAGCGGTTACTGTCAGCCATTGAGTGTTGTGCGGAGAGGTGCTCCGGTTGCTAGATCGACGGGCATGGGGAAGTCGCCGGACGAAGGAGGCCGACGTGGAGCTGGCGTGGAAGTGGAGAGGATACGGGGTCAGCATCAGGGTCCTAGGAAAAGGAGGCCAAGAGCAGGGCCGAACGTGCAGAGGAGGAAAGTATAGTGGAGGCAACCTCGGAACGCGACTGCCCAGACAAGTCGCCTCGAGAGCATCCATGGCCTCCGGCTCTCGCTTCGTGGGCCCCATCAGTTAGCTCCCTATGGCACTGGATTCCAGGAGGAAGACATGGAAGTGACGTGGCGGGGACAAAGGACCAGTCTGGCGATCCTGAGAAAGGGCACCGAGGAGGCGCGCCGTGCTATAGAAAGATGGTTGTCGCGGCGCCCGTGGGCACAGCCCAATAGGAAGGGGATGGAGAAGCATCTCCTCGCCTCTGACTCTCGGTAGGTAGCGGCCATGAGATAGATGGCCATATCTGCGTGACCGACTGGAGGTCTGCCCATGTCCAGCAGTTTCTTTGTGGGTGCTTACTGGGTCGGTGTGATTCTGGCATCGGTCGTCAGAGTAGTGTACACGCGCCGATACAGACAGCTGAAAATCGCTGAGGACTACAGGACGCGGCTCGATGCTTGGCTGACAGCTCTCCCCGGCCTGGGGATGTTCGTCCTGCCCATCATCTATGTGCTGACGCGTTGGTTGGATTTCGCGGACTACCACTTGCCAACCTGGTCGGGGTGGGTCGGGGTGGTACTTTTCGGTGTCGCGGTATGGCTACTCTGGAGGTCCCACGCCGACCTGGCGCGCAACTGGTCGCCAAGGCTTGAGATCTTCGAAGAGCACTCCCTCGTGTCCAACGGAGTGTTTCGCTATATCGGGCACCCCATGTACGCCGCGCACTTGCTGTGGGGCGTCGCCCAGGTGTTCGTGCTGCAGAACTGGATCGGCGGCTTCAGCATGCTTGTGACTTTCCTTCCAGGGTATTTCTATCGGGTCCGTGTGGAGGAGCGGATGATGCTCGAGCACTTCGGAGACGAGTACCGTTCCTATATGGACCGGACCAGCAGGGTCATCCCCCATGTCAGGTGACGACTCCATGACTGGGGGCCCCGGAGGCGACACAGCCCCGCGCTATCTAGGGCTCACTGGGCCGATCCGGCAGGTACTGAGCTTACGACTGAGATTCTACGGGAGGTAACTGAGAGTGGGCACAAAGAGCTACAAGCCAAGTCCCCGATATCTGGTCAAGATGTGCGTAGGTATCACCATCGCGGCCTGGTTGAGTATTATCGGAACCCTCGTCTTTACGCTGGTAATCCGGGACAGGGAGGCCACGATCATCTTCGGGCTCATGGCCCTGGCCGAGGTCGTGGTCTGGGTGGTGGCCCTGATCCTCGCAGCACCCTACTATGCCAGTCTGAGCTATGAGATCCAGGACGACGAGGTGATCGTGGATGTGGGCATCATTACCCACTCCGTCAAGCATGTCCCCTACCGCACCGTGACCAACGTGGTGGTCAGGCGGGACATCTTCGATCGCTGGTTCTTTGGCCTGGGTTCGCTGCATATCCAGACCGCCGGGATGAGCGGCCAGTCGGGAGCCGAGGAGAAGCTGGTAGGCCTGACCGACGTCCAGGAGGTGTACGATATGGTGGTCACAGAGTTGCGACGGTTCCGGGGCGGTATGGCTCCAACAGCCGCCGAGGTGGAGCCCGAGGCGGGCCTGGCCTCAGCAGAGGCCTTGAGTGCGATTCTTGGGGAACTGAAGGCGATCCGCAAAGCCCTGGAGCAAGACTAGTGGTGGATATGGCGTTCACCTATTCCGTACCACTGTTGATGGTGCGGTCAGCCTGGCGCTCTCATACTGGCGACCGGGGCAATAAGGCACTCAAGAGTCGGGCTGGCTGATAGGCAGAACACGTTGCAGGAGGATGTGGTCAATGATGGGAAGAACGATCGCGGCCGTTGTTCTGAGTATGGTGGCGCTGTCTGGTTCGTTTGTGGTGGCTATCATCCTGACCATCCTCTTTACGCGAGACCTTGAGCCACCAGATGCGGAGATCGAGGGAACAGAGGCTTAGCGCAAGAAATGCAGCCGCAGCCCGGGAGTTTAGGCGCGGGCCACGGCAAGGCGGGTACGTTTCGCCAACTGCGGCGATCCAGTTGATCCCCGGCGCCTGCCTAGTCGAGCTTGGGCCGGGATAAGTATGAATGAGAGGAGTATCGAGCTGTGTATGCTGGTGAAGTCTCACACATCGCCAAATCGTTCGGTGATACACACGCTGTAGTGGACGTGTCGTTCGCCGTGGATCGCGGCGAGATCTTTGGCCTGCTTGGCCCCAATGGCTCAGGTAAGACCACTACACTCCGAGTGATGCTCGACGTTTTCAAGCCGGAGCGTGGCACGGTGTCCATCTTGGGCGGGCCGATGAGCGAAGACAAGAAGGATCACATCGGTTACATGCCGGAGGAGCGTGGCCTCTATCAGGATGTCCCCCTCGAGCGTTGCTTGGTCTACCTGGCCACGTTGAAAGGTGTTGCCCCCGCAGAAGCGCGAGGACGCCTGGCGGGGTATCTGGAGCGCTTCGACCTGACCGCACACAAGGGAAAGAAGGTCAAAGAACTCAGCAAAGGGATGCAGCAAAAGGCGCAGATCATCAACACGATTGTGCACCGGCCGGAATTGATCGTCATTGACGAACCGTTCACCGCCCTTGACCCCATCAATACGCAATTGGTCAAAAACCTGATGAATGAACTGCGAGACCTGGGATCGACGATCATCATGTCCACTCACCAGATGCACCAGGCCGAGGAGTTGTGCGACCGTATCCTGTTGATCGACGACGGGCGCGATGTGCTCTATGGCAACCTGGACGAAATCAGGCGTCGATACTCCGGCCACGCCGTGCTGGTGCGCGTGGCTGGTGAGCTCCCAGCGGTAGGAGGGGTTGAACAGGTTCTGTCTCACAACAACGCCACCAAGCTGATCCTCTCCCAGAGTACCACACCGCAAGATGTGCTCCATGCCTTGATGGCGCAAGACGCGATCCTGGAGAGGTTCGAGATCGCGATCCCCACACTCGACGAGATCTTTATCCGGGTCGTGGAAGAGGGAGACGCGTGATGCGTAAACTCTGGTATGTTGCCCGGCATGAATACGTGCGAAACGTTTTCAAGAAGAGCTTCATCCTTGCGCTGCTGAGCGTCCCGCTACTGATGGGAGCCAACATCGGGCTGATCGCTTTTATGGTGTCTCTGGAGAATAGCAATGCGC
>CAZBJW010000052.1:15032-16486 GCA_964492135.1 uncultured Anaerolineales bacterium
ATGTAGACCACGCTGGGCTGCTGGCCGACGCCATCCCTGCGCCGGTGAGCTCTTCTGAGGAGGGCATGGCGTTCATCCCTTTCCAGACGGAAGGAGAAGCACGCCAGGCGCTAGAGTCAAAGGAGATCCAGGCCTACTACGTGGTGGCCCCCGACTACTTTGAAACTAGTGGGGTTGAACTGGTGTATCTCAAGGAGCCTGGCGAGGACGCCACCCAGCAATTCCATGACTTCATCCAGATGAATCTGCTGGCCGACCAGTCCCGCGAGATTGCCCATCGGGCCGCTGCAGGCAGCAGCGTAACTGTGCGTTCGCCCGATGGCAGTCGGGAATTCCGCGGCGGGCCGACGTTGGGTGCAATCGTGCCGGTACTACTGAGTGTGGCGTTCCTCTTCCTGCTCCTGATGAGTTCGGGGTACTTGATGCAGGCGGTCGTCGATGAGAAGGAGAACCGCACGATGGAGGTGGTCGCCACCTCCGTCTCGCCCGTGCAACTGATCGGCGGCAAGGTGCTGGGCATCGTCGTGATCGGTCTCACCCAGTTTGCCACCTGGATTCTCGTGGGCATCCTGGCCGTCTTCATTGGCGGCGAGGTCTTTGGTATCGAGTGGTTCCAGAACCCGACCCTCGCTTGGGGACCAATCCTGACAGTAGTCGCGGTAGCCATCCCCTCCTATGTTCTGGCGTCCGCCCTGATGTTCGCCGTCGGCTCGACGGTCGGACAGGCCCAGGAGGGGCAATCGGTGGCGATGCTGTTCTTCATGCTCTTTTTGATCCCCCTTTGGGCGCTTGTGATAATTGGAGAGACGCCAGATTCTACTCCATCGGTGGTGCTGAGTCTCCTACCGTTCACATCGCTCATGACGGTCGGCTTGCGCAGCCTGTTTTCGATCGTGCCCTGGTGGCAGGTTGCCGTCAGCGTCGCCATTCAGACCGTGTGTGCTGCAGGAGCACTCTGGTTGGCTGCACGCGCCTTCCGCCTGGGGATGCTGCGCTACGGACAGCGCCTGAGGATGGGCGAGATATGGAGGAGAGAAAGAGCAGCGACTACGGGAAGCACTTGGTCATGAGAAAGATATTCTTGGTCCTGCGTCACGAACTAGTCACAACCCTTACGCGCCGATCGTACTTGTTGGTGGCCTTCGGTATCCCGCTCCTCGCTGTGCTGATTTTCGTGGGCTTTGCCATCTTCAAGAGCGATTCCGCTGCGGGCGGCGTGCCGCCCGAAACACCGGACACGTCACAGCTGGAGGTGGAGGGGTACGTTGATCATGCTGGCTTGATCACGGTTATTCCTGAGGAGATTCCACCCCATCACCTGCTGGCCTATCCCGACGAGGAACACGCCCAGCAGGCGCTAGAAGCGGGCGAAATTGCCGCTTTTTATGTCGTGCCCGAAGACTACGTGGAAACGGGTGAGCTGGTGTACGTTCATCCGAAGCCCAGCCCGTTCT
>CAZBJW010000052.1:16496-20310 GCA_964492135.1 uncultured Anaerolineales bacterium
GCCCGTTCTCGGCCCATCTTCGAGACTGGGCGATGCGCCGGACGCTGCTGGTCAATGTACTGGGTGGCGATGTCGAGTTGGCCGACCGGGTCTGGGACCCGGTGAGCTTGGAGGTCACGAATCTGGCCGCAGAGTCGCAGCATGACTCCTATGCAAATGAAGATTGCTCGACGCCTGGTGTGACCTGCGAGTCGAACCTGTTGATACGCTACCTGCCCATGATCATGCTGGTTCTCTTCTACACGTTCATCACGACAGGATCCAGCCTGCTGCTCAGGAACATCAGCGACGAGAAGGAAAACCGTGTGATGGAGATCCTGATGCTGTCTATCAGCCCGCGTCAGATGCTGATGGGAAAGATCACTGGGCTAGGGATTGCGGCGCTACTCCAGATGACAGCCTGGATAGGCACCGTCTATGTCTTGCTACGAATGAGTGGACAGACGTTCAACCTGCCAGCAGGCTTCCAAATCCCACCCGCGTTACTGGCATGGGGATTGGTGTTCTTCCTCCTCGGTTACGCCGTGTACGCCAGCTTGATGGCGGGTGCGGGAGCCCTGGTGCCCAAGCTGAAGGAGACCACCCAGGCCACGTGGGTGGTCATGATGCCGATCTTTGTGGGCTACCTGTTGGGGCTCTTCCTGCTTGAGGATCCTCACGGGAGGCTTGCTACTGGATTAAGCCTATTCCCACTGACCTCTCCGACGGTGATGATGATGCGCTTAACTGTGGGCGGTGTGCCGGTGTGGCAGCCGCCCCTCGCGGCAGGACTGCTGGTGCTCACGGCCATCCTGGTCGTGCGCGCCGTGGCGCGGATGTTCCACGCCCAGAACCTACTTTCCGGGCAGTCTTTCAGCGTGAAGCGTTTCTATGGTGCGCTCCTGGGCCGAGCATAGACGGTGTCCTCCGGATTAACGACAGTAGGGCGACACCACACTGGTGAAAACGAGGCTCTCGTCCGCGAAGGGCTTGTCGAGCATGCTTCTCGGAGGGAGGTGCCATGGCTGACGAGGCGCAACCGGTAAGGCACAGTAGACGGGAGTAGTGCCTGAAGCGAGGAAAGGATGTTTTGTCCTGAATGCAGCTGTGAGTTTGCGGGGTGGACCGGGAAGTGTCCTGGCTGCAAGAGCCCCTTGGTGGAGGAAGCACCGTCTCTTCCTGGTGGCGCACATGAGCCAATTCCCTATGAGGCACTGGTTGACCTGGTGAGAGCAAACGGTGGTCAATTGAGGATTGACTTGTCGACCACCGAAGTTGGGAAGGAGAGAAAATGGAGGTTCCCCTACCTTGGATATGGACGTGCATGGGCCAAAAGAATGCAAGGTGCCTTCGACGACGTGCCGGTTGACTTAGTGAGTACCGAAGTGGGCAGGGGTAGGAAGTGGACCTTTCCCTACATAGGATATGGATTTGGGTGGGCGAAGAGTATACGGGGAGACATCGGAGGAAATGAGGTCGTCTTGACGGCTACCGAAGTCGGCACGGAGAAGAATTGGGGCTTCCCCTATTTTGGATATGGATTTGGATGGGCAGACAAATGCACTCTTACATTGACATTGAAGGAGTAATGCCATCTCGGAAAAGCCACGTCACGGCTAGTCCACAGCAGAACCCGGCAGACGCCACATTCTATGCTGTGCGCAGTGTTGAACGGACACTTCAGACCCGGGCTTGAGGAACGGCAGAGAGACAATGATATGCGAAGGGCCGGCGCCGCTAAGGAGATGAGGAGTGAAGAAGTGATGCCATTCAAACCCCCTCCGTTGTTGGTCTTGCTGGCCATGGTCGTAGGGCTGGCGGCGTGCGGGACGCCTGCGACGTCGCCGGAGCCAACGTCGGTGCCACCGACGCCAACTCCAGTACAGCAGTCGCCGTCTTTCCACTTGGAGAAGCTGTTGATCGACGTGTTCGACCCCCAGACAGGAGAAAAGGTCCTGGTCATGACGGATCTGCCCTATGGCGAGTTGGCCGACTACGAAGGATGGACCGAGCGGCGGGAGATGGCCGAGGAGTGGCACACGGCGTTTGAGCAGTTGGAGAGCGAACTGGGAATCACTGTACACCCTCTTCTTACGTATCCGGCCACCGGCGCTCACAGTGGGCCCTTGCCGGAGGAGGGGGAGATCGACGGTCAGCCGATTCGTTTTGAGGAGCTCTTGGCCGACACCAACATCGTCGTCGCTCTCACCGAGTTCTCAGCTACGGCCCCGCTGGTAGAGTATACCGAGCAGTTCCCGAACCTGCGGGCGGCCAGCATGCCTATGGTCGGCAGGGGCATGGAGCAAACAGCCTTGGCAGCCGATTATGCCGAGGTGGGTCGCAAGGCCCAGATTCTGAGAGCGAAGCTCGACCGGGCTGAGGGCGCCAGTGTGGTCTTTTCGACAGGACGTGAGATGTACTTCGACCTGCGGTATCGCGAGGCTCACGCGGACGACGGGCAGCTTTACGCCGACGAAGAGGGCGCGCGCGTGATCAATCTGCCGAGCGGTGAGGCCTACATGGCCCCCTATGAAGGGGAGCTGGAAGGTGAGCCCAGCCGGACGGAAGGCACGATCCCTGTGATGCTTGGCGATGAACTGGTGTTGGGCAGGGTGGAGGAGAACCGTATCGTCGAAGTCATCGGCGACGGCCCCGAGGCGGAAGACGCACGGGACTACCTGGCCATGGACGAAGCGCTGCGCAATGTCGCCGAGTTGGGCCTGGGCTGCAATGACAAGGCCGTCGTCGCTGGGAATGTCCTGGAGGATGAGAAGGTGATGGGCCTGCATTGGGCCAATGGGCTGAGCGAACACATTGGAGGGACGGTGGGCCCCGAGGATTTCAGCGATCCCAGTAATCTTCAGCACCGGGATTGGGTCTACCCCGATGGCGGCGCTATTGAGATCGAGAGTCTGGTGCTGGAATACGAGGACGGCACCAGTGAGGAGATCATCAAGGACGGTGAATACGCCATATTCTAGGGGTCCTGAAAAGGAATCACCAAGACCACGATAGGGAGGGAGAGACGTGTCTTTTGAGGAATCGGGGATAACCCACAAGAGGCTGGACGATATGCTCGTCGCTTCTCTTCGTTTCCAGATGCAGGAGAGAGAGGAGTTGCCCGCCAGACTGGAGGAACTGAGAAGGCAATGTGAGGAATACATCGGCGGTCCTGCGTTCGCCATCTACTACTGGGACACCGGTCTCGAAGGTCTTGACACGGAGGCTTGCTTTCCAGTGACCCGTCCCGTGGAGACCGCTGAGATCAAGAGCAGAATGCTCGAAGGCGGAGAGGTTTTTGCCATGCGTCATCATGGATCGCATGACAACTTGATGGAGAGCTATCGCGAGATGGGTCGTCGTCTCGTGGAGCATGGGCTGAATGCCGAGAATACAAGTCGGGAGATCTATCTGGAATTCAATCCTAATAGTCCCGAAGAGAATGTGACCGAGCTACAGGTCTTCTTCGTCAACTGGCAAGAGAGGCTAGACGAGAATCTAAAGAGGGTTCTCGCCGAGGATGCAAGGAAGGAAGTCGCGAGAGGCAGTGACGAGATTACCCTCGAGTCCAGCGGAGACGAGAGAGCCAACTGGGTCAAAGGTGCAATGGGGAGGCTCGATGAAGTGGCTGATGAGCAGCAGAAGTTCGAGATACTCTCTAGGTGTGCTCACATCTTCTCCCCAAAGCGCATAGAAAGGCTGAAGGCTGTCTATCAGCGAAACTGGGACATAGACGAAGTCTTGGAGGCGATGCGTGAGGATCCCGACTGGTACGAAGGACCGCTGAGGGAAGGCGATGTCATCTATGTGACCAAGGTTCCGCGGAATCCTGAGG
>CAZBJW010000053.1:0-20232 GCA_964492135.1 uncultured Anaerolineales bacterium
GTGCCATGCAAGCGATAAAGGGTCGCGGCCAGTCCGTTCCGGACGACGTGGCTGTCGTAGGCTACAACGACATCGACCTTGCTGCATTGGTTGAACCTGCATTGACCACGGTATCGGCGCCAGCGTACCAGATGGGTGTGCAAGCCATGATGATGCTTCAACAACTCCATAGCGGTCACTCTGTGAAGCCTAGACGGATCACACTCGATACCGAGTTGGTTATCCGGCGCAGCTGCGGCTGTCGGGGCCAGCCTTGGGTGAACGGGGAGGTGTGAGATGTGAGATCAGGTGAGCTACCTGAAGTGACGGCCGTTTCAGAGCCAGCCAAATGCAGCAACTGAGGAGGGAGAATCGAGATGAACAAGCTGGATACGAGACGGATGCCTGTGAGGGAAACAGCCCGGTGGATCGCACCAATCGTGCTCCTGATCGCCCTCACTGTCGGAGGATGCGGCGGCGGGGATACACAGTCAGTGCCCACGGCCGTCCAACCCGTATCTACACCTACGCTCGTGCCACCCACACCAACCTTCGTGCCACCAACACCCGCCTACACAGTGGAGGTGACCAAAGACGTCGAGTACGTGAGGCTGCTGCAACCGGACGCGCCTGTTCAGACGCTCGATGTATACGCGCCCACTGAGCCGGGGCCCTGGCCAGTTGTGGTTGTCATGCACGCATGGTTCCAAACCAAGGACACCCCGATATACACGTCCCTCGGCGAAGAGCTTGCCGGCCGGGGGTTGGTGGTCTTCGTCCCCCAAAGGCGCTCGCCTTGTTCGACGCTTTTCGAGTGCGTTGACGACAACGGCAGTGGCCTACGCGAGGTCCAAGAGTGCTGGGACTGCGCAGTCCGCTTTGTCCGGGAGAGCGCTGCGGATTATGGGGGCGATGCAGGGTGGGTAACGGTGTTCGGCCATGAAAGTGCAGGATTGGTGACGGCGTTCATCGGAGACGACGTGCAGCAGGGGTGGGAGGAGGTCGCCTCCAACCGGGGAGGTCCACCCCCGCAGACGGACTGCCTGGCGGCCGTGGACTCTGCCCATGTGGACGCATTCATCGGGTATGGTGGAAACTACCACTTTTACGAGGAGCTTAGTGAGTCAGACCCTGACCTATGGGAATTGACCAGTCCCTTCGGCGTCATCGGCAGGAATCCGAGCCTTCTGGTTCATCTTGTCCACGGGGGACTGGCCAACCCAGCCTATATCGAGAGGGCCATTGAGCTCCACGAGGACCTGGTGAACGCCGGGTATGATGCTACACAGACGCTACTGGGTGATGCGGATTGGCAAATTCCATGGTCGGGTCCTGACCGCGAGACGTTGATCCAACTGATACTGGAGGCGGCCCGCCGCTGATTCCAGTGTGGAGTCAGCTTTCCCTGTCCCACAGCAATGAACACCGAAGAGCAACGCTACGTCATCCACTGGAATGTGAGCCATCACGGCGTCCTCAGCCAAGACCGCCTCGCGAGTCAGCATAACATGACGTTTGAGTGATCGTCAACTCTGGAACCACCAGTCTGACGGATCATACTCGATACGAGGCTGGTTATCCGGCGCAGCTGCGGTTGCCGCGGCTAGCCTCAGGTGCACGCGGAGGTGTGATATGTAAGATCAGGTAAGCTACGTGAAGTGAAGGCCGTTTCAGAGCCAGCTAAATGCAACAACTGAGGAGGGAGAATCGAGATGAACAAGCTGGATACGAGACGGATGCCTGTGAGGGAAACAGCCTGGTGGATCGCACCAATGGTGTTCCTGATCGCCATCACCGTCATGGGATGCGGCGGCGGGGCGCCAGAGGCTGCCCCCACGGCCGTGCAACCCATAGCCACACCCACGTTTGTGCAGCCGACACCTGCCTTCACCGTGGAAGAGACGAAGGACCTCGACTACACGGCCCCGTTGCAGGACGGCGTGAGCGCCCAGAAACTCGACGTATACGCGCCCGCTGAGCCAGGAGCCTGGCCGGTGGTGGTTCTTGTGCACCCATTCGGGCTCACCAAGGAGGTCGTAGCTCTCCCCTCAATCGCCAAGGAACTTGCCGGGCGGGGGGCGGTGGTCTTCGTCCCCAACTGGCGCGCGTATATGATTGGTGAGGCTGTCGAGAACGACGGCCTGCTCTTCCGTGAGGGGGCCGAGGAGTTGGTCTGCGCCACCCGCTTCGCGCGGGCGAGGGCTGGGGACTATGGCGGTGATCCGGGACGGTTGACTGTGGTCGGTTACTCGACACCAGGAGGTGCAGCAATTGTAGCCGCGCTGGCGGGAGACGACTCACAACGGTCCTGGGAGGAGTTCGCCTCGAGCCGGGGAGGTCCACCGTCGCAGGTTGGCTGCCTGGAGAGCGAGAGCTCAGCCGATGTGGACGCACTCGTAGAATACGGTGGAAAGTACACAAACGTTGAGTATCTGAAGGAGGAAGCCCCCGAACTATGGGAGCTTTGCAGCCCCTTCGCCAACATCGGCAAGAATCCCGGGCTCCTGATTCATCTTGTCCATGGGGAGCGCGATCAGGTAACCTCGGTGGACAAGGCCGCTCAGTTCCACCAGGCTCTGGTGGAAGCGGGGTACGATGCTACACTGACGATAGTTGATGCGGAAACTCAAATCCCATGGTCTGGACCGGCCCGCGAAGCGTTGATCCAGGCCATCATGGAGGCGGCCAGCCGGTGATTCGCCTGCGGTATCTTCCGCTAGCCTGCTGCTTCTGAGCCATCGGTGGCAATGACGGATGAGACAGGGAAACATCTCATTCAGTGGCAAAAGTGCCCGGAGGCTGTGGAAAGCATGGCCAGCGGGCACGCTGCCGAGGGTGGTCGAGCTCCACGGTCGTCGCGGACGTTAGCAGGCGTCCCATCTTTCTGGTTTGCTTCAGTTGCTGTCCTGCGACGAAACACGTGGTATTGCCATCGGGGGAGGTTGGCGATTGGCCGCACCATTGCCCCACGGACCAGTCTGCGATATTCGATGACTTGGTGCAGGCGTGCGCGCCCAGTCACGAGCCATACTGCGGCCCAATTGATAATAGCCCTTTCCCAACCAGCGGAAAGGGCTATTCCTTCCTCGGCGAATGCACGTAGAAACCTACCGGTCCACGTTCTAAGTCACAGCGTACCGAGCCATCACGGGATGGACGGTAAGCGGCATACTCAGCCCCTCACAACCTCGAACCCCTCGAGATAAGGCTTTCCTATTGCTCCGCAACCGTTCTGGAAGCCGGTTCTGGCGGCCGAAGAGAGCGTTTTCTCCACCACAGGATACCCCCGGGCAGGCTGGCCAGGATGATGATGGCCTGCATGATGAGCGATATGGTGAGAGACTTCTCTTCAGGCACGTCCACCAGGTTGAAGAAGAAAACGTAGGCGCTCTGATTCAGCCCAATGCCACCGATGGAGATGGGGATCAAGAGGACAAAGGTGATGAGGGGGGTGAAGAGAAAGATGTGCAGCAGCGAGATGCCGCCCCCCAGAGCTAGGCTGATGAGGTAGTTGACCACACTGCCGATGGTTAGCACCAGGATGGAGATCACGAAACCTTGAGCCAGCGCCCCGTAACTCCGCCTGTAGGCTGACAGTGCGGCCGAGAGCCTATCGTAGACGGGCGCCAGGGAGGAGAGTAGTCCCAGATTGAACAGACGCCTTACCTGGGCGCGCAGCCGATTGCTCAGCAGAACGGCGAAGACCACACACAGAGCCAGCAGAGCTGTCACGGCGAGCAAGGCCACCTCCCACAGTGCGACCTGCCCGGCGGAGTACACTACCAGCAGCGCCATCACCACAGCCACGAAGATGAACGCGATGAGGCCCACCATACGGTCCACCAGAACCGAGATGGCTGTCTCTGCTGGAAGCGACGTGTGACGGGCCAGGTCATACCCGCGTACCAGGTCCCCCCCCACATTGGTGGGCAGCAAATTGCCAAAGAAGAGGCCAACCAAGGTGTAGGAGAGCAGATTGCTGAGAGGGACCCGAATCTCCTGGGCTCGGAGGAGTATCCTCCATTTGACGGCGCCCACTGCGATCGCGCCGAAGTATAGGGCCAGCGAGATGAAGAGATATACGTAATTGGTCGAGGCTGAGCGCATCGCCTCGACCACTTGGTGTAAGCCCACCCGGCTCAACAGATACGCGATCAGCCCCAGGCTGACCACGATTTTCAGGGCAGTGATCAACTTGTCTCGCAAGCTACTTCTCCGATGATGCTTTCACCGACTTCTCGGTGGCTTGCACCCGGCCTTCGTCCACCTCCTTGGTCGTCCAGGCCATGTCCCAGACAACGTGTCTGTCTCCTTTGATGTAATAGTCATAACTGCCCAAGATGCGCGAGTAGATTTCGATGGCGGCCAGGGCAGTGAGCACATAAAACAAGCGTGCAGTGTGACTCGTTGCCCGCCAGATCTCTGTCAACGCCAGGCGCACTACCCGCGCGTTGTCCAGACTGGAAACACGGTAGCCGTACTTGCGTTTCAGGTGTAGATGCCCGGCGTAGTTCCTTCGCCTCTGTCGCACGAAGTCGCTGAACGTCTCGGGCCCCATATTGTAAACCATGGCGTCGGGCGCATATCGTACCTGCAAGCCACGCTTGATCATCAAGGCCTCGACGAAGGCCTCATCCATGGCCACGTCCGGCGGTATCTCGTCGAACACCTTGCGAAAAGCGATCATCTCTCCGAGTCGTGGAATCTCCAGGCATAGCGAGTGCTCCAGTGTCAGTCGCAAGTGGGAGAGGTAACCGACCACCTGGTCGGGGACGTTGACCGGCACCTTGTGCGCCCCGGTCATGCCCACTTGGGGGTCCCGGAACATCTTGACCAGGCTCTCCACGCTATCCTCGCCGGGCAAGGTGTCGCCGCTTTCGAGGACGCAAATGTCCTCTTGAGCATGCTTGAGGAACAGATTGACCGCGGAGACCTTGCCTTCGCGCTCTTCCTGAACTAGCAGCTTAATGCGTGGTTCCCGGACCTCGAAGCCTCGTGCTATGTCGCAGGTGTTGTCAGTGCAGCCGCTGGCGACCACGATGATCTCGGTGATCTCCACCTCATCCAGTTCCTGGTTCAGCATCGCGTCGAGGAGCCTCGCGATGTTGGCCTCCTCGTTGTGAGCTGTGATGCCCACGCTGCAGCGTATCTTATCAGTCCGACTCACGGACGCCTCTCCCAAGCAGTCTGCTCTGGCTCACGACCCGGGATGCTCATGAACTCACCATCGTCTTCCACGCCATGCGCACGGTGCGGGGCAGTTCCAGCCAGGTCCGTTTGCGCAGCAGGGTATGGGCTACCCGACCGGGTCTCAGATAAAAGCGGCGGTAGGCTTCCTGCCACTTGCGCTCCACCAGCTCTGCGGGCATCTCGTCTGTCTCGAACTGGGCCCTGTTCTCAAAGAAGGCGAACTCACCCCAATCCTTCACCAGTAGCCTTCCGTTCTTCATGACCTGTTTATACATTTCCGTGCCCGGGAAGGGCGTGGCCATGGAGAAGTTGGCCACCACGGGGTCCAGTTCGCAGGCGAAACGAATGGTCTCTTCCATCGTCTCTTCCGTTTCACCCGGAAGGCCGATGATGAAGAAGCCGATGGTCTCCATCCCTACCGCCTTCGCCGCCTTGAATGCGGCGCGCACTTGATCCAGAGTCAGGCGCTTGTCTATCACCGTGTCCAGGATTCGCTGGTTCCCGCTTTCCACGCCGAAGGCGGTGCGAATGCACCCTGCCTCACGCATCCTGCCCAGCAGCTCTTCGTCCACTAGGTTGGCACGGATGCCGTTGATCATGATCCAGGGCACGTGATTCAGCCCCTCTGCGATGATCAGCTCGCAGATGTCCAACGCCCGCTGACGATCAATGTTGAACGAGTCGTCAAGGACGCCTATCTCCCTGGCCCCCAGTTCTCTCACCAGCCAGCGCCACTCCGCGACGACGTTCTCTGCCGAGCGAGCGCGCCACCTTCGGGGCAGAATCTGCGAGCAATAGGTGCACCGATACGGGCAGCCCCGGGATGTGAGGATAGGGTAACTAGCCCCCTCGATGTCGTCGAGAGTGGGCTGCAGGTTGGTGTAGCGGTCCATCCTGAACAGATGATAGGCGGGGAAGGGCAACGAATCGACAGCGTCAATGACAGGCCGCTCAGCATTGCTGACAACTTGCCCATCGCGCTCATAGGTGATGCCCTTGACGTCCTGCAGAGATTCTCCCTTCTCCAGATGGGCGCACAGATCCACCCACGTGAGCTCCCCTTCACCACGTACCACGACGTCTATCTCCGGCCTTTCCACCGATTCGGCGGCCAGAAATGTGGGATGGGGGCCTCCCAGGACGATAGTGGCCCGCGTCGTCTGCTTCAGTCCCTGAGCTACCCGCCATGCGCTCTCGATCTGCATGGTATTGGCGGTGATGCCGATGACGTCCGGGGCGTGCTCCCTGACCACCTGCTGGAGCGGTGTGTCATCCACCTCCATGTCCAGCACGCGGACGCTATCGCCCCGCTCCTCGGACATGGCTGCAAGATAGGCCAGTCCGAGCGGGGGACTGGTTCTCACGTCTATGGGCAGGTCAACTTTGGGGTTGATCAGCAGGACTTTCAAACGATTCTCCTCACCGGCATGTGCGGCAGGTGGGTTGATTATATCAGAATGATGGTCAAAGTGGTAACCCTATCGAGGAGAACGTGGAAAAACGATGTGAGACCCGCCGCCGGTCGCATCCTGAGCGGCGGCCTGAGCTTGTCGAGGCGTAGCGCTGAATAGCGCGCAGGCCGTATCGAAAGGTGTGTCGAAGGGCGCGCGACGCCGGCGAGCCAGGCAGCGATAGTGAGGTCGTGCATGTGTTTGACAGCCTTTTTCCGCACTCTCACCAACTACTGGAGGAGCGGACCTTGGCCAATGCCCACCGTGCGGCCCCATCGATGGGAATGGTGACGAGAGGGACAAGGAGGCACAACAGCGCCGCCACTGCCAACTGCCCTAATGAAGAAACCTGCCAGAAGGCGAAACGAGGGTCGGGCATGCGCCACGTCAACTCGGCCCCGTTGACAACGTAGCCAGCCATCAAAGGAAGGGACAGGAACAATGCCAAAATGAGCCCGAAACTGTAGTACGTGGCGGCTACGTCCAGCGGTGGTCTCCTTCGCGCGCGCCACACGCCCCAAACGATAACCCATACCGCCGGTATCAACGCTGTACCCATACGCGTCATCGTAGCAACCACGAAGACGTCCCAGTCCCCGAGGCCACTGAACGAGTAAGGTTGCCCCTCCCAGATATAGAGGAAGTTGTAGATTACGACGGTGGCAGCCGCAGAAAGGGCCAGCACGGCGGTCATCTTGCTCCAACGGCGCCAGAGGAGGTACCCGGCAAGCCCGACGGGCAGCAGGCCCAGGGGCAACCGTCGCTGTTGCTCACTCCTGGTGCGCGAGGCCCGACCGTTGGCCATTTCCTCGTTGGCCCCGCGTACCGCGAACTCAGCCAGCCGGCGAGCGCTTCCGTAATTCCGCACCACTAGAGAGCTATAGGCTACTCTGGCGTCGCCCTTGGCCGCCTCACCCAAAGGTTCCCGGCCTATGCTCTCCAGATAGAGGTCTCCCAATTCCACTCGCTGTCGCGCCCAGGATACCCACTTCTCAGTGCTCTCTGCTTCGTCCAGCAGCAGCGCGTCGAACAGGATCTCTCCTTGCGCGGCGCTGGGAACGGCCAGTCCCAGCAGCGCCGAGATGGTTGGGGCTATATCGGCGTGGCTTATCTCTTCGTAATTCCCCGGCGCCACACGACCTCCGACCATTACGAAGGGCGTGAAGAGAACTTCCCCTTCTCCTCCCCCGTAGCCGCCGCTGGCAAGATATCCATGGTCGCTGGCTACCACCAGTACCTGCCTGGTCCGGCTCATGAACTGACCGATTTCCTGCAGGTGAGCGTCGGCGCGATTAACTGCGGCTCGATATTGCGGGTTATTCGTGCCGAAGGTCCGGGCGGCATGATCCACATCGGTAAGATGAACGAGCAGCAAGTTGGGTCGCAAGCTCTCCATGAAGTCGAGAGCCGCCTGCACCACAAGATCGTCGGCTTCAGCACCAGCGTCCGCCACGAAGAACGCTCCATCCAATACCTGGGCTGGGATCAAACTCTCCCACCAGTGAAAGCCGACCAGAGCGGTGGTGAGATCAGCTCGCTTCGCCTCCGCGAAAAGATCGTCTACGGTAAAGAAACGGAGCTCCTCAGCAGGAAGGTCCACCAGTGGAGCGTCGCTAATCTCCGGTCCTGCGCCGCTCAACATAGTTGTCCACGCGGTTTGCGAGTGGGATGGGAAGTAGCCCCGGCATGGCGCGTCGAACCCTGCCTCGCGGAGGCTGTCTAGGTACGGCATCTGGAAGGACACGTCATACCTCAAGCCACTGATTACGACCAGCACCACTTGCTGTACGAGGGGACTACTCGGTCCTTCCAGGCCAGGTTGCCCTCGCAGGACTGAGCGGTAGCTGAGTATGGAGTCTCGCATGCGGACCAGCCACAGGTTGGCACCCCACAGTATCACCACCAGTAGAGCGGCTCTGACGAGGAAGCCAGCGTATCTTCTCAAGGTGAGGCGCATCTACAGTTGCCTTCCCAGGGAATCGACGAACTCGGTAGCCCTGCCACTTGGCCTACTGTATAATACGCTCCGGTGGGGGCGTCGCCGTGAAGATCAAGTCCTTCGATGTCCTGTTGCTCTTTGTCCTGGTCATCGCCCGCGTGAGGATAGACACCTTGGCGGATCGCCTGGTGGCTCCTCGAACGGTAGAACTGATCCAGCGTATCCCTGTCCTCGGTTCGCTTCTCCCCCAGAGGAACCTGGAACTCCTCCGCCACTGGATGACTGATCCTATCAGCCTGCTCTTGATCAGCATCACTTTCGGCCTGCTGATCCTCTACATCTTCTTCGACCTCTGGCCGCGCATGAGTGACGATAGCCGGTATCACGCCAAGCTGGCCATAGTGATCTCGATCGTCTTCACCACCGTGGTCGCGCTGTCGGCCTTTTCCGTCCTCTTGCGCCATGTGACAGGGCCAGCCAACTTCTGCCACGACGGCGGTGTCATCCAGACGGAGGAGACGATCAAGTACCTCCTGTCTGGCAAGAACCCGTACTTCGAAGACTACGTGGACACCCCCATGGCCGAGTGGGGCATCGAGTATCGAACCGCCTTGTATCATTATCCGTATCTGCCCTGGACCTTCGTCTTGTCCACGCCCTTCTATCTTCTGAGCCAGGCTGCCATGGGCTGGTATGATCAACGTTTCGTCTACCTCATACTCTTCATCGCCGTTCTATTCCTAGCCCCGCGCCTGGTCAGAGGCCGCAATGAGCGGCTCTGTCTCGTGATGGTTCTGGGTCTCAACCCCATCATGGGCAGCGATATCATCTTCGGCCAGAACGATGTGTTCGTCCTGGCCTGGATCGTCTTCTCCGTCTACCTTCTGCAGAAGGGGCAGCTCCTCTGGTCCTCAGCGATGCTTGGCCTGGCCTGCGCCAGCAAGCCTACCGCCTGGGCTCTGGTCCCCTTCTATCTACTGTATCTGATCCGTCTAAGAGGGATCACCACGGCAGCCGAATTGAAGCAACACTGCCTGTCCCTCTTCCGCGCGATGGTTCCTTTCCTCGTCGTCATCGCGCTCTTGCTTTTGCCTTTTGCACTCTGGGATTTCGATGCCCTGTTCGATGACGTCTGGCGCTGGAGCAGCGGGACGGCTGAGGTGCCTTATCAAATCACAGGGTGGGGACTGGCCAACTTCGTGCTAGCGCTGGGCCTGGTGGAATCGCGTCTGGACTACTTCCCGTTCTGGATACCGGAGTTGCTGGTCTGCTTGCCTCTGTTCTTGTTCCTCCTATGGCGACAGTGGAAGCGGAACGCCATCAGTTCCATGCTCTACCACTACGCATTCCTCACCTTGGTCTTCTTCTATGTGTCGCGATTCATGAATGAGAACTACCTGGGCTATGTCCTCGCCATTCTGGGTCTGGCCTTCTTCATCGATGGGTCCGAACCTGCCGAGCAGGCATCCTGACTTCCTCCACATTAATAGACCGGCTCGTTCACTCCACCAACTCGGCGATGGTCACCCCATTGCCTCCCTCGTGGGGGCCGCCCGGTCGATGGGACGCCACCAAGGGATGCCTTTGCAGTTCTTCGCGCACGAGCCGCCGGAGGGCTCCGGTTCCCTTGCCGTGTACGATGTGCACTTCAGGTAGATGCGCCAGATAGGCCTTGTCCAGGTACTTGTCCAGTTCCACGATGGCCTCTTCGACTCGCTGCCCCCGCAGCTGGAGGGTCATGGGAGGCGGGGCAGACGGCGCGATGGGCACGTACGTGGCTTCGCGCTCCGCCTCTGGCTCCTCCTCCACCAGTTCCAGTTCATCCAGCCCTGCCCTCACGCGGAACTTCCCTACGCCTATCTCCACCTCCTCGTCGTCGAGCAACGCAGTGATTTGGCCTTTCTGCCGCAGATCCTCTACCCACACCGATTGCCCCACCTTCAGCCTATCCTTATCCATCGGCGATAGCCTGATAGGCGGTTCTGGAGGGGCCACCTCTTCCTCAAGCTCTTTCAGCTGTGCTTTGGCCTCGGCGACTCGCTGAGGCTTGATCTCTGGTTTCAAGGCCTTGGAGATGGCACGCAGCTCCTCCCTCACCTCCGCCAGTTCCATTCTGGCCTGGCGGCGAGCTTCATTCAGTATGTCGCGGCGATCCTGTTCCATTTGCAGCAGCTGTTCCTGCAACTCGCGCTTCAGCAGCTCCGCTTCGGACCGGGCCTCCTCAGCGGCAAGGTTGGCTGCCACGGCCTCATCACGGGCTCGCTTGATGTCAGTCAGCAGGCCCTCCACCTCCAGGTCTTCAGGGGTCAAGAGCCTCGAAGCCTGAGTCACAATCTTCTTGGCGAGGCCAAGGCGAGCTGCAATAGCCAAGGCATTGCTTTGACCAGGGAGACCGATGCTTAACTTGAAGGTGGGGGCCAATGTCTCCACGTCGAATTCAACCGAAGCGTTCTCCACGCCTGGAGTGGCATGAGCATAGACCTTCAACTCCGAGTAGTGGGTGGCGACCAGGGTGGTAATCCGCCGCCGGTGGAGATGGGACAATATGGCTCTGGCCAGAGCTGAGCCCTCCACCGGATCGGTGCCAGCCCCCAGCTCATCCAGAAGGACGAGGGATTTCCAGTAAGCCCTGCTCAGGATATCGACGATCTTGGTCATGTGGGAAGAGAAGGTGGAAAGGCTCTGCTCGATGCTCTGTTCTTCGCCGATATCAGCGTAGACGCCGGCGAATATGGAAAGCGTGGAGCCCTCCTCGGTTGGGATATGTAACCCGGCTTGTGACATGAGGCTCAGCAGGCCGACCGTCTTCAGCGTCACCGTCTTGCCGCCGGTGTTGGGCCCCGTGATGACCAAGATGAAGTAATCGTCCGTGATATGAGCGTCGATGGGGACCACATGCTCCGCTGGCAAGAGTGGATGGCGGGCCTGCATCAACCTGATGGTGGATCCTGGGTGCTCGAATGCTCCTTCTTCCGCTTCTTCCTTTTTCTTTCTAGGGCGGAACGGAACGAGCTTGGGTTCGACGCCATCGATACTGATGCCGTACTTGGCTTTGGCAAAGGCCAAGTCCAGCGCAGCTAGGGCCCTTAAAGTCCGTGCAATCTCTTCCTCTTCCTTGGCGACGAGAGTCGTCAGACGCTTCAGGACGCGCTCCACCTCTCTCTCTTCTTCAATGTGCAATTGTCGCCAGCGGTTGTTCAGTTCCAGCGTGGCGAGAGGCTCGATGAACAGTGTGGCACCGCTGGCGGACTGGTCGTGTACTACGCCGGGGATGCGTCCTTTGAAATCAGACTTGAGAGGGATGACGTATCGTCCGTGGCGTTCGGTGACGAGCTTCTCTTGCAGGAAATGGCTGTTGGCCGGAGAAGACACGATTCTCTCCAACCTGTCAAGCAGCTCTTCGTGGGTCTCCTTCACTTCGCGGCGTATCTGGGCCAGGGCAGGGCTGGCGCTATCTACCACCTCGGCACGATCATTGATCGCCCGAGAAATCTCCTGAGGCAAGTCAGAGTAGGCCTCTATCTCTTCCGCGCGGTCGGCCAAGAGAGGGAATTCGCGCTCCAGCGGGGCGATGGACCTTCGCAAAGAACCTCCACTGAGGAGGGTCGTACGCACGTCGGAGAGCTCGCTGGCCGTCAACGTGGCCTCCACACGAGCCTTCTTCAGCAAAGGCCGAAGGTTGGTCACGGCCCCCAGAGAGAGGTCTGGCCTGACATCGAGAAGGCGCCTGGCCTCGCTGGTTTCCTGTTGGCGTTGCCTCACTACCTTCTCCCTGGAGGAAGGGCGCAGCCTGAGGGCCAGCTCGTGACCCAATGAGAAAGATGTGTGTTTGGCCAGTTGAGTCAGGATCTTGGGATACTCAAGGATCTCCCAGGATTTCGTGCTCATCTCTAATCACAAACCAGCCCCCGTGGGCAGCGCCCAACGGGGGATGGGAACTCCATATCTGACGATACTGCTAGGCGGGGCCCAGGAGGCGGGGTCCACCTTCGGGAAGGAGCGCCCCGACTGTCTGGACTATGGTCAGAAGCATGCTGTAGAAACCAGCAACCGAAGGAGATGTCTGCATCCCTTCGAGCATGAAGAACCGTAGCGTCTCCCCGACGAGCCACGATTGCTCGACAAGGAATCTCAGGATTAGTACAAAGACACTCATCTGCAGCGCTACCGTCGGGAGAGCTACAAGGGCCCCGGCAATCTGGTCCAGTATTCCGACGGCCAGAAGCCTGGTGTAAGGGAGCGTCCGCCTCTGGACGACCTCAAGAGCCACGGAGATGCCTATCACTAACAGCAAGAAAGCTCCAGTGTCCCGGATTTCCCCTCGAGTTCCAGGAAGTATGAAGGCGAACCAGGCAGCCAGCGGAACGTACAGATACGTTGCCAGGATGATACCACACCCGATGGCGCCGAGACTCAGTGCTTGGCGGATCAGCCCTTGCCTGTAGCCTGCCGCCACGCCGCCCGCGAAGATTAGCGCCAGGAGCACGTCGAGCCAATTCATACTTGCCCCTCCGAAGCCACAACTCGAGTTAGCACGCGCCAAGTATATCATACGGGAAGGTGCGTGTCAAAGGCTTCCCGAAGTCGCCGGCAACATGGTTTACATCCGACGGCCATCTCTCCCGCTGAAGAGGTACTACAATCCGTCACCGACCCTACCTCAGTGACCAGCAAAGGTCAGCAATCTCCTCTAGGGGAGAGCGGCGCAACGATCTCTTGAGGGCTGAACGAGGATGTCAGACGCGCACACGATGTCATCCAGGCTCCGAGCGCCGCTACGCTTCCTATACGATACGCCCTGCTCAGGGCTATTCAGGATGCGCGGCTAGTCAGGGTGCGTTCTTGGTCAGCACTGCCGTTCGACAGCCTCAGAGCCCGCCTCAGCATGCCCCCAGCGATGGATCTCTCACCGTTCTTCCGCACCCTCCTCTTGACGCCGCGTAGTCGGTAATCTATAATGAACGCACGTCTGAAAACGGGGGTTTCGACGACCCTTCTGGACAGGAGAGGTGGCTATGCACGATAGGCAGCGGTCAGGGTCAGTGCGCCGTGGCTCGGTTACAGGTGCATTGATACTCATCGTGGCAGGTTTCATGTTGCTGCTCTACAATCTAGGCTACTTGCCGGGGGACATCTGGCAGTACCTGTGGCGATTCTGGCCCATGATCCTAATCCTTGTGGGAGCAGACATTGCCCTGCGCGGTTTTCCCGCCTGGTTCGCACTGCCCGTGTTGCTCCTCGTAGTGGTTGCGCTGCTGGGCACAATTTGGTTGTTGACGCCCACGCTGCCCACCCAGGACGTCGTGACCGAGCACTTGAGCCAGGCTCTGGGCGACCTGAACCGCGCTTACATTCGGCTGGAACTGGACAACGGCACATTGCAGGTGAAACCACTGGACGACTCTTCCCATCTCCTGATGGCCGGTCAGTTCACCCATGATGAGAGCATCTTGATTCAGCAGGAATTCTCCCCATCGGGTGGGCCAGGCGACCTGACGCTCGCGGACCGGTATCAGGCCTACTTCCCCTTCCTCTCGTTCTTACGTACCATCAGAAACGACTGGACGGTGGAGCTCAGCTCGCGCATCCCCCTGGAACTGCACCTGACTGGTGACGGCTGCCAGCTGGATTTGAACCTCAGGGACCTCGCCCTGCAGGCCCTTACCGCTGAGCTGGATGATTGCGCGGGCGAGGTCCAGTTGCCTGCCACCGATGGTCTCGATACCAACCTGAATCTCGACGGGGGTGAGTTGACGGTGGTCGTACCGCCCGATGCGGGTGCCAGGGTGCGTGTTGACCTGGATGATAGTGAACTCTCCATAGACCCGGACCGTTTCACCAAGATCAGTGCCGACGAGTACCTGTCAGAAGGGTTTGAAGAGGCAGAAACCAAGCTCGATCTGACCCTGCGTGCGACTGACTCTGCCGTCAGCGTCCAGTAAGCCAAGGGGAGCACGTGTCGCCACCAGGGTCTGGACTCGCCGACCAGCAGAACTCCAACACGGAAGCCTTCCGCGCCGAGACAGCCGATAAGGGTCTCGAAGGTGCTGAACCCTCGCCAATCTGCCCAGAATGCGGTTCTCAAAATCGAGAAGAGGGGCTCTTCTGCGCCCAATGCGGAGCGCCTCTCGCCAGGTACTGCCGCCAATGCGGCAGCAAGATCGCTGCCACTGGAGAGGTCTGCGAACAGTGCGGTGCCCAGCAGCAGGCTCCTCCTACAGCGGGGGCGTGCCAGCGGTGTGGCTCCCAGAACAACAACGACTCCGAGTTCTGTCAGGAGTGCGGCGCTCGCCTGCTGATCACCTGCCCGCAGTGCGGTACCCTGATAGGTGCACCTCTCAACTTCTGCGCAGGCTGCGGTTTCAACTACTCCCGATTCGTCACCGAAAGACTTGCCGCGAAGCCTGGCCAGGAGACGGAGCAGGTCACAGAATCATCCTACTTCGCCTTCGTCAGCAGCGCCATCATGATCGCGCTGGTCATGCTGAGCATCGTCCTCATTGTCTACATCGTGGCACAGATTTAGGCCCTGCCCTATGGCCTGCTGGCCGGCCGTATGTTAGGACTGCCTCCTAAGAGCGAATGATGGTGGAAATACTTGCGTGCCCCAAGTGTGGTGCTCCTGGCCTCGAAACGACTGAGACCGGCCAGCTTATTTGCATGGCCTGCGGCTCCAGGTTTGTCGTTGCGCCCCCAAAGCCCGAATCCCTGGTCCCGTGCCCTGAGTGTGGCTCCAGCAATGATCCAAACGCCAGTTCCTGTGCCCAGTGCGGGGCGGCGTTGGCCAAGTACTGTGCTCGGTGCGGAGCCAGGCTGGAGCTGCGCATGCGCTTCTGCGATCAATGCGGTGCCAGCTATGAAGGCGTGTCGTCGCCCGATGGACGCTGCCAGTGGTGCGGCTATCAAAACCAACCTGACGCCGAGCTGTGCCAGGAGTGCGGGGCCCGTCTGGTCATGGCTTGCCCGCGCTGCAATACCAGGATGAGGGCTGGTCTCAGGTTCTGCAGGACCTGTGGTCTGGACTACGAGACCCTTCTGGAACCGGAAGAGGAGGAAGAAGAGACCTAGCAAATGCCGGAGCTTGCAGGGACGCCGAGAGGTACGGAATGAAATGCCCGCTTGTGATACTGAGGTAGGTGCCGACGATCTCTATGGTGAGGGGTGTGGCCAACGCCCCCCCAGCAGGTCCAGGAAAGGCCGCAGGCTCAGGACTCTGCTGACCATTGGTATCGTGGCTCTGGTGGCGGTTGGCTGCGCGGTCCTGCCCCGTGTCTCACAGGTCTCGTCCACCCCTGGTCAGAGTCCCTCCCCTGGCGTGATTCCCACTCCCGCTACCGCTGCGACACCGCTCCCGCCACGCCTTGAGGCAACACCCGACGCCTATGAACCCGACGACTCCCTGCAAGAGGCCCACCCCATCACAACCGACAGCCTTCCCCAAGCACACAACCTCCACGTGCCAGGGGATCATGACCATGTGTACTTCGAGGCGTACGAGGGGACAGGCTACACGATCGAGACATCTCGCCTGGGCGGCAACGTCGATACTGTCATCTATTTGTACGATAGGGAGGGGAATGAGTTGGCGCACGCCGACGATGGCGCTGAGGAACCCTTGGCCTCGCGCATAGTGTGGATTGCACCCAGCAGCGGAACCTACTACGTGATGATCAGAGATCTGCGGGACGACTCCGCCGGCCCCGAGTCCACGTATGAGGTCCGCACCACGGCCAGCGACACCATTGAAGGCGCCGACCCTTACGAACCTGACGATAGCATCAGTCAAGCCAGTCCCATAGACACCGAGAGTACTTACCAGAGCCACACCTTCCACGTCACAGTGGACGTGGACTATGTATCCTTCCTAGCTGAAGAGGGGGTAGAGTACACCATTGAGACGGGAAACCTCGAAGGCGCCTGTGACACGGTCATCTACCTCTACGATGGGGAGGGCACAGAACTCGACTACGATGATGACCGGGGAGAAGAGGCCTTCGCCTCAAGCTTGGTGTGGGTGGCTCCCGAAAGTGGCATCTATTATGTAGCGGTGCAGGACTTCCACGGCCAGGCTGGCCCGGGGGTCAGCTACCGGATTTGGATATCCAAGTAGCCGGATGCGAAATCATGGTCTGGGATCGTATGGGTACCCCTCTACAGCACGCGGCCAGGCGGCGGGCGATTTCGGGATCATCCCCCCTCCGGCACCGGTCGTTGCACGACGGCTGGGCCCGCAAACTGCTGGCAAAGAAGAGGGAGGGCCGACGTGGTATCAGCACTGCCCTCCCTCTCCATTAATCTCGCCAGGCTCTGCCCGCCCGTGCGACAGCGTCAGGCGCCAAACAACCTCTGTAGCAAGAGGTACCCCAGATACACGAACAGAATGATTGCCGCCATCACCAGTGCGAGGTGGATCAAACAACCGCCCACCTTTCTGATCATGCCTATGACCCACACCAAGAGAAGTATGCCGACTACAGCGCCGACGACGAGAAAAAGAAGCGGTTGCAGCATCGAGACCTCCTTCTTTCAGTCCTCCGCGTTATTCTCCGCCTTGCACCTGGGCCATCAATCGCTGGCTACGACGAAGGCGACAGCATACCGACGGGAGTGAGAAAGGCTGACGGCGAACTCGTCGAGCCCCAGTTCCTGTGCCCGTTGTCTCGCCCGGCCATGAAGCTGAACCAGCGGTTTCCCCCGCAGGTCGGACAGGACCTCCATCTCCCGCCATCTGACACCACGCAACCCCGTCCCCAAGGCTTTGGACACAGCCTCCTTGGCTGCGAAGCGCGCAGCCAGTTCCGGAACGTGGTTTCTGCAGAATCTCACTTCCTCGGGAGTATAGACGTATTGGAGGAAACGATCACCCCAGCGCTCCAGCGCCCTGGCGATCCGCTCTGTCTCGATCAGGTCCACGCCGACGCTCAACATGTTGCCCAGTCGCCTCCTTGCACGGGCTACGACTCCGACTCGTCTATCTGCTGGGGCTCCACGGTCTCAACACCCACTCGCAGGGTCTCACTAATGGGGGCTTCGGCCCTCTCGTAGCCCCGTCCGATTCCTCGGTACAGGAACCCCAACTCCTGCATCTTCCGCGGTTCATAGATGTTGCGGCCGTCCATCAGAATCGGCTGAGCCATGGATGCGCGGATGCGGGCCATATCCAGATGCTTGAACTCGTTCCAATCGGTCACGATGACCAGCGCATCGCTACCCTCAGCTACCTGATAAGCATCCTCGCAGTACTGCACGTCCGGCAAGATCTCCTGCGCCCTGCGCGTAGCCACAGGATCGAAGGCCTTGATGGACGCCCCCTCGTGCTGTAGCAGGTGGATGATCTCCAGGGCAGGTGCCTCGCGCATGTCGTCGGTGTTGGGCTTGAACGCCAGCCCGAGAACGCCCACAGTCTTCCCATGCAGGGTTCCCAGCATGTCTCGCAGGCTCTGCACCACCTTTCTCCTCTGATCGCGGTTGATCTCTATCACCGCGCGCAGGAGCTGCGGATGACAGCCGTGGATGGCAGCCATGTGCGCCAGAGCCTTGACGTCCTTGGGGAAGCATGAACCTCCCCAGCCCACGCCGGCATCCAGGTAGAAGTGGCCAATACGCTTGTCGTACCCCATTCCTGCCGCCACTTCCTTGATATCCGCTCCCAACTGCTCACAGATGGAGGCAATCTCATTGATGAAAGAAATGCGGTTGGCCAGGTAGGCATTGGAAGCGTACTTGATCATCTCGGCCGTGCGCAGATCTGTAACGATCATGGGAGCGCGCAGGGAAAGGTATAATTGGGCCACCTTCTGCGCCGCCTGTCGATCAGTCGAGCCCAGGACTATACGGTCCGGATGCAGGAAGTCATTGATCGCCGCTCCCTCACGCAGAAACTCCGGATTGGAAACCACTGCGAATTCCAGGCCAGGTCTAACGTGCTGCTCCACAATCTCGGCCACCCAGTCACCCGTGCCGATAGGAACCGTGCTCTTGTTCACGATGATCAGCGAGTCGCTCATCTCCTCGGCAATGGTCTCGGCAGCCATGTGCACATACTTCAGATCGGCCTCTCCTTCACTCCCCGAAGGAGTGTCGACAGCGATGAACGCGAATTCAGCTCCCTTCAGGCCTTCGGAGTACGAGGTGGTGAACCGCAGACGCTCCACCTTGGCATTGCGCTCTACCATCTCCTGTAAGCCCGGTTCATAGATCGGCAACTTGCCTCGTTTCAGGCCCTCGATCTTTGCTTCGTCTATGTCCACGCAAACCACCTCATTGCCCAAATCGGCGAAGCAGGCCCCGGTGGCCAGGCCGACGTAGCCACCACCACCTATCACACAGATCTTGCTCATGATCACACCTCTCCGTTAAGAGTTACACATTCTGGGGCAAAGCACCTTTGTCCAGTTTCCAACTCTCGTCCTCTCTGCAGACCCGCTGACCCGTCTCTACCCTTCTACCAGCTCACTCGCGACTCTACCAAGTCTCACACTGTAGTTCATCCCACGATCTTGGGGGTATATCTGCGTGGTATTGGCCAGATACAGACCCACTAGCGGCGTTTCGTGGGCGGGGATGCGCCGAGAATAGCCACGCGTGATGATCGGCTGAGCGGCATCCTCCCTGAACAGCCACGACTCTTCCACCCAGTCCACATCGAAGTCAGGATTGATCTTCTTGAGAGATGGCAGATAGTGCATCAGCAGCTCGTCTGCCGTGGCTGAGTACAAGGGGTCAGATCTGGACACATAATGAGTCAGATAGAGGACGTGCTTGCCGTTGTATTCCTCGGCGGGAATGAGATTAGTATGCTCGATGGCTCCCACGAAGGGGAAGGTGGGATCGCTGATGTTGAGCCAGTAGATGCGGGACAGGGAGCGACTCATCTTGAGCACCAGACATAGAGAGGTCTGATAGCGCACCTCGCGCAGGTGATCCGCATATTCGGCAGGCAAGTCAGGAGCCATCTCCAAGAAAGCAAAGGAAGGAACGGTGGCCAGCACCCTGTCCACCAGCCAGGTGTCGCCGGCCCGTACGCCAGTCACCTTCCCTCCGTTGATGATGATCCTCTCGACAGGCGTGTCCGTGAGTATCTCTCCCTGGCGGGCCGTAATGTCCTCGGAGAGGGCATCGACGAACGCCTGGAAGCTTCCCTTCATGTAGCCCAGCATTTCCTGCGCCATGCCACGGCCTCGCGACCCCACACGATCCTTGAACTTGCTCCACAGCCAAGCCATGGTCACCTGATCTGCGTACTCGCCGAACTTGGCCCGTAGCAACGGTCCGAAGATCACTTCGTAGGCCTGCTGCCCCGCATACCTACGAATCCACTCCTGGGCCGTGTACTCCTCCAGGGTTCGCCAATCGCCGAACCTCTGGAGATACAGAGTCACCAGACCAGATCTCACACGCTGGGTCAAACTGAGAGGTTCGAAACGCAGGAGATCAAGCGGGGTCACGAAGTCGTAGATCTGGCCCTGATAGTAGAAGCCCACCTTGGAAGCCAACCACAACATCCTGTCCGTGAGCCCCAGTTCGCCGATCAGCGCCATCATGTCCTCATCGCCGGTGAAGATGTGGTGGTAGTATCTTTCCAGACGGGTGCCTTCGATCTCGAAAGTGCTGGCCTGTCCGCCGAGATACGGCTCCCTCTCAAAGAGGACCACCTGATGACCCCTCTTGCCC
>CAZBJW010000054.1:0-19570 GCA_964492135.1 uncultured Anaerolineales bacterium
ATCGTGCCCCAGGCGAAGATGTCCCAATGAAAGACACCGGCGAGCCGCCAGGCCAGTACACCACCGAGGACAAACGGTAGGATCCCCACCGAATGAAACGGAGGACGGGAGAGAGCAACCCAGGCCCGCAGCTTCCCACCTATGGTGGCCATGGCGCCCTCATTGGACGCGGGTCAAGCGATGACTTGAGATGGGAGGGCGCTGGCATTGCTCAGTGCAAATCCTTCTGATAGAATGGTTGGAGTCCCATCGTGACGAGACTGAGAGATCTGTGTGGAGAATCCAGCAATGAGAGATTCCAGGCAACTGTTGACCGAGCTTTTGGTCGAACTCGCCGCCTTTGCGTTTCTGGTCACATCCGTTGTCCTGCTATGGACGAACAACCTAGTTCTGCTCATCGTAGCATGCGTGGAATGTATTTTCGCTCTCGCGTTCTGGCATGAGCGTCGAGATCTAAGCTTCTTCTTGGTCATCGCCGTCCTGGGCTCGACGGCCGAGGCCGTGTTCGTGCGCTTCGGAGTCTGGCGCTACGCTAACCCCACGGCCCTGGGTATCCCGATCTGGTTTCCTTTGGCTTTTGGCACCACCGGCCTAATCGGAGGCCGGCTCGCTCGCACCATGGTCGGGATTTGGGAGCATGCCAACCCGTCATCGGCGCAGGATGAGTAGCCTAGCTTCTCAGTGCTGGGCCAAGTTTCACTGCGTTCAGGATTCCTTGTCAAAGCCCGTGCTGACCAAGTCGCCTCCTGTCTGCGGTGGGCTTCTCCGCCCACTCGCCTCATCTCTACTTCACAGGCAGTGGCTAGTCTACGCCAAACGCCATGGGAAGGCAAGCTTCCGAGACCCAGGGCGCAGACTGGCAGAGGGTGCTTGAGACCTCTGAGTTCAGCGGAGTTTGAACGAAGCATCGCTCACACGTATAATAGAGTGTGACGAGTTCCAATCCATGGGGGGAGCGACTGAGGGATCAGCTGCGCATGAACTGCAGCCAAATTGTAAGACGGGAGTGAAGTAGATGGCCGTGACAGATACGGTGCGTGGTCTGTATCACCTTTTTGCTGATCGGAAACCAGGCGATCTGGAGCAAAGACCCCCCAGAGCTCGCAAGACGGCTCTGTGGCGCGATGACGGCCAGCCGCTGGTCAGCAAGGTGCATGTACCCGATGGGGTTAAGGAGGGCATAGCAAAAAGCCTGGACTTGCTGGGCGGGCTGGACAGGCTCGTGCGGCGAGGGGACACGGTGCTGGTCAAATCCAACTTCAATAGTCCCGATCCTTTCCCAGGGTCAACGGACCTCAAGTTCCTGCGGGCGGTTCTGGAGTTGTTGGGGGACGCCGGGGCACAACTCACAGTGGGTGAGAGTGCTGGAGGTCTGTGGCGGCCCACCAGAAACACAGCGACTAAGCTTGGCGCGCTTGATCTGCTGAGCGAGATGGGCGTAGAGTTCGTCGCCTTCGATGCTGATGAGACCGAGTGGGTAGAGGTACCAATTGAAGGCGACTACCTCAAAAGCGTCGCCGTGCCCCGGGTTGCCTACGACGCCGATACGCTGGTCTATCTCCCATGCATGAAGACTCACAGATTCGCCCGTTTCACTCTTTCGCTCAAGCTGGCGATGGGCTTTGTACACCCCGGTCAGCGACTGTCACTGCACATGAAGAATCTTGAGGAAAAGGTGGCGGAGATCAGCCTGGTGTGGCAACCAGACCTCGTAATCATGGACGGCCGGAAGGCGTTCGTCAGTGGAGGTCCGGGGCAGGGCGAATTGGTCGAACCAGGGATCATTATGGCTTCGGGGGACATGGTGGCCATAGACCTGGAGGCGTTGAAGATCCTACAGTCCTACCAGGCAAACAATAGGTTGGATCGAGCTCCAGTTGAACTCCCTCAGATGGCGACGGCTCTGAAGCATGGGTTGACCACCGCGAACGGCGCCTACACGGTTGTGGAATGACCCTTCTGGTGACCGGCGGGGCAGGGTACATAGGCGGAAAGCTGGTCGAAAGGCTCCTGGCTGGAGAGGAGAAGGTCAGGGTATTCGACTTGAGAACCGAGTCGGCGAGTTGCCTGGCCTCAAAGGGCGTCGAGCTGATATCGGGAGATATCCTGGACCGGAAAGCAGTGCGGAGGGCCCTTGACGGTTGCGATGGCCTCTTTCATGCCGCAGCTCTATTTGACATGTGGCAGCGCGACCGAGGGGCCTATTATGAGGTCAATGTGGAGGGGACCAGGAACGTCTTGGAGGTTGCCTTCGAGGTGGGAATAGAGCGCGCCGTCCACACCAGTTCTGCAGTTACCATCGGCGAGGCACAGAATGAGTTGGGCTGTGAGGCGACGGCTCACAGAGGGTACTTCCTCTCAGATTATGAACGTTCCAAGTACCTGGGCGAACGGATAGCACTTGAGACGGCCCAGCGGGGGCTACCGCTGGTCTGTGTCAACCCCACGACGGTGTATGGACCTGGACAGACGAAGCACATGACGGGGGCGCTTGTGCGCTTCCTCAACGGGCGCCTGCCAGCGGTGGTAGATGCCCGACTGAACTTCGTCTACATCGAGGATGTGGTGGAGGGGCATCTGCTGGCTATGGAGAAAGGAGCCGTCGGTCAGAGATACATCCTGGGTGGCGAGAACGCGTCGCTGGTGCAGTTCCTAAACCTCGGCGCGGGGATCGCTGGCGTGGAGCGTGAACCTCGGACGGTGCCCGGCTGGCTCCTCAAGGTAAGCGCGGGAGTGATGGGAGCGATCTCCAGGCTCACGGGGAGGCGGCCCACCGTGTCGCCAGCCGAGGCACGGACGGCCTTGCATAGCTTCATCTTCGATACTCGGAAGGCCAGAACGGAGTTGGGTACGGAAAACACGCCTCTGCCGGAAGGCCTACGAAAGACGGTGGACTGGCTGCGGGAGGAAAAGCTGATTGAATCAAGGAAGTGAAGGAAACGCTTTCCCAGGGATAACCAGGGCTCAAGAAGTCCTTGATGTAGTAGAGACGTGGCTTACCGTCCAACCAGTCTTCGAGAAGTATGATGAGGGGCTGGCGAGTCCATCCGTTGTAGTGCGCTCTTCTAGAGTATCGAAGGGGTGGCGATCAAGTACTCCATTGATCTTGATGCGCTGCCGGAGGATCTCAACAGGGGCGGAGGATTAGTGATAGAGTGACCTCCTAGTTGAGGTGGAGACGGAGAATGACTACAGAAGAGAAATGGCGGCGTCTGACGTCCTTGACCAAGGCCGCCGGTTGAGCGGCGAAAAGGGGCCCTGAGGCCCTGGCGCAGGTCGTGCGCCCTCTAGCTGAGATCTTCAGGTCGGAGGACTATCCCAACCTGCTGGTAGGCCTGGAGACGGGCGATGATGCAGCCATCTACAAGGTGAACGATGAACTGGCGGTGATCCTCACCACCGATTTCTTCACGCCTGTCGTGGATGACCCGTACGAGTACGGTGCCATCGCCGCGGCCAATGCCATGAGCGATGTCTACGCGATGGGCGGCGAGGTTGTCGTGGCGTTGAACATCTGCGGTTTTCCTCAGGCCATGCCCGTCGAGATTGTGAGCGAGATACTGAGGGGAGGCGCGGATAAGGTGGCCGAAGCAGGCGGGGTCATCGCCGGAGGGCATACGCTGGATGACGACGAGCCCAAGTATGGCCTTGCAGTGATGGGCTTCGTGCACCCGCACGAGATGGCCACCAAAGTGGGCGCGGAGCCAGGCGATGTGCTGTTCTTGACCAAGCGCCTGGGCGTCGGCATCATCACCACAGCAGGAAAAGGGGGGGTGGCCGAACCTGCCCATCTGAGGGGGGCAGTCGAAGAGATGCTGGTGCTCAATCGCAGGGCTGCTCGATTGATGAAGCAGGTGGAGTTCCACGCCGTCACCGATATCACGGGTTTCGCGCTCATTGGGCATTCATTCGAGGTGGCCGCGCTCAGCAAAGTTGGTCTCCGCTATCGCGTGGACAGCCTTCCTTTCCTTGATGGTGCCAGGAAATACGCCACTGAGTGGCTGTTCCCGGCCGGTGCTTCCTGCAACAAGGATGCTTACGAGGGCCACGTGCAGTTCGCGCCTGGAATCACGGAGGAGATGCGAATGCTGTTGTACACCCCGGAGACTTCCGGCGGACTGCTCATCAGCGTGGCGCGCCACGACGCCGACCGGCTGGCTCAACTCTTCTCCAGCGAAGGCCAGCAATTCTGGGTCGTAGGCGAGGTTGTGGAAGGCCCGCCCAGCATTGAGGTAGTTTGAGAGGCTCTCGCTATCCTCCGTGGCAGGAAGGAGGAGAGGTATGCGTATCGCTGTCTTGGCGGATGTCCACGGGAATCTGCCCGCCCTTGAGGCGGTGCTATCGCATCTTCAGGCCCAGGGTGGTGCGGATGAGACTTGGGTGCTGGGCGACCTGGCTGTGTTCTGCCCCTACCCTGAGCAGGTGCTGGAGAGATTGGTCGCTTTGCCCGAGGCACGTTTTGTCCAGGGCAATACGGACCGCTATGTGGTGACAGGCCGCAGGCCTCCGCAGATGGCTGCCAATGATGAGGCCCGGTGGAAGAGGATGCCCGACTTCTTGGAAGAGCGCGATGCCAATTTCCGGTGGACTGTGGAGCAGCTGAGCTACGACTGGTACCGTTACCTGCGGGATTTGCCGATGCAGCTTGACATCGACGTCCCGGGCTACGGCTCCGTCCTTGGGGTTCATGCCTCACCTCTGGGGGACGAGGTGGGCATCTGGGAGGATACGCCCGATGAGGAACTGCAGGAGATACTAGCAGGCATCGACGCCAGGCTGTTGGTGTGCGGCCATACCCATTTTCAATTGGGGCGCTGGCTGGATGACAGAGTCTGGGTAGTGAACAGCGGCTCGGTGGGTCTACCTCTGGACGGTGATCAGCGCGCCGCGTATGCCCTTCTGGACTTCGAAGGCGGCGATTGCTGGGCGTCCTTTCATCGGGTGGAGTACGACGTGGACCAGGTGATTGACAAGCTGCAGGAGGTTGGTCATCCTGCCGTTGAATGGGTAGCGACCCGGCTGCGTCTCGCTGACCATCGGCGAGGGGGGTGAGGGAACGAGCCCATGCCCATCGGCATCGTGGGAGCTCTCGAAGAGGAGATCCGGCTGTTGGTCCAGGCGGTGGAGAACCTTCAGGAATCGAAGTGGGCAAAGCAGTCGCTGTACCAGGGAGTGATAGGCGACTGTGAGGTTGTCCTGGCGACTTCCGGGGTAGGGAAGGTCAAGGCCGCTGCATGTACTCAGTATCTGATAGATCACTTCCCCCTGGAAATGATAATCTGCATGGGGGTAGCAGGCGCTGTGAACGATCGCCTCGGGATTGGCCACATCGTGGTCTCCAGGAAGGTCCTGCAGCATGATGTCGACCTCGGAGAGCCTGCCCTGATGCGGAGGGTCAGAAGAAGATGGCTCAAGGCGGATCCCCGCTTGGTGGAATTGGCTGTGGAGTCTGGGAGGGCCTTGGGCTTCGGAGATCGACTCCATGTGGGCAAGGTGCTGACTGGCGATCAGGCTATCGCCAGTGAGGAGAAGCGCCAATGGCTGTGGGAGACCTTCCGCGGCGACTGCGTGGACATGGAAAGCGCGGCGGTGGCGCAGGTATGCCGATTGAACAGGGTTCCGTTCGTCATCGTACGCGCGATCTCCGATTCTGCGCTGGAGAAATCGGTCGAGGAGTTCAAGCAGAGCCTTGTCACGAGCGCAGCGGATGCTGCGAGGGTAGCTGTGGAGATGATGGGGAGAATCAGGTCATCGTGACCAGCACTTGGCCTTGGTCCACGCTGTCGCCAGGGGCCACGTGGGTTCTTTGAACCACGCCATCCCTGGGCGCACGGAGTTCGTTCTCCATCTTCATGGCCTCGACAATAGCGAGTATGTCCCCCGCTTGGACCTGTTGCCCCTCTTCGACAGGTATGTCGAAGATCAAGCCGGGAATGGGTGATCTGACGGCGATCTCTTCGTCTTCCGATGGCCGGCGCCTTTCTCTTGCCCTGGCTATCCTCCGCGTTCTCTGGTCCTCCACCTCAACGGTGTACAAGTCTCCAAGTAGCAGAACGCGGTAGCTGCCGTTGCGCTCCTCGACGTGGACCTCATAGGAGGAGTTATCGACGATCAGTGAATAGAGGGATGGCCCACCGGCACTCTCCATGCTAGCCGCATGGACCTGTTCGTTGACGACAAGCTCCTCCGTTCCACCTACCCTTATCTCGAAAGTCTCGTCCCCCACTGCGGCGACGTAGTTCATCGTCCCATTGCCTCCCAGCGCCCAGCTACCCTCCAGTTGCGGTCAGAGCGCCCTTGGTCTCGCGCGGACCCGGTCAGTGTGCTCTGGCGTCGCTGATGTGCCAGCAAGGTGGCGGCAATGGCAGCTGCCTCGCGGAGGCCTCCTGTCCCTGCTTCCTGCATGGCGAAGCGGCTCTCCACAAACGTCGTATCGACCTGGCCGTAGATGAACTCGGTGTGGTTCATCATCTGCTGGTGGAAGGGGATGTTGGTCTTGACACCCATAATGCGGTACTCTTCCAAGGCCCGGCGCATGCGCAATATGGCCTCTCCACGCGTCTCACCCCACACGCTTAGCTTGCTGATGAGGGGGTCGTAGTACAGGGCGACGTCGAAGCCTTCGTAGATTCCGCTGTCTAGCCGTACGCCGGGTCCTGTGGGTTCGTGAAGTCCGGTGATGCGACCGGCTGAGGGCAGGAAGTTGTCATACGGGTCTTCAGCACAGATGCGGCATTCCAGCGCCCATCCTTTGGGCTTGATGTTCGCTTGATCGTAGCGCAGGGCACGGCCAGAAGCGATGCGAAGCTGCTCCTTCACGATGTCCACGCCGCTGACCAGTTCGGTCACTGGATGCTCGACCTGAAGGCGGGTGTTCATCTCCAGGAAGTAGTAGTTCTTCTCCTTGTCCAGCAGGAACTCTACCGTTCCTACGTTGGTGTAGTCCACGGCCTGCGCCAGGGCAATGGCGGCCTCTCCCATCTCACGGCGCAACCGCTTATCGAGGGCCATGGATGGTGCTTCCTCGATGAGTTTCTGATGCCGCCGCTGGAGGGAGCATTCGCGTTCGCCCAGGCTGACGATATTGTCGTGTTGATCCCCGAGGATCTGGACCTCTATATGCTTGGCTCCCTCGACCAGGCGCTCGAGGTAGATGGCTCCATCCCCGAATGTGGACTCCGCCTCCCTGCGAGCCGCTATCACTGCAAAGGGCAGTTCTTGTGCTGAATAGACGGTGCGCATTCCCTTGCCACCACCGCCTACCGCCGCTTTGACCAGCAGCGGATAGCCGATCTGCTCGCCCACGGCCAAAGCCTCGTCCGCGTCGCGGATCACGCGGTCAGTCCCGGGTACGATGGGGATACCCACGCCTGCCACAGTGCGGCGTGCCGCTGCCTTATCGCCCATCAACTCCATGGATTCCGGGCTCGGGCCGATGAAGGCCAATCCTGCATCCCGACATGCGCGAGCGAAAGCGGGATTCTCAGCCAGGAAGCCGTAGCCGGGATGGACGGCGTCGACGCCGGCCTCGTTGGCGACCGCGATGATCTTGTCGATGCGCAGGTAGCTCTCGGATGCGCGCGGAGGGCCGATATAATGAGCCTCGTCAGCGTAGCGGACATGAAGAGCGGTCCGGTCGGCATCGGAATAGACGGCTACCGTGGCCAGGCCCAGTTCCCTGCATGCCCGAAGCACCCTTACGGCAATCTCCCCTCGATTGGCTACCAGAACTTTCTTGAACATCTCTCCTCTTGAGCGACCTCACCGTAGGCTGCTGTCCATATCCTGGGTCACAGCAATGCTCTCTCGACGCCAGGCCGCTGGTTGTTCCGACTGACATTATATTGCAGTGGTGTAGGCCGGGCAACTGCAATCTGCCCTACATGAGCAGTAGCACCAAGCCCGCTATGGCTAGAAGAGCGAGCGCCAGACAGGTCTGGGGGATGCCTAGAATTGGGATCAGCAGAGTACTGCTCAACAGGGCTCCAAAGCACGACCCAGCCAGGTCGGTGCCGTAGATGAGGCCAGCGACTCTGCTCACGCTGCCCTTGGTCAGTTGCACAGCCAGGGGGAACTCCATGCCTCCAAGGAACCCGGCGCCCAGGGCCAGGAGCGGGAATAGAAGGTCAGGAACTGGCAAAGCCTTGGAGGTGAGCATCAGTATGGGCAGTGAAAGAGCATAGACAAAGATGGCGCCTTGAAGTGACACAAAGAGCGGCCGATGTCCGATTCTCCTCTGTCCCAGGCTTCTACTGACCAGCCTGTTCGTTATTGCGGCTCCCGAGGCCGTGCCTACCATGAAGGCGGCCGTGATCAAGGCTACTTCATGGTATACGTATCCCCTCAAGGCCTGGAAGCCTAGTAACACTACCATGCTGATCGTCATCTCTGTGAAGCCGGTGAGCCCAATGACGGTGGGCACGACGGCGCCGCGGAAGCGCCTGACGATGACCACCAATATCAAGAGCGGTGCTGCCAGCCACCATACGTTCAGTAGGGATGCTGTATAGTACAACCCCCGAAGGTTGGAATAGGAACGACTGAGCCAGAGCACCATGTCATAGTAGTAGCAGATCGGCTGCAGGTCCCGGTTGAGCCTGACGGGGTCGATGTCCCGCAGGCTGGACAGGGTCAGGGCGAAGCGGTCCGTGGTGAACACATACTCCAGGTAGGCACCATTGACCCACCGGGTTTCAATCCTCCGCTCTGTCAAGCGTTCCGCAAGCACCAGATGGTCGCTTGACAGAGGCGTGTCCGACGCCAGGAAGAAGTTGTGTTCGCCGGGCAACACGACCACCGAGGCGAACACCGACCGCAAAGAGTGGTATACTTCACCGTTGCGATGGCGTATCTCTGGGCTCAGGTAGTTCTCCGCCGAAGGCAGGCCCAGGGAAAAGACGCCACCGTCCTTGAGAACCCCTCGGACCTTGCGGAAGAACTCCACTGTGTAGAAACGGTTCAGCTGTCCGGTGGAGGGTTCGGGCAAATCGACGATGACCACATCGAAGCGCTTTTTGGTCTCCGTCAGGTACAGGCGTCCGTCCACGTACGCGATTGCTGCCCTGGGGTCGTCTAAAGGAATCCTGTCCTCTGGCGGCAGGTATTCCAGAGCTGCCTGAATCAGTAGTGGATCCAATTCGACGTACCGCACATCTTGTACCGGGTGCTTCAGTATCTCGCGCAAAGTCCCGCTCGCCCCGCCGCCGATGAGAAGCACGCTCTTGGGTTCAGGATGTTCGAGAAGCGGGAAGTGGGCCACCTCCTCGGGAAATGTGCCCTGTGTCTCGAACATCAACAGGCCATTCTCGAAGAAGGCGCGTTGGGTGTCGCCACCGGTGATGGTAAGCCTCCCGTAGATGGAGTCCTGGCTGAAGAGCACTTCACCCCACTGCCAGCTGAGAGTCGCTTCGTTCAAACGTGCACCCACGGGCAGGGCCAGTACAGCCACGAGGAGGCCACACACGAGAAGCACGCCGTTAAGCCAGGTGAATACTGGCTTACTTGTGTCATCTCCTCCGCGCAGGCCAAAAACCCACACGCCAACCAGCAGGTTTACCGCTCCCAGGCCCAGTGCGATCTGAATCGGGTTAAGGTACTTGACCAGGAGGAAGGAAAAGAGAGTTCCACCGACGGCAGCACCGATACCCTCCAAGACGTAGGCATGACCGACGGTATCACCCCTCCGGGCCAGCAGTCGCGACCCCAAGGTGAACTGAAAGCCGAGAATCAGGCAGAGGGGCGCCAAGATGACGGCGATGGACCAGGCCATGGAGCCGAAGCCAATCATCAGCCCCGGAGTGATCTCCAGGATGATCCTCAGGGACCGGATGAGGACTATCGCGCTGGGCAGAAGCGGGGCTATCAGGCCCCACGAGATGACAAAGCTCCGCACGTCCGGCTGAAGCCGTTCTGCAAGTCGGCCGGTCGCCCAGGCGCCCAGGGCTACCCAGAAGAGCCACGTGGCCAGGATCAATCCCAGGGAGAGCTCGTTGCCGTAGAAGACAGCCACGAACTCCCGGATGAGTACAACCTGGGCGATGACGGAGGTGAAGCCAAGAACGGTTAGGACGGGTCTCATGTTGAGGTCACGGCGTTTCACTGAACACGATGGCAGTGAACGTGTAGAGGGCTGCTCCTTGTCGCCATGCATCGTCGGACAATCCGGCCTTGCGGGAGACAGCTTCGAGAAATTCCTCGCGGCTCCATCCTTCCTGACTGGCCACCTGGGGAAGCAGTAGCCCGCTCCTGCCTTCGGCAACGATCACGACCCCGTGCTTACCCACCTCTATGCTCTCTGTGTTAGTGACCCGCTTGAGGGGCGACAGAACCGAGATCTCAATGATGATCTGTTCCAGCTCCTCAGGGGCCAGGGGAGGGAATCGAGGGTCCTCGGTAGCTGCGCTAATGGCGGCCTGCTGCACGGCGGCGTACAGCGGCTGTCGCGCGAAGATGTGGCCTACGCAACCCCTTAGCTCTTCAGCCCGCTGCAGGGTGACAAAGGCTCCACTGTTCCGCAGGAGATTGGGCTCTGTGATGGTGAACTCGGGTGTCGTGCCGTCTCGGAGATATTGGGCGATCGATTCCCTGGCGATCGTCAACAGTTTGTGCTTCTCGGCGGCAGTGAGCTGAGGAGGTTCGTAGCGCCAGAACATCACCGCGCCGTAGCCGACGACTTGCGATCTATCTCCTGTCACTAGGGGGCTGTCGGCGGAGTTGGCATACTTGAGCACGGTGACCTGGTTCGCTCCCAGGAGGTGTGCCACCTTCATCGCTGTCAGCACGGGCCCCTCACCGCACAGGCAGGTGCCCAGATTCGGAATCCCATCGGTCATGCTCCCTCGAATCGCAGATAGGACTGCTTGGGGGTCCATGGTCTCCAGGGCTGCCAAGGTTGCGGAGTCCACACGAACCGCCTCGTCGTAGGGCGGGTAGTGTGACATGTCAGAGCTAGCGATGATGAGCGCCTTTCGGTCGCCGAGCGCCTCAACCAGTGCCTCCGTAAGAATCTCAACCTTCTCCTCCGTCGGCTGGCCCATCACGATGGGGACGATTTTGAGATCCTGGTAGATCCTCTGCAAGAAGGGCAGTTCCACCTCTATGGAGTGTTCTGCCGCGTGCACGTCGGGCTCGAAGACGATGCGCTCATCCATGTCGAGAAGGGCCTGCGCTACCTCTTCATCAACTGGTATCAATCCTAGTGGGGTCTGGAAGGCGCCTTGGGCATAAACGGAAATGTCCTGAAAGGTGGCGTGGCGATGGTTGGGGCCGATGACGACGATGGTGTTATACGCAACGCCCTCTAATTGCCTGAAGGCGTAGGCAGCCACCCAGCCTGAATAGACGTAGCCCGCATGGGGCACGATGAGGGCGATAGGCTCCCCGTCGGTGTCCTGGACGGCCTCCAAGAAGGAGTCCACCATCGTCGCCAGTTCCTCAGGGTCATCCGGATAGAAGCTTCCAGCAACCGCTGGTTCTCGCACCATCTCAGGCCATAGGGCTGGGGGCGTCGAACTAGCGATGGAAGGAATGGTAGGCGCGCGTTCTCCAACGGAGGGCGGGGCCAGCTCGCACCCAGCGGGTGCCATGCAGAGCACCATGGCTACTGACAGTGCTATGTTGGGGAACCTACCTCTCATGATCTCCTCCAGCCTCTCCCCACACCCCCGGTATAGGGTTGCCACAGTACTCACATTTTCCGTCTCTGAGATGGTACTCCAGCAGGGCAAACCCTTGACGCACGATAATCGCTTCGCCACATCGGGCACAGTAAGTGTAGTTGGCTGGGTGGCCGGGAACATTGCCGACATAGGCGTAGTTGATGCCCTCTTCCAGGGCTATGTCTCTTGCGGTCTCCAGGGACTCCACCGGGGTAGGCGGCAGGTTCAACAGTTTGTACAGCGGTTGGAAGCGGTTGAAGTGGACAGGCACATCCGGCCCCACACTATCCACAATCCAGCGCGCCAGCTCTCTGAGTTCGTCCGGATCATCGTTCAAAGTGGGTACCACCAGATTGACGATCTCAAGATGGACTCCTTCCTCGTGAATCAGCTTGATACTGTCCAGCACCGGCTGCAAGGTTCCATAACAAACCTTCTCATAGAACTCTTCGTTGTACCCCTTGAGATCGATTTTAATGGCATCCACGGCGCGGCAGAGTTCCCGCAGGGGGCCAGCGTTTATGTAGCCCGCTGAGATCACCACGTTTTGCAGCCCAGCCTCGCGGGCCGCGCGAGCGGTGTCCACCATGTATTCGTAGAAGATCGTTGGCTCGGAATAGGTGTACGCTATCGAACGGCTTCCGGTGCGCAGGGCGGCCTCAACGACTCCTTCCGGTGGGAGGTCGTAGTTGTCCAGATCCTCGGGTGGGAACTGGGATATCTCCCAGTTCTGGCAGTACTGGCAGTGTAGATTGCAGCCGGCGGTAGCGATGGAGAAGGCTACGCTCGCGGGCAGGAAGTGGTAGAATGGCTTCTTCTCGATGGGATCTGTATGCACCGCACAGGGGTTGCCGTAGACCATCGTGTAAAGCTTGCCGCCACGGTTCTCCCTGACACGGCAGTCTCCCCTGTGTCCTTCGGAGATAATACACCCCTTGGGACAGAGCTCGCACTTGACATAACTTCCCTCATGGGGATTGTGACAGTAGAGAACGCGTGAGGGCTCGATCGCGCCGTGACAGGACTGACAGGTGAGATTCCACTCCAAAGTCTGATAGTGCCTGGCCTCCCGTGAATACGGGGAGGCGGGCGGGGCAGCCTGGCGGGCGCCGGTGCCTTCCTTGCGCGAACTGCACGAAAGCTGAGACACCAGCGTCGCGCCACCAGAAGCGGCGAGGCCGAGACTTGCCAGGGCCTTCAGAAACTGGCGTCTTGTGATGTCGCTCATTCTAGGCCCCTTCCAGCACGTTCGGTCAGTAGAGGTGCAGGCTTTCCACGCCAACGCGACCGGCGAGCCAGCCTACCCCCCAAAGGGTGAAGATTACGCAAAGAAAGCCCACAATGGAAAGGCCGGCAATGGGCCAACCCCGCCAACCCCTGATGGCTCGGAGGTGAAACAGCAGTGTGTATACAAGCCAGGTGATGAGCGTCCAGGTCTCCTTGATATCCCAACTCCAGTATCTGCCCCAGGCCAGCTGCGCCCAAATGGCGCCGGTGATGAGCACCAGGCTCATGGCAGGATAGCCCACGGCCAGCGCCCTGGAGTTGAAATCGTCTACCGTGGCAGACCCGGGGAAATGGTGAAGGAAACCAGGCGCTCTCTGTCCGATAAGATACATCGCACTTGCGCCGCAACTGACCGCAAAGGCCCCGTAAGCCACCGCGCCAGTGGTGACGTGCAGTTGCAGCCAGACGGTTTGGAGAGCGGGTAGCAAAGGCCGCCCTATTCTCGTGCTCTCTGGAGCCAGGATTTGGGCGTAGCCAGCGATGAGCAGGGCGATAGCTAGGGCGGATGCCCCCAAGGCCCTCGTGCCCACCACACGTTCCATTACCAGGTAGGTCACCAGAATGCACCAGGCGAAGGCCATGGCGAACTCATAACTGTTGCTCAGAGGCCAGTGTCCGGTCTCCACGGCGCGCATCGTCAAGCCAGTGGTGAGGCAGATCACGCCGGCAAGGCTCAGAGCCGTGCCCAGGCGGCCAACGAGTCGTCCTTGTGTGAGAAGACAGGCTGTGTAGCTGGCAGTCGCGCCCATGATGAAGAAGAGCGCGATGCTCAGCGTCGCTGATGAGTCGGCAATCATCGCAGTTCCTCGCCCAGCTTCTTGACCAGCTGGGAGAAGTCGGTCTGGAATGCCGCCTGGTTCCTCTCAGCCGAGCCAGCGACCGCCAGTTCTCTGTCGGTGAGCTTGACCCACAGACGGCTCGGATAGAAGTAGAAGGATATGAGCAGCCCTATGACACCCATGAGGCTGGCCAGGAGGACAGGCGCAAACCCAGGGTCGCTGACCACTTGCAGCATGGTGTAGTAGTCCGGCACGAATTCAAGACTGAAGCCAGGCAGTTGGACCACCTCTCCTCGGGACACGTAATCACTGAATAGCGGCTGGCCAGCCCGGGAGGCCTCGAGGAAGACGAGGGGCGCTTCCGCTGACTCGTCCAGTAGGGCTGCATGACTGGGGCTCAGCGTCACACTCACATCGAGAGCGGGCAGGTATAGCGCCACCTCCTCTACCTCGCCAGTGATGGCCAGGGAGACATCGCCTTCCCCAATCTCGTTGCTCCATGACGGTGCCATGGGAAGGGGCATCCCGTCAGCGTCCAAACCGACGATGCGCAGGGCAGGTCCTGCGCCCCAGAGGTAAAAGCCCACCCCCTGGTAGGTCAGTGGATCGTTGACCCGGATGGTCTTCCTGGCGACCTCTGAGCCACCCTGCACCACCACCAGGTGGCTGCGATAGTCGCGCGGCGTCCCATCGGGGTACCTGTAAACCTCGAAGCCGTCGTGTCGGACTTGGAAGTCGTGTCCGTGGGGCACGTCGTACGACTCGCCAGGCCCTAGGACCACGGAGGGCTCGTTCCAGCTGGCTCGCACACTCCACACAGCCCCGAAGGCGATCAGAACGAGCGCACTGTGGGTGAGCACTGTGCCTACTCTGGCAAAGCGGTTCTTGTCGCCTCTGAGATACGTTGCACCCTTCCTTTCGTCTATGAGGAGGCGGTAGCGGCGTTTCGATAAGAGTTCTCTTATGGTCTCCGTCGCCTTGTGCTTCGAGGCAATCTCCAACGAAGCTCGGCTGGTTGCCGTACCGTAGAAGCTGTCTGGCCTGACCACCTTGGGCTGCGCCATGATGGCCCGCAGGATGGGGCTTAGCCTGTCGATGGTGCAAAACAACCCGTTGGCAAAGAGGGCAGCGAGGAACAGGACGAAGATGGGCGAGGAGTAGACGTTGAAGAGTCCTATGACCCCATAGAGCGTGCTGAAGGCCCCGTATCTGGCCTCCACCGCTTGCTCCCATTGGGAGCGTGCCACCGGGTCAGCCTGAATCTCTGGGGTGAGCTGAGGGAACAGTGTGCCAAGCAATGACAGGATCAGAACTGCGGACACGAGAAGGACGGTGAGCTTGATGGAGGAAAGTGATTGCCAAGCTCTCCGACCAAGATCCCGGCCTCTGCCTGTGCGCATGGGCAAGCCTGGCCTCCAGCGGTGCATGTACCCGAATGACGACTCAAAGAAGCTGGCAGACAACTCTACGGAGCATCGGTATTCGTGGCGAGCCCTGCGAGAGGGTTTCCGTCAGCCCGTAGTCGTCGTTTGACCGCAGTTAGCAGAGCGGCGTAGTCAATGCCCTGCCAATCTGTCGCGTCGACTTCTAGGGTTTGGCCACCAATGTCGAGTACGTCTACCGTGCCTGTAATGAGCCGTTTCTCGAACTCTGCGTAGTTTTCGTGATCAGTGTGCCCACGATGTCGCTGGCCAGACTCAGAGCGTCGTTTGAACCGCTCGAAGAGGGTCTCGCCGTCCGTCGTGCAGCGAATCTGAAGAGCTTGGAAATCGTGTCTGGCCCTCAAATCACGGAACTTCTGCGAGTCGAAATCTGGCTTGAAATAGTTCTCCACGACAAAGGGCTGCCAAGTACCCAAGAGGAGTTCTACGAAGTAGTACAATAGATGCCAGCTCGCAATTCCCAGTTTCTTGGACCAGTCACGATCCTTCCATCCGAGATCGTCAAAGAGTACCTCTTTGATGTCATCTCTGCTTACCAAGGGCAGCCCAAGGTCTCTCGCCAGTCGCCTGGCTAACGTGGACTTACCCGTGCAGGGAATGCCGGTGACAAGGATGACTACGGTCCTTGACATGTTGGCTCTTCAACCTCGTGGGCTGGTCGAGTGCATACCTGATAGCGTAGGCACACTACTGAGCACCAGTATGGTACTACGTTGTTGAACAGCGCAGCGGGCTAGCCAGCGGCACCTGCACGGAAGCATCGAGCGAAGTGCTGTTTGGCCACGATTATACGACACAAGGCTACTATCTGTCTAGGGAAACTCTTGAAGATGGCGTCGGACTATGGTATAGTGCCGAAGCGTACTGAGGAAACGGGTATAGGGACATGCTGGAAGGATTGGTCAAGGTCATCCTCGACTACGATGGCACGCTGACGGCTGAGGAGGACCAGGTTGGGGAGTTGGCAGAGAAGTCAGTCAGCACCCTGGCCCAGGAGATCCTCGGGGCGCCCTTGCAGGAGGTCAGGGAGGCCTACTATCGCACCCGCGCTATGGTCGTGGCAGAGCCCCACAATTACTGGTGGGAGGTAAACGGGGGCATTGCTTCGTACGGCGACGAAGGGGCGTTCATCACCAACACCACGACAATACAGACCATGCTGCGGCTGGATGCGTCGTATACGCGGGCCGTGGAGCAGTATTTCGACGAGGTGGAGTACGATCCGATAGTGGATTGCAGCAACTACCTGTTTCACAAGCACACCTTTGATTTGCAACCGCATTTTCGGGAAGCGACGGAGCGGGTACTGAGCCAACTGGTGGCACATCCTCGTTTGGAACCGATCATCCTCAGCAGTTCCAAGGGGGACAAGGTGAGGAAGAACCTGACGATCCTAGGACTTGAGGAGATCAGGGTGCTGGGAGATACGCGGCAGTACGAAATAGATCCCTGCTGGCAGAGGGAGTTCGTCCATCCCAGGCAAGGCAGGGGGCAGATCTTCAGAGTGGATGAGAAGCACACCATCGACCTGCGCCGTCCTGCCTACTACAACGCACTGGCGAACGAGATGCGCGATGCCGAGACGGTGGTGGTCGTGGCGGACACTTTCTCCATGCCCGGTGCACTGCCCATGATGATGGGCATTCCCTTCCTGTTGCTCAAGACGCAGTACACCCCGGCCTGGTGCCAAGCCTACGTGAGGTCCGACCCCCACGGCGGGCCACTGGCGGACCTCGCATTACTGACCCCGCATGTCGAAGCTCTGATGTGAGGGGCTGAGCGCCAGTTCATTCCGGGGGTTGCCCCTTCTGCTCAAACTGCTGTCGAAACAGCTCCCTCATCGTTTGGATGGTGTCGGCGTCGCCCGCGCTTTTGTCCTCTCGCAGCCTTGATATGCGGGCGAAACGCAGCGCCAGGCCCGATTTGTATTGGGAGCTAGCCTGAATCTCATTGAAGAGCACTTCCACGACCACCTTCGGCTCCACGAAAACGGTCCCCCCGCTTCGATGGGTCTCCAGCTCCAGAAGCCTGTGGGTCATCTCTCTGAACTCTTCGTCGGTCAGCCCTTTGAAGGTCTTGCCCACCTCCAAGAAGGAGCCTTCTTCCTCATCCCTTGCCGCGAGGTGGTAGTTGCTTAGCCAGCCGTGACGACGACCGTATCCCCAGTCGGCAGCAACGATGACCAGGTCCAGAGAGATGATGTGCTTGACCTTGAACCATGCCCTGCCTCTTACACCGGGGCGGTAGGGGCTGCCCAGGTGTTTGACCATCACGCCCTCGTGTCCCTGACGATAAGCCTGCTGGGCAAAAGCCTCCCCTTCCACCACATCGTGTGGCACTGTTCTCGCCACAGCGAGCATGTTTCCCTTGGTCCCCTCCAGAATCTGCCACCGTTCGTGGTTTGGAAGATCGACCAGGCTTTGTCCGTCACGGTAGAGAATGTCGAAGAGGTAGAGTTGGACCGGTACCTGCTGGGCCATCTCGGTGATTCTATGCACTCTGCGAAAGCGACGCATCAGGTGCTGAAAGGGAAGAGGGCGGCCTTCGTCGTCGACAGCGATGACCTCTCCCTCGAGGATGGCCGTCTCCGCTCGTGCCTGAGCGCGCACCTCCTCCACTATCTCAGGCAAGCTCTTCGTCACAGGCGACAGATTTCGGGTGTAGATTTGCACCGCCGAGCCATCCTTGTGGATCTGGACCCTCGCTCCATCGAGTTTGTACTCTAAGGCAGCCTCTCCCTGGTGATAATCAAGTGCATCGGCCAGGCTCTTCGCCGTTAGGGCCAGCATGGGCTTCAGGGGCCGGAACAGTTGGGGACGGATCCCAACGAGGCCGGCCTCTCCCTCCTGCAAGGCCACCGCTGCGACTTCCCCCAGATCACCGCAGAGCATGTTGGCCTTGCGCACCACCTTCTTCTTTGCCCCAGAAGCCTGCGCTATGGCGTCAAGGACTATGCCTTCGTTGACGCCGTGGCGCATCTCCCGCACGACGTTCTTAACCAGATACTTGGCCTCCTCGGGAGTGGCTCTCAACAGTAGTGAGCGGAGAAGCTCCTCCTTCCGCGCTCGTGAGCCCTTGCCGCTGATCTCCGCTATCTCTTCAAAGGTCTGGTAGACCTCCAGGATGGTGAGAGCTGGAGGCTCGGGAGGGTTGATCCGGAACTGTTTGAACAGAACGCACACCGCCTCTCCGGCATCCACCGCCTCCGAGTATATGGCCTGTCGATCCGCATCCGTGGCCTCGGTCAACTCCATGGTGATCTTGGACACGGCTCGCCAGCTCAGGTTCAGGGCTCGCTCATTCCATTCAGGGAAAATCTGGCCAATAAGCAAACGCAGGGCAGCAGGGATCTCGCCCGGAGTCAGGCGCTTGAGGAACTGCGCGATCATCTCTGCCAGCAGCAGCCTGCCACTGGTCTTCTCCAGCCGCTCTCCGAGCAGGGCCAGCTCTTCAAAGAGGGTCCTCTTCATGTCTTGCCTTTCTCATGAGTCGTGCTCCATTCGCGACCGTGGTCTCGGTGTTTGCGATTATAGCAGGCCCGACGTCTGCTGACAATGGTGAGCGATACGGAACTCGGCGACGTTCGTTATGAGTCGGTCGCGGAGGGCGACAACTTCGTCGAGCCATGTGACTGTGGCAACACCTGGCAATGCTTATCCGATTCCTGGCTCAGGTCAGTGATTTTGCAGAGTGCCTCGCAGGTGCTATACTCTTCCCCAGAGGCAGGTTGGCTAGCCTACAGTCCACTATGCTTTAGGCATGGGCGGTACTTCTGGAGAACCGCGCCAGACCTGTCAGTCGGCACAGTGAAGCGTAGCATCCTCTCGTAGTAGTGGTTTCTGGTCGGATGAGAACGGAAGTTGTCGGCCGTGGCGATCGAGCGCAGCGGGCGCAGTCTTTGCGCGGGAGCGACATTGTGAGCAGGTGTTACCCTGCTCTCATGGTGGTGTTGTTCCTTTGGGTGGCGGGGTGCGGAGAGGGGGCGTCCGGCGTCTCGGCACCTTCTGCCCAAGCGACGGCGACGTCCACTAGCAGTCTCTCGTCCGCTACGGCTGTCGCCATGCCAACAGCGACCCTTCCTCTGTCTCCTACGCCTACTGCAGTGCCTGCGCCTTTCCCACCCCTTCAACTCTCTCTCGCTTGGCGCTATCCTACGAACGAGATGGTCTGGTCCTTGGCTGTGACTGACCTCAACGGTGATGGAGTCCAAGAAGTAATCGCTGGGTCCTATGACAAGCACGTCTATGCTCTCAGCGCAGATGGCCAGGTGCTTTGGCGCCATCAGACAGCAGCGGCGGTGTATGCAGTGGTCACCGGGGATCTGGACGGCGACGGACGGCCGGAAGTTGTGGCTGGAGGAGACGATAATAGGGTGCAGGCGCTCAACCCCGACGGTCAACCACTC
>CAZBJW010000055.1:0-19556 GCA_964492135.1 uncultured Anaerolineales bacterium
CCTTTGGGTTGACGGTTGGGGATCCGCTATCCTTGTCCTTGTCGGCCAAGTATGCGTCATCCTCGATTTTCGAATCTTGTTCAGCTTTGTGACTTCGCGGAACTTCAAGTGGAAAACCTCCACCGTAGTAGCACTGGGCCTGACACTGAGCTTGCTCCTCGCCTTCGTCCTCGTCTTGATGTATACGTTCAGCTTCGCCTACGCCTACACCCTCGATGTCTTCCGGGGGACAGAGCCGCTGCCGTTCTTCATGGCGGCCGTCACGCTGGGCCTCACCTCGATGCTTGCCGCATGGAAGATGGGCAAGCTTGAGACTGTCACGTTCGATGGCAATTGGCTGAAGGCATCGCTGGCGCTGCTCCCAGTAGTCCTGGCGGTTGCTGCCTTCGTCCTTCAACCGGGCATCAGCGCACAGCCCGCAGAGAATGGGTCGGTCACCGTGATGACCTACAACATCCATCAGGCGTTCGGCGTTGACGACAAACTCGATCTGCAAGAAATCGTCGATACTATCAAGCGAGGCGACCCCGACATCATAGGCCTGCAGGAAGCAGATGCGGGCCGTGTGCCCAGCCTCTCCGTGGACCAGGTTCTGTGGCTGTCCAGGAAGTTGAATATGCACAGCGCCTACGGCCCGTCCTGGGGCAACACCTACGGAGTGGCAGTTCTCAGCAAATACCCCATTGTCGAACGTCAGCGACATCTGCTGGCTAGTGAGGAGCAGCAGAGAGCTTGCCTGCAAACGCGTATCGACGTTGGCGGGCGGGACCTCTACTTCTTCGCTGTGCATCTGGGCCTGAACGTCGAAGAAAGGGAGCGTCAGTTGGATCAGGTATTGGCCTACACTTCCCAGGTCCCTGCGCCCGAGGTGCTGGTGGGCGACTTCAACGCCAATCCGGACTCCCATGAGATTCGGCGCGTGCTAGACCAGTTCCAAGATGCTTTCGCTCTCGGCGGAACTGGGAGTGGCTACACATCGCCCGCCGAGGGACCACAGGAGACCATTGACTATGTCTTCGTCTCACCAGATATCCAGGTCGTCTCTGCCCAGGTCATACCCTCTTTGGCCTCGGACCACTTGCCCGTCGTGGCAGGCATAGAGAAACAATCGCCGTAGGCTGTCTTCCATAGGAGGAACGCCGTGCGAAGACCAAGCGCCGCGAAGGCCGTGCTCCAGATACTGCGCCTGATCCTGTGATGCTGCTGAGCTGAAGCCCACGATCATCGGTATGGAGAGGAGAAATCGCGATGAACCAGTTGCATGTGGTGGCTGAGCTAATGGCCCTCTCGGCCCGCACCGCCCCCAAGGGAAGAGGAGAGGACTACGTCGTCACTGAGATCGTACAAGGTGATGAGCTGGCCGCCCTGGGTCGCAATATGATCGAGTTCGGAGAGAGAACCGGGAAGGACCTCTTCGACCGCGACGGCAAGAACGTCATGGACTCGGCAGCGGTGTTGCTGATCGGCATGAAGGACGCCGACCCTCTAGGCTTGAATTGCGGTGCCTGCGGAGAGGAGAAGTGTATCAAGATCAACACGTACGATGGGGAGTACTCGGGGCCTCAGTGTTCCATTCGTATGCTGGATCTGGGCATCGCCATCGGCTCAGCCGTCAAGACGGCCAGCATCTTGAACGCTGACAACCGCATCATGTATCGCGTAGGCCCTGTGGCCAAAGAGATGGGACTGATCGACGCTGATGTCGTCATGGGCATCCCCATCTCAGCAACAGGCAAGAGCATCTACTTCGATCGCTAGCGATATCCCTCGACGCGCCCCGCGATGATGGCGCCACTGACCGTCTCTGCAGCTCTCCCTCTGTGTCAGGAGGACGGCCTCAGCTTGGTCTTGCGGAACAGTCGAGCGTTGTCGATCGCCACCGCTGCGTAGCCAGCTATCGAACTCAGCAGGCTTTGATCCTCCTCCCCGAAGGTACCTTCCAGCTTGTTGATGACTTCAATCACCCCAATGATTTCTCCACGGGCAATCATGGGCACGCAGAGCACCGAGGCAGTCGCGAAATCAGTGGAGATGTCGATGGCCATGCGATGGGCAGAATCGCTACCCACTTCGGGAATCAGCAAAGGTTGGCCAGTTTGGGCTACTCGACCAGCCACGCCCTGTCCGATCTTCAACCGTAGGGGTTTGACATGTTCGGCCTTCTCGCCCAAGGCGATCTGGAACACCAACTCTTCGGCTTCCTCGTCAACCAGTAGGATCGAACCAGCCTCCACCCTAAACATGGCGTTGACACGTTCCATGATCAAAGTGAGGGCATGTTCCAAGTCAAGGATTGAAGACAGGGCTTGGCCCACCTCGTTCAACAGTGCCAACTCCTCTGCACGGCGCTCAACACGGTCGTACAACCTAGCATTCTCAACACCGATGGCGACATAGTCCGCCAGAACGCTCAGGAGGTACTTGTCATTCTTGGAGTAGCTCTTGTCCGAGGCCAAGCCGCTCACCGTCAGCGTCCCGATAAGCTCTCCCCGGGCCTTCAGCGGCACCACGAGAAAAACCTTTGGCAGCTGCTCTTCGTCAAGTATCTCGCCTGCTTCCCCCGCGGATGCCTCCCACACTGTAGCTCTGCCGGTCTCGACCACCTCTTGTATGACGGCGTCCTCCACGCCAATGTCGTACCCCCCGGAGTAGGCCTCATCCGCGCTCCGTGAAGCTGCCAGAGACAGTGCACCGGTGTCCTCATCGATGAAGTGTAAAGCTGCCTCCTGTGAGGCTGTCACATACACTGCAGCCTCGACGGCACGTTTCAAGAGATCCTCAAGGCGCAGCAACGAGTTCATCGCTTGGCCGATTCCGTGCAATATGTTGAACTCCTTGATTCGGCGGACCAACTCCTTGTTGGCCAAGGTCAGTTGTCTCACTAGCTCAGCCCTCTCGCGCGTCAGTCGTGACTCCTTCAGAGCCTTCTCAATGGCCTCTAGAATCTCTTCCATCTTGAAGGGCTTCGTGATGTAGTTCTTCACACCCATCCTGAAGGTATCGGCGGCTATGGTTTCTGAGCCGTGAAACGTGATGACGATGACCGGGATGTCACACCCCCTCTCGTTCAGAGCTTCCAGAACCTCCGTCCCCGACATCCTGGGCATCTCAAGGTCCAAGATTATCAGGTCCGGCTTCTCACTCAAGGCTAGGGATAGCCCTCCTTCGCCATCCACCGCAGTCAGCACGTGGTAACCATTGGGACGCAGCACATAATCCTGCAGGAAGTCGATCACGCCCTGGGCATCATCAACCACCAAAACCGTTTCGCCAGCCATATCTCCTCCCCCACACCTGGCTAACTGGCCCGCCCATATCGCTGACCGACGATGAGCTGTCCCGCAGCGCTGAGGACGAAATCCACGAATGCCTGCACCTCGTCGTCAGGGTCGCCTCGAGTCACTAACATCATGGGTCGGATCAGAACATAGCTACGTTCTCTGACAGCCTCCAAATCGGGCCTCGCTCCATCGATGCTTAGAGCCTTGGCGCCATCAGGGACAGCCACTGCAGAAGCGTAGCCGATGGCCACCGGATCGTCCGCCACAAACTCACCAACAGCCTCATTGCTCGGGACGACGATGGCCGCAAGGGTCACCGCCTGTTCCCCCATCACCGTCTCCTCGAAGGCCTGCCGGGTCCCAGAACCATCTTCGCGGCTCAAGACCTGTACGTCCACCTCTTCGCCGCCAACTTCAGACCAGACCAAGATGTCTCCACTGAAGATGTCCCTGAGTTCCCCTAGACTCAATGAGCTCACCGGGTTCTGATCGTTGACTAGGATGGCGACGGCGTCGTATGCTATGACAACCGCCGTCAAGCCCTCCTCTTCGTCGGGTGACAACTCGCGCGACACGAGAGCTACATCCGTCCCCCCCTCTCGCAGAGCCTCCAGACCCAGCCCTGAACTCCGGGGGACGATATCAAGGGTGGCATACTGGAACCGATCAGCATAGGCCTCGTCCAATTCCTCCATCAACGACTGCATGGAACTGGCACCCACTATCTCCAGGTGTACTGGCGGATGCGGCTCCACAGTGGCAACACAGCCACTCAGAATCACCACCGCGAATAACAAGCAGCGTGGCACTCCCCGGGCCCGTCCCCAACGCTCCTGCTCGCTCTGTTCCCTACTTGCTGACACTTCCCTAGGAAAGCCACCTCGCCCCAAAGGTCCTCACCGTCGAAGCGATAGCAAAGCGATAAGTATGCTGGCGGCGCCGACAGCACAGCAGTACGCTGCGAACGGATACAGCGACCGCTCGCGTAGATACGCCAGGAGAAACCTGATGCTCAGAAACCCACTGATGGCCGCAGCGAGAAAACCAACCAGGAGGGGCAAAAGCGAGCCGGAAGTGAGGGGCGTCCCCCACAGATCCTTCAACTTGAAAACCCCAGCCCCGAAGACTATGGGAGCAGCCAGAAGAAAAGAGTACCGTGCCGCATCTTCCCTGCGCAGCCCCCGCCACAAGCCGGCGCTGATGGTGGCCCCCGAACGCGATATCCCTGGTGCGATGGCCAGTGCTTGCCCCAGCCCCACCAACAGGGCGCCAGACCAGCTCAGCTCGTGCAGTTCCAGACTCCGCTGGCTCCACCTCTCGCTGACCACCAACAGTGCCCCGGTGACCAGGAGCAGGATCCCAACCCACATCGGGGCGCCAAACATGCCCTCAAAGAAGTCCTCGAACGCGAAGCCCAAGACCATGGCCGGGATAGTTCCCAGCACAATGAGCCATGCCATCCTGCGCCGAGGGTCGTCGCCCACGGACCGCTCCTTGATGCTCAAAATCCCACCGACCACCAGCTGTGTAAGATCGCGCCAGAAGAAAGCAACCACGGCGAGTAGGGTGCCCAGATGCAGTATGGCGTCAAACGCCAGACCGGGGCTAGGCCATTCGAGCAGCCAGGGCACTAGCACTAGATGCCCAGAGCTGCTCACGGGCACAAACTCTGTCGCGCCCTGCACAATCCCCAGAATCAGGGCCTGCAAGAGACTAATCTGTAGATACCCCCTCCGAGGCACGCAACCTCTCCAGCCACACCCGCCGGTCGCGCATTCGCACCTCGTGATCCACCGCCTTGTAGGAAGAGACAAACCGTTCTCTCAGCTCAGGGAATCGATCCTGCAGCACAGATTCCCTGATCTCACCCATGAGATTCAGCATGAAATGGAGGTTATGTAGAGTGGCGAGACGCAAGCCCAATATCTCCTTGGCCATCACTAGATGCCGCAAGTAGGCTCGGGAGAACTGTTGGCAAGCGTAACAGGCGCATCCTCGGTCCACCGGGGAAGGATCATCCTTGTACTCCGCATTGCGTATGTTTATCCGCCCCGCCCTGGTGAAGAAGGTCCCGTTACGGGCCACCCGGGTAGGCAGCGCACAGTCAAAGATGTCTATGCCCCTTGCGACACTCTCGAAAAGGTCTTCGGGTGATCCCACACCGAGCAGATGGCGAGGCTTGTCTTCCGGCAACAGCGGAACGGTGATGTCCAGCATATCATGCATCAGTTCCTTGGGCTCTCCCACGCTGAGCCCACCGATGGCATAGCCCGGGAAATCCAAGGATGAGAGATGCCGCGCACTCTCTGCCCGAAGATCAGCATACGTCCCACCCTGCACCACCCCGAAGAGCATTTGGTCGGTCCTCGTGTGAGCCTCCAAGCACCGCTCTGCCCATCGATGAGTGCGGTCCAGCGCAACGCGGTTATGCTCGCGGTCACTCGGATAGGGCGGACAGATATCCAAGGCGACGATGATATCTGCTCCCAGCTGTTCCTGTATGGAGATGCTCTTCTCTGGCGTGAGACGATGCTCCGATCCATCCACGTGAGAGCGGAACGTGACCCCATCGTCGTCTACCTCGCGCAGGTGCTCCATGCTGAAGACCTGGAAGCCGCCGCTGTCGGTCAGAATCGGCCCCTGCCAGCCCATAAAACTGTGAAGCCCTCCCAGTTGGGCGACCACACTTGCCCCAGGGCGCAAGTACAGATGATAGGTGTTCGCCACGATCAACGATGCGCCCAGCTCCTCCAGTTCACGCGGAGATAAGGTCTTCACTGTAGCTTGTGTACCGACAGGCGCAAAGACGGGCGTGGGCACGTTGCCGTGAGGCGTGCGTAGCACCCCGACCCGGGCTGATGTATCGCGACACCCTTTTTGCAGGTCGAAGCTGAAACTCACCATCGTGCTCTCCAATCGAGGATTATAATCCAACTGGGCTGCCAGTTCCAAGCGAAGCGGAATTGTCCGATGACTTTCCGTCGCCCACACCCCCGTGGGTGGCACAAGGGTGGCGAGGACAAGTCCTCAGCGGTCCTGAGCGATGGTCATAGGAGGCTGGGCATGTACCAGGCGAGCGCCCTGGCCGTTGCCGGATGCCACAACAGATTGTGGCCCAACCCAGTGAGTTGTGCAATGGGCCACGCGCAGCCGGCCCGCTGCAAACCTGCCCTAAGGCCGATACGAGCTATCCAATCCCACTCCCCGATCAGCACCAGGCCCTTGATACCAGACAGATTCGCCTTGAACGGCCCCTGTCGTGCCAGACCCTTGAGCACAGAAGCCATGCTAACCAGCTTCCGGAACCTCCAACCGGAAGAGCGCCACAAGCGCAGATGAGTACGTACAAACAGGTCAAGGCCCTGTCCGGCAACACGGCAACCGAGCGCCAGACCCCTGTGCTCAGCCATGGCCCTCACCGGTGAGATTGACACCACAGAAAGCTCTGGCCTCCGCCCTTCTTTTCCCATTGGTTCCATCCCACTGGCGGAGTTTCGCCCGGCAAACTCCCAAAGTGCGGTGGCGCCAACCGAATGGCCAATGCCGATAATCCGGCCGCAGTCATATAAACCCAGGTGACGCAGGACGTATTCCAGCTGCCGCGAGTAGTGCCCTGGCGTCAGGCCTAGGTCACATGAAGCTACATCCACGTTTCCGCCATCATGACCTAGACCAGCCAGCACCAGACCGACAGGCTCCTTTCCCAGCCTCTGCACCAAACGTAGGACAGTGGCCATAAGCCCTAGCTCTCGTGTCGGCGCCGAACTCCGTACGCCCCACGAGCTTCTGCTGCCCCCAAGACCGTGTAAGAACGCCACCACCACCCGGTTCTTTCTCTCCGTTTGGTCAGGCTCGTGGCGAGGCTGACTGGGCAGCGCCAATGTCACGGGCGATCGCGTGAGACCGGTTTGCACCCGGAACTCCTCCAACTCCGAACGGTGCAAGAAATCCGTAACATCAAAATCGAGGAGGGTCCAGCTTCCCTCAACCCTCCTCGATTCCGAGAGCTCTCTTGCCAAATCTATGCGCAATTCGTCTTTCAACTACCTATCAGGCACCTCCGTTGTTTGTCCAACACACCGCAAAGCCATCGGATGGGTCAGCGGGACAAGAAAAAAGCGAAGACCCGATGTGGTCCTCGCGTCGGTCATGGCACAGACGCACCACAACCAGCCCCAGGGCCCCTTGGTTTGACAAAGGCCCTAATGTGGCCTACTATGACTTACGTCTTGCAGGTGGCACAACTGGTGGCGGCACAGCTAGCGCACCCACCACCGGTCAGAGAGCGGCTACTCTCGCCGACCTCGCTCCCCTTACTGACGGCACAGAACACGGAAATGGCTCGTTGAGTATGAGAGCCATCACACTCAATGCACGAAACAGGATCATCGGCCCGGCTGAAACTGCGCAAGACCTCAAACTTGCATTGACAATCGTCACAATAATACTCGTAGAGCGGCATCAGATTCTCCTGGCGTAACCCAACTAATACTCTTTTTTGATTTTACCACACATTGGGATCCTCGTCAAATCCCAGGCATGACCGAAAGGAGAGTCCTTTGGATCAACTAGCGAATCGGGCATTGAATCTCGCCCAAACCAAGGGGGCCAACTACGCCGATATCCGCATCGTTGCTGTGGAGACCCAAAGCATCGCCGTGAAGAACGGGATTGTAGAGGGGCTCTCTCTCGATGCAGGCCAGGGCTTCGGCGTGCGGGTCATCGTCGACGATGCTTGGGGGTTTGCCTCCAGCGCTCGTATCGAGCGGGAAGAGGTGGACAGGATCACTATGCTGGCTATCGACGTCGCCAAGGCCAGCGCTCTGGTGAGAGGAGAACCAATAGACCTGGGCCCCCGAGAGGCTCACAGGGACACATATCGCACCCCCATAGAGTCAGATCCGTTCCAGGTCTCGTTGGACGAGAAGATCGATCTGCTGCTGGCCTGCGATAAGGCGATGCGCCGGGCTGAGGGAGTGGCCGTCGCTGAGGGAAACATGCTCTTCATCCGAGAGAGGCAACTGTTCGCCAGCAGCGAGGGCAGCTTCATCGAACAAGAGATTTTCGAGACCGGCGTGGGATTGGTGGCTACAGCCGTCGGCGAGGATGAAGTCCAGAAGCGCTCCTACCCCAACAGCTTTGGTCGGCATCAGGGAACGGCGGGATACGAGTTCATCCAGAGATACGACCTGCTAGGCAGCGCGGAACGCCTCGGCGAGGAAGCCGTGGCCTTGCTTTCTGCCCGCCAGTGTCCCAGTGGTGTCACGACGCTCATCCTGGGCCCCACCCAGTTGGCCCTGCAAGTCCACGAGTCGTGCGGGCACCCGACGGAGCTTGATCGCGTCCTTGGGACCGAAGCTGCGTACGCCGGCACCAGTTTCCTGACCCCCGAGAAGCTGGGCAACTACCGGTACGGCTCCGAACTCGTGAACATGACCGCTGACGCCATCATTCCCGGCGGCCTGGGAACTTTTGGATACGATGATGAGGGCGTCCCCGCCCAGCGAACCTATTTGGTCAAGGGTGGAGTATTCGTCGGTTACCTTACATCTCGGGAGACGGCCAGCACGCTCGGACAGCGAAGCAACGGCACCATGCGCGCCGACGGTTGGAGCAGCATCCCCTTGATCCGTATGACGAACATCAATCTCGAACCCGGGGATTGGGAATTGGATGATCTCATCGCCGACACGGAGGACGGCGTCTACATGGAGATGAACAAGAGTTGGAGTATAGATGACAAGAGACTCAACTTTCAGTTCGGTACGGAGATCGCCTATGAGATCAAGAACGGCAAGTGGGGAGACCTCTTGAAGAACGCCACTTATGCAGGTATGACGCCCCAGTTCTGGGGTGCCTGTGACGCCATATGCAATGAGGGGTATTGGGATGTATGGGGCACGCCCAACTGCGGCAAGGGTCAGCCCTCTCAGACGGCCCACGTCGGACACGGGGCCAGTCCTGCTCGCTTTCGAGACGTACAGGTCGGCGTGATGAAGTAGGTGTGAGCGAGAGAAGGAGAAACGATGCTGGGTAAAGACAGGATATGCGAGAGGATCGAATACGTCCTCTCCATCTCCAAGGCTGACCAAACAGAGGTGGTATTCATGGGAGAGACCGAGCAGTTGACTCGTTTCGCCAACTCCCACATACATCAAAATGTGGCCAACGAGAACTTGGATTTTCGCGTACGCGTCGTGCTCGGCAAGAAGATAGGAATTGCCTCCACCAACGACCTGGAGGACGCCGCGCTGGAGCGAGCGCTCCAGTCAGCGATGACGGCCGCCAGGTTTCAACAGGACAACCCTGATTTCGTGTCTCTCCCCGGATCCCAAACCGCCGAGGAGCTAGACGGCTTCGTAGAGAGCACCGCGGCGTGCAGTCCTCAGAAGCGAGCTGAGGCCGTGAGGGGCATCTGCCAGCCAGCACGAGAACAGTCGCTAAACGCCTCAGGCGCTTTCGCCACCAGGAGCTTCGAGTATGCCGTCGGGAACTCCTTGGGGGTTATGGCGTACTACCCAACGACACTCGCCGACCTGCGGACTGTGATCATGAGCGACACTGGTGCTGGATACGCCGCTGCAGCCTCTCTGGACGTGGAGGAGATCGATCCCCAAGCAGTGGGGGAAGAGGCCATCGACAAGGCGCTCCGCAGCCGGAATCCGGTGGATCTGCCGCCCGGAGACTACACTGTGATCCTCGAAGAGTATGCCGTTAGCCTGATGCTGACGTACCTGGCATACATGGGATTTGGCGCTCTGGCCCTTCAAGAAGGGCGTAGTTTCATGGCGGGCAAGATGGGGACGAAGGTAGCGGGGGACAACGTGAGCATCTGGGACGACGGCCTTAACCCCGAGAACCTTCCCATGCCCTTCGACTTCGAAGGTGTTCCCAAGCAGCGCGTCGATTTCATCACCAACGGCATGGCCAGCGGAGTGGTGTACGACAGCTACGCGGCCGGCAAGGAGGAGGGAAAGGAATCCACGGGTCACGCCCTGCCAGCCCCCAACAGCATCGGCCCATTCCCTTGGAATATGGCTATGGATCCTGGTCACGCCACGAAAGAGGAGATGCTGGCCTCCACAGACAGAGGGCTATGGGTGACTCGTTTCCACTACGTCAGACCGGTTCATCCCCTCAAGACCATCGTCACTGGCATGACGCGTGACGGGACCTTCCTCATCGAGGACGGTGAGCTCATGGGCCCGGTCAAGAACCTGCGCTTCACGCAGAGCATCCTGGACGCCCTATCCGCACTGGAGTTGATAGGTCGCGACACCAAGATAGGGCGAGAGGGCTTCATGGAGAACTTCATCGGGGGAGTTCGGGTGCCGGCCCTGAAGATCGGGAGCTTCACCTTCACCAGCGCCACCGAATTCTAGCCAGAGATCAACCCCTCCACACGGAAGGCTCCCCCAAGCTCGCCTTTCTCCCCACACCGAGACCGGGGTGCTACTGTCCCGATTGGCTGCCAAACGTCTGACAGGCGATTAATGCCGATACGGTATCCTCTCGTTGACGTTAATGCGCCCAGGTTAACGCCAGTCCGGCCGTCATCGTATAGCCGTAAAACGCCCTGCGTTGTGCTCCTACGTTGGAGCCCTTGGCCAGGCTTTGTCAGACCAGAGGCTCCGGGCATGAGATTACGTGCCGGCGGGCCACAGCGACAAATCCGTAACCGCACTCGCACATGGGTGTTACAATGTCAGTAGTCGGAGCGACTGTGCCGGGTTAGGTATCGGTCAGGAAACGGGTATCAACATGAGCACCGACTCAATCCAGCTTCGCGTTGACGGGGTATCGCTCAGGTTCGCGGCCACCAGCGCCCTATCGAACGTGAGCCTCGAGGCTCGGTACGGCGAGATCCTGGCCATCATCGGCCCCAACGGCGCTGGAAAGACCAGCCTCCTTAACTGCATCAATGGGTTCTACAGGCCCGACCGCGGAGTGATCATCTTCGAAGGGCAAGAAATCACCCGGTTGGCACCGCACGAGATCGCCAGACTGGGCATCTCGCGCACATTTCAGAATATCGCCCTCTACACCGGCATGAGCGTTCTGGACAATCTGATGGCGGCTCGACACGTGCACATGAAACAGGGCATGCTCGCTGGCGCCCTCTACTTCGGGCCGGCGCTAAGAGAGGAGGTGCAGCACCGGCGCGTGGTGGAGGAGATCATTGACTTCCTGGAGATGGAGGCTGTTCGGAAGAAGACGGTTGGCACACTACCTTACGGCCTGCGCAAGCGTGTGGAGCTGGGGCGAGCACTGGCGCTGGAACCCAAGCTGCTTCTGCTTGACGAACCAATGGCGGGAATGAACGTCGAGGAGAAGGAGGACATGGCACGCTTCATCCTGGACATACACGAGCGACAGGGAGCCACGACTCTCCTCATCGAGCATGACATGGGGCTCGTGATGGACATCGCTGACCGGGTCGCTGTACTTGATTTCGGCCTAAAGATTGCCGACGCTGCGCCCGACGAGGTAAGGAGAGACCCCAAGGTCATCCAGGCCTACCTGGGACAGTAGACGCCTTCAGCGCTGGCGTACAGGCGATGGAGCAGAGAGCAAGAATGGCAGAGGCAGGTCTTGAGACCCTTCCCAAGTGCTTCCTAGCCAAAGTGCAACAATATCCTGACGACCAGGTCGCCATGCGCCAGAAGGATTTGGGCATCTGGCGCAATATCACATGGCGCGAATCCTACGAGCACGTCAAGCGATTTGCGCTTGGCATGGTCAGCCTGGGTCTGCGGCGAGGCGACAAGGTATGTATCATCGGCGACAACGACCCGCAGTACTTCTGGGCTCAGTTGGCCGTGCAGGCGGCCGGCGGGGTAGCCGTGGGTATCTTCACCGACAGTGTCCCCCGTGAGATACAGTATGTGGTGGATCACTCCGACGCCACTTTCGTCCTGGCCAAAGATCAAGAGCAGTGTGACAAACTACTGGAGATCCGCCGTCAGGTGCCGGAGGTGCAGCGCGTCATCTACTGGGAGGAGAAGGGACTTTGGAGCTACGACGAGCCATGGCTGATCAGCTTTGAAGAAGTCGAGGCCCTGGGACGGTCACAGGACCAGAAGCAGTCTCGGCTGTTCGAGGAATTGGTGGCAGAAGGCAGGGGGGACGATCTAGCCGTCTTCTGTTACACGTCAGGCACGACGGGTCTGCCCAAAGGTGTGATGATCGACCACTCCAATCTCATCTCCGGCTGCGATCTGACCATGAATGTGGACCCACGCACGGACATGGACGACTACGTCTCTTTCCTGCCCCCAGCTTGGATTACCGAGAACGTGCTGGGCCTCACCGTCCACGTGCGCACAGGCATGATCGTCAACTTCCCCGAGGCGCCCGAAACCGTCCAGGAGAATATCCGCGAGGTTGCGCCTCAGGCATTGCTGTTCAGCGCCAGGCTGTGGGAAAACATGGTGGCTATGGTTCAGATGCGGATGACCGACAGCTCGGCCATCAACCGTTTACTATACCGCATCTTTATGCCCATAGGATACACGATTGCCCGCATGCGCTTCGAGGAGCGGCGGCCTGTCAGCCTGCCCTGGCGGTTGCTGTATGCGCTAGGGGATTTGGCCGTTTATCAGCCGTTACGTGACAAGCTCGGGCTGATCAAGGTCAGGTCTGCCTACTCCTCCGGTGCAGCCGTCAGCCCAGACGTCATTCGCTTCTTCCGGGCCGTCGGTGTCAACATCAAGCAACTCTTCGGCTCCACTGAGGCCCAGGTCCACACTCTGCACATCGGCGACGACGTCCGGTTCGAGACAGTGGGCGTTCCACTGCCGGGCATGGACGTCAGGATTGCCGACGATGGCGAGATCCTCGTACGGGGTCCCACTGTCTTCCGGGGCTACTACAAGGACGCTGAGGCTACGGCCGACAAGCTCAAGGATGGCTGGTTCCAGACCGGCGACGCTGGGCACTTTGACGAGGACGGGCATCTGATCTACCTGGACCGCGTCAAGGACCTTCTCGAGTTAGCTGGAGGGGAAAGGTTCTCGCCACAGTACATCGAAGGCCAATTGAAGTTCAGCCCGTATGTTCGCGACGCCATGGCCATCGGCGGGGCGGACAAGCCGTATGTGACAGGGATCATCAACATTGACTTCGACAACGTCGGACGCTGGGCGGAGGGCCACGGACTGGCCTACACCACCTTTGTGGACCTGTCGCAGAAGCCTGAAGTGTACAACCTGATCAGTGCCGACGTCGAGCGGGTCAACCATACTCTGCCGCCGTCCGCACAGATGCGCAAGTTTGTGTTGTTACACAAGGAGTTCGACCCCGACGAAGCAGAGCTGACCCGTACTCGCAAACTGCGGCGGGCATACATGGAGGAGCGCTACGAGCTGATGATCGATACCATGTACAGCGGCGGTGAGGAAGTACGCGTCCGGGCTGAAGTGACGTATCGCGACGGGCGTACAGGTGTGGTGGACACGTCCGTGACAGTGCGTTCACTCGATTGAGTGCAGACGTCTTCTCTGCACGACGGCGTGGAGCTCAGGATTTCGGAAGGATTGATGAGCGGCAGAACACCGAACCGGAGACGGCAGCATGGCTGATCTGGTTCTATTCGGTAAACCTCTCTACCTTGCCCTACAGTGGTTGATCACCGGCCTTCTGGTAGGTAGCATCTACTCCCTCGTTGCTCTAGGGCTGGTGCTGATCTATAAGGCTTCAAGCATCTTCAATTTCTCCCATGGATGGCTGATGCTTGTGGGCGGACTCCTCTGCTGGACGTTTTTCCAGGACCAGGGCTGGCCGCTGTGGCTCTCGATTCTGGCTGCCCTGGCCGCCGCCGTGATCCTGGGCTTGCTTGTCGAGCGCCTCACGCTGCGGCCGCTCATCGGCCAGCCAGTGCTGACGACAATCATGATGACACTGGCGCTGGCTCAGCTGCTTCGGGGCCTCGTGATGTTGATCTGGGGTGCCAATCCACACCCACTCCCGATCTTCGCCGATCAGGCTGGTCTCCCTATGGCACCGTTGAAGCTGCCCACCGCAGCATTTCTCGGCAGCGATATTATCATTAAGATCCAGTTGCTGTGGTCATTCGTTGTCGCCGCCCTCGGCTTCGGAGCTTTCACTCTTTTCTTCCGCTTCACCAGAACGGGATTGAGCATGCGCGCTGCGGCGGAAGACCATCAACTTGCCCAGTCAGTCGGGTTGTCGGTCCGGCACATATTTGGACTGGCCTGGGCCATCGCCGCCATCGTCGCCGCGGCCTCCGGCATCCTGCAGGGCGCGGGCACCGGCTTGGATCCCATTGCCGTGCCCACGATGGCTCTCAGAGCCTTCCCCGCGGTGCTGTTGGGCGGGCTGGAGTCCATTCCAGGGGCAATGGTGGGGGGGCTGGCAATCGGCGTCGTCGAGACCATGGCCTGCGGCTACATCAGCACTTCCGCGGGCCAGGAACTGGCGCCTTTTTTGGTCCTGATGCTGGTGCTGATCATCAAGCCGGACGGTCTGTTCGGCCAGAAGCGCATCGAGCGGATATAGATTGGAGTTTCTGGGCACACATCACAATAGGGGAACGGGATGGCAGCACTCCGACCGAGCGGTATCTACGACGTGAGCTACGAGCAAGACATGGCGCTGGTGCGAACACCGGCACTGAAGGTGGCAGCAGTGGTGGGCGTGGTCATCTTCTTCGCACTGCCCCTCTTCAGCCGTGACTCTCCTCTGGGCGTGGAGATCGTGCCACTGCCGTGGCTGGGCACGCTTAACCGCATCGGCATCACGCTCATCTCCGTGCAAGGGTTGAATATCCTGCTCGGTTACACCGGCCAGATATCCCTCGGCCAAGCGGCTTTCATGGCTGTCGGGGCCTACACCTCGACCTTGTTGACGGCGCACGTGGGGATCCCCTTCTGGTTCGCCCTGCCACTCGCGGCGCTGACCGCCGGTCTCGTCGGGCTGATCTTCGGCCTGCCCAGCCTGCGCATCAAGGGCTTCTATTTGGCTATGGCCACGCTGGCGGCCCAGTTCATCATTCCCTGGGTACTCAAGAACCCACTAGCGGAATGGACGGGGGGGGCCAGCGGCATGGAGGTGCCACTCCCCACGCTTGGTAGCTGGGTCTTTAGTTCCGATCAGAGCATGTTCTACGTAATCATGATCCCGGTGGCAGTCACAATGCTAGCGGCGAAGAACATCACCCGCACACGGGTCGGTCGCGCCCTAATCGCGGTGCGTGACAACGACCTCGCAGCCGAAGTGTTGGGCATCAACCTCTTCACCTACAAGCTGCGCGCCTTCTTCCTGTGTGCCCTATACGCTGGCATCGCCGGTAGCCTATCGGCGCACTACGCCCGCACCATCAGCCCTGATGGCTTCGACCTGCTCGATTCCATCTGGCAGCTCGGGATGCTGATCGTGGGCGGGGCAGGTTACGCTGTGGGACCGATCTTTGGCACAACGCTCGTGCGGCTCCTGCGTGAGTTCGCGACGTTCATCACACCCGCAATGCGGGAAGTGCTCCCCGGGACCCTGCCTTTCGTGGACGTGGCCAGCGTCGACCGGGCATTGGGGCCGCTCTTCTTCGCTGTGGTCATGATGCTATTCCTCGTCTTCGAGCCCAGAGGCCTGGCGTACCGCTGGGAAATCCTCAAGGCCGCGTGGCGCCTGCGGCCGTTCGCACACTAGGGATGGAAAGGAGGTGATGCTATCGAGGATGAAGCGCGAGAAGTTCACTCTTGAAGTGGTGTCTGGCCCCTTAAGTGCTGGTTCAGACTCTGAAAATGAAAGGAGAGGAAAAGATGAAGAAGCGCGCGTTGCTGCTAATGCTTATGGTCCTAATGTTGGCGGCTTGTGCGCCAGCCGCGCCAACCCCGACTGTGCCGCCGCCCACCGAGATCCCTCCAACCCAGGTCCCGCCAACCGCGGTGCCAACCGTCGAGGTTCCAGAGGGCTGCACCGAGGATTTGACGGGTGAGACCATCACCTTCTACCACTTCGGCGACCTGACCGGCGTCTATGCCTTCATTACCCAGCCGCTCCTGGCCGGTCTCACTGATGCTATCGCTTACTACAACGACCAGGGCGGCATCTGCGGCGCCACGATCGTCAGCGAGTATGCCGATGACGCCGGCGAGCTGGAGGAAGCGCAGGCTATCTACGACCGCTACAGCGCTCTCGATCCCAAGCCCTGGATGATCATGCTCTACGGCTCTCCTGAAACTGAGATGCTGCGCACGCAGATTGCGGAGGATGAGATTCCGGTCTTCACCGCTGGACTCAGCACCCCAGGGCTATACGGGGAGAGTGGGCAAGAGCCGGGCTGGGCCTTCGGCATGGTACCGCTGTACACCGATCAACTTGGCGCCTTCTGCGCCTGGGTCGCCGATACCTGGGACAAGGAGGAACCACCCAAGATCGGACACCTGAGCTGGATGGGGGCTTTCGGGCAAGCCAGCGAGACAAGTGAAACAACCGCTTACTGTGAATCAGTGGGAGTCGAGGTTGTGGGCGCGGAGTACTTCATGCCCGGCACGCCCGACCTCACCGTCCAAATTCAGAGCCTGATGGCTGACGGCGCCAACATCTTGTACACCACCTCACTGGCTACTGGCCCTGCCCAGCTCCTTAAGGATGCAGCGGCGTTGGGGGTGGCCGACGAGTTGATGATTGCCGGATGCAACTGGGCACTCGACCTGGCTACGGTCGGCTTGGCCGAGGCAGCGGCCAACAACTTCATCGGCCTCTTGCCCTACACCTGGTGGGATGAGACTGACCATCCCGGGATCCAGACCGTCACACAGCAGTGGTTGGCCAACGAGCGGGAGATTTCCACCCGCAATATCGCCTACCTCCTTGCCTGGGGCACCATGGACGCCTACATCGAGATCGTCAAGATGGCCGTGGCTGACGTCGGATACGAGAACGTGGACGGTGCGGCTCTCTACTCGGCCTTTCAGGAGCTGGATTACCAGGCTCTAGATGGCGTGTTCCACTGGGAGTTCGACGCCGAGACCCGCGCCCCTTCGACGACGCGTATTGGACAGGTCCAGTTCACCGCTGAGGGCACGCCTTATTTTGCCCCTCTCAGCGAGTGGATGGAATGTCCGGATTTGCGCCCCGGAGGCGCCGACGTGCCGTGATGCATTAGGTGCAACGATCAGGGATCAGGGTTGTCCGAGCTCGTGCCTGATCCCTGATCATCCTTTCTCAGAAGCAGAGGCGGACTCATGCTCGCAGTCAACAACGTCGAGGTCGTGTACAGTGACGTCATCCTCGTCCTGCGCGGTGTCTCCCTACAGGTCCAAGATGGCCAAATCGTCGCCATCCTGGGGGCCAACGGCGCAGGGAAGACCACGGCCCTCAAGGCTGTCTCTGGCCTGCTAGGCACGGAACTCGGCGAGGTGCGGCGAGGCAGCATTGAGTTCAACGGCACCCGTATTGACGGTTGGTCACCGGAGGAGATCGTCCGCCTGGGCATCGTTCAGGTGATCGAGGGCCGTCGCCTGTTCACTCACCTGACGACTGAGGAGAACCTGCTAGTGGGGGCGCTGGCGCGCAAGGACAGAGCCGCTATCAAACGGGACCTGGAGGCGGTGTACGATTACTTCCCCCTTCTCAAGGACCTGCGGCGCAAGGTCAGCGGATATCTATCCGGCGGCGAACAGCAAATGCTGGTCATCGGCAGGGGGCTGATGGGACGTCCCAGCCTGATGCTGTTGGACGAGCCCTCACTGGGACTGGCACCCCTGCTGGTCGAGGAGATCTTCGAGGTCGTCAAACGTATCAACGCCGAAGAAGGCACGTCTATACTGCTCGTCGAACAGAACGCCCGTGCCGCGCTGGACGTGGTGGACTACGGCTACGTAATGGAGAACGGGCGCGTGGTGCTCGATGGCCCAGCCGAGGCGCTGCGAGAGAACGAGGACATCAAAGAATTCTATCTAGGGCTAACCAGCATCGGCGAGCGGAGGAGCTACCGCGACGTGAAGCACTACAAGCGACGCAAGCGCTGGCTGGGATGATATTGAGTTCCAGGAGGAGGCAAGTATGTCAGAACTCGCCCGTCGGCTAAGGCAGATCATCCAGTACGCGTATGACAACGCCCCTGCGGTGAAGGAGATCATGGACGAGGCTGAGGTCTCGCCGGATGACATCCGGACCGTCGCAGACCTGGATAAGGTCCCAGTGACGAGCAAGGACAAGCTCGTCGAACTGCAAGCGGCCAACCCACCCTTTGGCGGCTTTCTGGCCGTTCCTATCAACACGTTGAAACACGTTTTCTTTTCTCCGGGCCCGTTGTACGAGCCCTCGGCCGACCGTGGCGCCATGATCGAGACTGCTCAGGATATTGTTGCTGTTGTCGGCTTCGATGCCGACGACACTGTGCTCAATACCTTCAGTTATCACCTGATCCCGACCGGCCTAGCCGTTGACCAGGTCCTCACCCAGGTCGGCGCGACGGTAATTCCCGCTGGGGTGGGCAATGCGGACCTCCAGCTCAAGATGATGCTGGACCTCGGCGTGACTGGGTACATCGGCACGCCGTCCTGGTTGATGGCGCTAATCGAAAAAGCTGAAGAGCAGGGTCTTGACCTTCGCGGCCAGTTCTCTTTGCGGAAGGCCCTCGTTTCGGCGGAACCGCTGCCGCCCCCTCTGCGCCAGACCTTTGTTGAGAAGTACGGTCTGAGCGTCACCAACGTTTATGGCACAGCAGAAGTCGGTTCCCTGGCATACGACGCCGAAGGCAAGCTGGCGATGAGCCTTCTCAAAAGCCCCATCATCCAGGTCGTGGACCCTGATACAGGGCAATCGGTTGGCCCTGGCGAGACGGGGGAAGTCGTGGTGACAACTTTCGATGAGACCTATCCCTTGATCCGCCTGGGCACCGGTGACTTGGCCGTCAACGTGGACCCTGCTCCGGGGGAGAGCCGCCAAGAGGAACGCTCAATCATTCTGGTAGGGCGTGTTGGGGATGCGGTCAAGGTGCGGGGGATGTTCGTCCATCCGAACCAGCTGACGTATGCGCTCCGCCAAATACCAGGGATTGCGCGCGCTCAGGCGGTGGTCACCCGACCCGAGAACCGGGACCGGATGACTGTGCGAGTGGTTCTCTCTGAAGAGGCTGCGGACCGAGAAGCGCTGACAAGTACATTGGTGGGGGTTGTGCAGTCGGCTTGCCGGGTGAAGGCGGATCGGGTCGAATTCATCCCGGCCAGCGCACTCGCTGAGGATGCTGAAGTCATCGTCGACGCGCGCACATGGGCATAGGGGAGCTAGGCAGGACGGAAGCTGCTGAAA
>CAZBJW010000056.1:0-19482 GCA_964492135.1 uncultured Anaerolineales bacterium
ATCATTTGAAAGAATCACTAGCCTTCGGTAACAGTATCATTTGACTGGACAGGGGCTTCCGGGCAGTCGACGGCACCGGTTTGCAGACGAATCTCGCTCCGATAAGGCCCTTAGCATTGCCCGGAGGATCGGCGGGACGCCCGCGATACTGCGGGCCTGGTGAGGAGGAGAGTGCCATGGCGTCGCGGCAGCTCAAAGACGGGCCCAAACATCGTGGCGTAGGTCTTGGGGCCCATGCCCTCAACTGGGAGAGAAGGGGCTCAAGTCCGTGGCTCTCTCTCGCCGATGATCCTCCAGCCTCTCTCCAGGGCCACCACTTTCAACTGTTCATCGGGGTACACGGCCACGGGGTGGCCCACGCTCTGCAGGAGGTCTATGTCTGATCGGCTATCGCCATAGGCGAAGCTGTCTTCCCATTCAATGGCGATGTCATTCTGGGCTGCGAAATCCTGGAGCACTGCCATCTTGCCTTCATACATAGCCAGTGGCCCCTCAGTCTTACCGGTATACCGGCCCTCACTGATCTCGAAGGCGGTGCCTATGGCGTGTCCCATTTCCAAGCGAGCGGCAATCACATCAAGTAGGCGCTGGGGACTGCCCGATACCAGCGCTACTAAGTGGCCTTTCGCCTGATGATCTCTCAAGAGATCCATGACGTCTGAACGGAGATCGGGGACCAGCCGCTGATCCGTGACCCAGTCGAACAACTCCTCCGCCTCTTCCACCGTGAGGCCGCGAAACAGCCAGCCCATGTCCCGAGCCCAGGATTCATACCACCGTTTTTGGCTGAGCAGCCCTGCCAAGTTGAGCGGCCAGGCAGCCATGTGCCAGATGAGATAAGCCCAGACCCAGAAGCGGTTTCGCTTCTGCTCTCGGTGACGCCGAGAGATATCCCTCCAGAAGGCTCCTTTGTATATCGTCCCTACGACATCGAAGAAAGCTCCAACCATCGATACCTCCATCGCGGGTGCTGCCCGTCAGGCCATTATAGCCCTTGAGAGGGGACTAGGGCAACCGGAGGCAGGGTTCGCAGTGACGGCGTCGGCCCTTGAAGCTCGCCAAGGGCGACACCGCAAACGCCAACTCTTCAGTGTGCGCGGTACTTTAATGCACTTTTGGGCCTGATGTAATGGGCCAGGCTATCGATGAGTGAGGGATGCGCGCCCAAAATGGCCCTCTCCGATGTACCCTCTTGCAGCAGAGCCGCGAAGTCCACCTCTGTACCGGCCAGGGAGCGCAGGGTGCCACCGGCTGCCAGGAGGATAGCGCCGCCTGCAGCGATATCCCAGATGCCAGGGTTGTCCATCAGCAAGGCAGCCGCATTTCCACGGGCCACGAAGCATAGATGCGCCGCGGTGCTGCCGAGGGCTCGTGTTATGCCGGGGAAATCTATGTCATACCGCCTGTGTACGTCGGCCGGCACGCACAGCAAGCTGTCCTCATCCCAGTCGTCTCTGGCTGGGCAATGGACGGGCTGATCATTCCAGAAGGCCCCACGTGCCGGGCTCGGGCTGTAGTACCATTCGTCAAGGAGCGGCATGTAGAACACGCCCAAGGAAGGTTTGCCTCGCCGTAGCAGGCCGATGGAGATGCCCCAGATGGGGAGGCCGGCCAAGAAAGCGCGGGTGCCATCGAGGGGGTCGATGACCCACACATACTCTCCGCGAACATCTTTGGTTCCTTCCTCGCCGATGACACCATGTTTGGGGTAGGTGGCCTTGACACAATCGGTTAGGAGATCCTCTATCTCGTAGTCGGCGTCGGTGACCAGGGTTCGATCCGTCTTGCGGCTACCGTCCACGCGATTGAAGTATCGCAGTGCGGTCTGGCCTGCGTCTCGGGCCCACTGCTTCACCAGGTCGATATCAACATCGGATTGTCCCAGCAACTGCTCAGTCACTTCATGACATGCTATCACAGTCGCCCGAGAAGAGCAAAGGGCCTGCCTTGAGAGTGGCAAGATGCCTCGTTCGTTGGTAAGCCAGGCGACTGATCGCTGGACGCTCTCAAGCTTTGCGGGCGCGAACTCCACTGGCCAGTACGGGAACCGCAGCAGGGCGTGGCCGTGGCGGGCTCGGAAGCTATCTTCAGCTCTGTATTGATCTTCAAGCCCGAGCTGACGCGACCACTCATTGAGAGGCCTCCTTGACATACAGTCCAATTCTAGGGGATAATCTCTATTAAATCTATAGAAATAGGATACTATCATGAGACTAAGCACCAAGACCCGATACGGCGCTAGAGCTATGTTGGATTTGGCTCTGAGCTATGAGGAGGGGGTGGTTAGCGTCAGAGAGACAGCTGCCCGTCAGGAGGTGTCGTCCAAGTACTTGGAGCATCTCCTGGCATCGCTGCGCTCCGCAGGGCTTGTGCGGACCGTTCGTGGAGCGCAGGGAGGTCACGCGCTCAGCAGGCCGCCTGACGACATCAATCTCCGCGAGATATACGACGTCTTCGAGGGAAGAGAGGGTCTAGTCGAGTGCACAACCAGCCCCGATTCTTGCTCCAGGAGCGATGTCTGTGTGACCCAGGAAGTTTGGGCGGAGATGCATGACGCGTGCATGAAGATATTGGAATCTACTACACTCGAAGACATGGCTCGTCGGGCCAGGAACAAGCAGGCGAATTCGGCGACAGTGTGATGGAGTGCCCAATCGGGGCAGTCAGGCACCGCATCTGCCAGGACAGCACCGAACGCGAGCGGGCGGACGGAGTGCAAGATGAACAACAAGGGCCTCAGGGGGCCATGGGGTGCCATCACCGCAGTTGTCCTGTTAGTGGAGAGGAGGAAGTGGAAATGAGAAAGTGGTTCACACGGATACTCAAAGGACTTGGCATAGTGGTGGGAGTGCTGGCCGTGCTGGTCATGGGTCTGGTTGTCTTCGTACAACTCACCTGGAATCGGCCGGTGAGCCGACCGGTCCCTGAGATGACGGCGCCGAACGACGCGGAAACGGTGGCGCGGGGTGAATACCTGTATAACTATACTCAGATCTGCTGGTTCTGTCACGGTTCGCAGGGCAGCCATAGCCCCGGAGAGCCTCAGGCGGGCGGCCGGGAGTTCGACGCGACGGAAATCGGCCCAGGCTTCGGTTATCTATATGGCTCGAACGTCACGCCGGACCCCGAGACGGGCATCGGGGCGTGGTCCGACGGCGAACTCGTGCGGGCTATTCGAGAGGGCGTGGACCGCGAAGGGCGTCTGATCTTCCCCATCATGGAAGCCGAATGGTACCACGGCATGAGCGACCAGGACACTCTGGCGCTGGTGGCCTACATGCGTTCTCTGTCGGCGGTGCGCAACGAAGTCCCGCCTAATAGGCTGTCGTTCGCGGCCAAGGCGTTGATGGCGCTGGGGATGGTCAAGTCCCAGCCCGCGGTCACCGAACCTATCGTTGCGCCGCCCAGAGGCGCGACGGCCGAATATGGCCACTACCTGGCCCTGCACGGCTCCATGTGCGCCGGATGCCACACGCCGCGCAGCCCCGATACCGGGATATACGATATGACTCGACCGTTCGGTGGCGGTGACTTTCTAATCCATGAGGAAGGCCTCGACACCACCGGCACCAACCTCACGCCGGACGTGGGCACTGGTATCGGCGGTTGGAGCGAAGAGCAGTTCGTGACCACCATGCGCACTGGAGTAAGGCCGCACGGCGCGGTGATGGTAACCTTCATGCCTTGGCCGGTCTACAGCCGGTGGACCGAGGAAGACCTGCGGGCGGCCTGGCTGTATCTGCGCTCTCTGGAGCCCATCGCTCACGAGGCTCCGGCCTCCGTACTCACCGGTGTAGCAGCCACGGGAATGGGCGCCGAGCGGGGCGAAGGCCTCTACGGCGTATACTGCGCCACGTGCCACGGCGGAGAAGGGGCTGGGAGCCTGCTCACGACCGTATCCCTGAGAGATGAGGCGCGTGGGATGGACGACTCGACGCTCACCACGTTCATCACCGAGGGCTTGTCGGGTATGTCTATGCCTGGGTACGGGAAGACGCTGACGGACGAGCAGATAGCCAACCTAGTGGCCTTCATTCGCTCATGGTAGCGGTGGGAACTGCAACTGGCGATTGGTGACAGAGTGTGATTCAGCGCAGGAGCGCTAGCGAGCCGTAGCTACCAATGAGGATGGACAACTAGCTCGGCTTTTAGATGTGCAGTCAAGTCGACTTTGAGGGACTTGGGCTGTACGCAGGAGATCCAGCGGTCCGCACTGGATGGAATCCCGACCTGGCCTTGACAGCGGGATACGGTGCGGCTGCTAGTCAGCGCGCTGCTCCTACTGCCAGGAGTGTGGATCACGCAGGTTGGATTGCAGGCCATCTTGGGTCCGTAGGATCTCGTGCGAGCCACGGGCATTTCCTGGCACAACACCCCGATCCCGCAACCGGGACCTTCTTTCGTGCTGGTCAGCGAGGCGGGAAGATAAGGTGGCAGTTTGCACGGGGTTTGGTCTACCCATGGTGACCAAGAAGCGCACGTCCGCGAACCGCCAGCAAGACTTATGACAGGAGATGAGAAGAATGTCTCAGAGTATCGTTGAAGACGGCGGTGTTGCAGAGGAACCTGGCTCCGAGAGGTCGGGTTTTCTGAAACGGCACCCGCTTGTGGCTTACTTCCTGCTGGCCTATGCGATCACGTGGGCGATCGAGATTCCGCTGGCCGCTTCGGCACGGGGTCTGGTCAACGTAGACTTCCCACCGATGATGCATTTTCTTGCGGCATTCGGGCCAATGCTGGCAGCCTTCATCGTCACGACGGTCACAGCGGGGTCCGCGGGCGTCCGAGAACTCGTGGGACGCATGTTGCGGTGGCGAGTCGGCATCGGATGGATCCTGGTGGCAGCCTTCAGCCCGGTGGCTCTCTTCTTGATCGCGGCGACAGTTGTCGGCGTCATGGCAGGGGAGTGGCCAGATCTGAGCCAGTTCGGGTATGTCCCAGAGCTGCCGCAGCTGGGATGGTTCGGTGGGTGGATCCTTTGGATAATGACCTACGGTCTCGGCGAGGAGACTGGCTGGAGAGGCTTTGCCCTGCCCAGGTTGCAGAAGCATAGAGGCGCCCTGCCAGCCACGGTGGTCCTGACGGTCTTCTGGGCATTTTGGCATGGGCCGGCCTTCTTTTATAGGGAGGCGTACATGGGCCTAGGCCTTGGCGGCGCCATGATGTTCTTCCTGGGCCTGCTCTCGGGAGCGATCGTGTTCACGTGGCTGTACAACAGCACCAGAGGCAGCATCTTGATGGTGACCCTGTGGCATGGCGCATTCAATGCCGCCACGAGCGGTGTACCAGCAGAGATCGCTGCCATCATGAGCGCCTTCATCATGGTTGCTGCGGTCATCATCGTGTTTGTGGCCAGGCCAGCCAATCTATCCAGGTCTGAGAGACACACTATGTAGGCGGAACAAGTGTCTGATCTCTGGTCGGGGTAGAGACAAGTCAAATGACGCGCTGTATTGACAGACACAGGGCACACGCCGCAATTGACCCTCGTGCCCGCTGAGCATTGCGGCGCTCGGTCGCAAGTTCTCATACAGTTGGACTGGAATCGTTCAGCAGCGTGCTTATCGACACAACATTGCCAACGCAAGGAGAGTCAGATGGGAAGCGAAACTAGAAGTATGGACCACAGAATCTGCATGGTTACCGGTGCGAATTCTGGTATCGGCAAGGCGACCGCCATGGGCCTGGCCAAGATAGGTGCCACCGTGGTGATGGTCTGCCGCAACCGAAGCCGGGGAGAAGGGGCAATGGCTGAAATCAAGGCCGAGAGTGGCAATCAGGCCGTCGACCTGATGTTGGCCGATCTTTCCTCACTGGCGGCTGTACGCCAACTCGTGGAAGACTTCAGGGACAGGTATCAGCGATTGCAGGTGTTGGTCAACAACGCGGGTACCTACTTCACGAAACGACATGTCACTGTTGATGGGCTTGAGACCATCTTTGTGGTCAACTATCTGGCGCCATTCCTGCTCACCAATCTATTGCTTGACACGCTCGAGAGTAGCGCACCGGCCAGGATTGTCAATGTCGCCGGCGCATACCACACCAAAGGAAAGATCGAGTTCGATGATCTTCAAGGGGAGCGAGACTACAATGGGACACGTGCGAACAACCAAGCTAAGTTGGCACTGGTCCTCTTCACGTATGAACTGGCCAAGAAACTACAATGAACTGGCGTTACCGCCTACTGTTTGCACCCCGGAGCCGTCGCGACCAACCTCGTGGATATGGACGAGGACTATCCAGCGTATCTCAAATTCGCCTATAAGCTCTTCAAGCCCTTTGCCAAGTCTCCGGAGAAAGGTGCCGAGACGTCACTGTATCTAGCATCGTCTCCCGAAGTCGAGGGAGTCACAGGCAACTACTTTGTGAACAGGAAAGCAGAACCGTCGTCCTCGGAATCGTATGATACTGCCCTCGCTGCGCGTCTGTGGAAAGTAAGTGTTGAGCTGGCGGGGCTAGATGCAGGAGTTGGAAAAGGGAGCGAGGGCAAATGAAAAAGGCGTTGTAGCTTCTGGTCATATCAATTCTGCTCGTGGTTGGGTTGGGCCTACTTCTCTTGACAAACGGTGGATTGCTGTCTTTAGGAAAGCCTACATCGTCCGGAAATCGCCCAATCTCTGACCTGACAACGCCGTGGTGGCGTTCACAAATGTGAAGGTCGTCCCCATGGATCGCGAACGCATCGTGCAGCATCAAACCGTCATCGTCTGCGAGGCCGTCACCGGAGAGGTTGGCGATAGCGGGGAAGCGGACCCGCCAGCTGATGCGCTCTGATCGTTGGCGGAGCGGACAAGTACCTCATGCCAGGTCTGGTTGAGATGCGCGTTCACGTCGAGGAAGAGAGCGAACTTCTACTGCTCGTATCCAACTGCGTGACATGTACATGACCTCGCAGCTTAGTAAAGGCGGTCCGTTATAGAACGGGTTTGGCCGCCAGGTCTGATTGCCTTGTGGTTGTTCCTGATCCTCCGCCGCCTCTTCTAAGCCAGAGGATGTGTCGCGGTATGACCGTGCTAAGGGCTTGTTACTGAATAGGAAGTGAGGACTAATTCAGCAAGAATGGCTACAGAATCCACCACGATCACCACTCCTTGCACCTTACTCGAGGAGTTAGTACAGAGAAGCCGGCTGTCGTGGCTGCAAGTGACCGTTGCAGTGGCCCTGATGTTGATCCTACTCCTGGTTGGCACTGCGTACCTGGAGGGGCTCCTGGCTCACCAGTTGGATGCCGACTTCTGGCGGGCAAGTATGATGGACCTAGTGATTACGCCGTATACCCTCCTTGTTCAGCCGATTCTGAGACGATTGCGCAACAACGCCATCAGGGACTTCCGTCCGCTGGCGCGGATAAGTGATGACGACTTTGAACAACTGTTGGCCGAGGCACCACTCTTCAACCGCCGCGGCGAATGGCTGGCCTTGGGTATCGGCGCGCTCGGTGCATCACTGCTTTCTTTGCGGGCCGGGGAGTACTATCCTGGCCTCACAATGGCGTATGCGGTACTTGCCGGAGGGCTGATGTATGGTCTCCTAAGTTGGTTCATCTACTCCTCGCTGTCCGGGAGCAGGCTCTTCGCCGAGTTGCAGCGTCGTCGCTTGGAGGTCAATATCTTCAACCTGGAGCCCCTGGAGCCCATTGGGCGTTGGAGCCTGGGCATCGCCCTGGCCTACATCGGGGGTAACACATTGAGCCTATTGTTTCTCACCCAGCCGGCTCTAAGCGCACATTACCTTGAGAACATCATCATATACACTCCGCTTGTCTTGGCGCCGGTGGCTGTGTTCTTCCTCAATATGATGAGCACTCACCGCATCATGGTCGAAGCGAAAAAGCGGGAACTCAAGAGGGTGCGCGTCAGCCTGGAGGCTGCGTACGAGGCGTTGAACGAGCGAGCGGCGAAAGGGGAGGTGAAGGACCTGGGAGCGCTACTAGATGCCTTCACAGCCTGGGCATCGGTGGAGCAGCGGGTCAAGGAGGTGCCCGAGTGGCCCTACACCGAGTCTATCTTGCGCAGGCTGGTGGCATTGGTATGCTTGCCTATTGTGGTCTTTGTCGTCGAGGGAATGCTCCTGCAGGTACTTCTCCGCTTGATCTCTCGAGCCTGATGATTGCGTTGCGCTTCAAGGCTGTGAACCGGAGAGCTATGAGCTCAAGATAACAGATCAGCTCGAGATGCACTGGTCTGAGTGGTCTGAGGGCTTGACGATCACGCATACGGATTACCGCGGAGGTGCAAGCCGATATCAGTGCTGAGAGGGTTAGCTAATGGATAAGCCCCTGGCCCTTCGAAGCAAGCATGTCGTAGAGCTTCTGCCCAAAGGGCCTTTCAACTTCGAAGCCACGATGCACAAACCTGACCACTTTCCATCAGCAGACAATTAGTGGACCCCTGGGGTCCGGTGGCAGACAATGCTTTGGCACGATGACCCCCTAGGGTTGAAGTTTGAAAGCCACGGAACGGTGGATCAGCCTGGAATCTGTCTCTCCATCTGGTCGAAAGACAGGCTTGGTGAGGATTTCCTGGATGGTGTCATCGAGGAAATCAAGTATCGCTACAATCTGGACGTGGACTTGACCGAATTCAATCAGCGATTTGGAGACGATGTGCAGTTAGGTCCAATCATCAGCAAATGGCGCGGGATGCGGCCTCTCAGCTATGGCTCACTGTACGAGTATCTAATCATTGCTATAGTCCTGCAAAACGCCACCGTGCGGCGCTCGGTCAACATGATGCAGGCTCTACTCACGAGCTATGGAACACTGCTTGCCTATGATGGCAAAGAATTGTATTGTTCTTGGAGTCCAAGAGTCATTGGCAGGGCGACCGAGAACGAGCTCCGCGGCCTGAAGATCGGCTATCGAGCCAAGTCTATAAAGAGGATCACTACGACCTTTGTGCAGGAACAGATCAACGAGTTCGAATTGAGGAGCAGAGCGAGAGAGGAGCAGCGGGAAGCCTTGCTGGGGCTCTACGGCATCGGTCCCGCTTCTGTCGGCTACATTCTCTTTGACGTTTTCCACCACCTAGACGAGTTGAACTATATATCTCCTTGGGAGCAGAGGATCTATTCGAAACTGTTTTTCGACAGAGACCCAGAGGAACCGGGGTCGGTCGGCGAACTCTTGACACTTTTCGATGAGCGTTTTGGGCAATACAAGATGCTTGCCGTCCACTACGTTTGGGAAGACCTGTTCTGGAGAAGGAAACATGAGGAGATCGATTGGCTGGAGAAGCTGATTAGGCTCTGAACTCTTGTAGAACATCTGCGCGTGGTGTGTTAACAATGTCATGGAAATCGTCGTGCTGGGTCTGTGGAGAAGGGATTGCCGTGTGTTCTTGAGGCCAATCAATAGAAACAAGGTGGTTTTGAGATGGTACGCCACTCGCGCATAGTGTCCTTCAAGCCTGTCGCTTCCGCCGCCGCCTCGGCTCAGGCACCTGTGGGATGGGGGCTGTGCACGACCTGCAGTGTGAGATACTCGTAGACGGCGCAGACCGCGTGTGAGTTATTGATCACACCGATGTGTGGTGGCTCGAGCCACAGCGATGATCCAGGTAGGAGAGGAAAAGGATGAAGTATAGACTGCTTCCTACCGTGACAAGCTGCGTCGTCACGCTTGTTCTACTGGTGGCCACAACCTCGTTGACAGCGTTTAGGGCGCATGACACATCTAGCATCGAGCCTGAGCCCCGACACAGCTGCTCATCCCTGAGTCTCGACAACGGCGGCTACGCCGTGTTTGGCTACAACAAGGATCACACCTTCGTTGACGGTCTTGTGGCTGTCAACAAGAGATACGTCGCGAAATCGGGCTGGGAGCCAAGCACTGGCGGCGAATACGCCGTCTGGACGTCCAAGTATGGCAGCGTTACGTTCAATCACTCTGGATACCAGCTTCCGTCGGCAGGTATGAACGAAGCTGGATTAATGATTTCTACCCATGCTCTCCTCACCACCGAAAACCCCGCGCCCGATGCAAGGCCTCCCATTGTGAGTGCGCTCTGGGCTCAGTATGTGCTCGACAACTTCAGTACGGTGGAAGAGGTGCTGGCCAGTGATTCACGGGTCCGAATCTCCGAGACGGAAGACCACTATCTGGTCTGCGACAGAACAGGCGACTGTGCCACCATCGAGTTCCTTGGCGGGGAAATGGTCTATCACACCGGCGATGCACTGCCGGTGAAGGCTCTGACCAACAGTACCTATGAGGACTCTCTCGAAGCTTGGCAGGAAAGCGCAATCCACCCACAAGCCGATGTCAATTCGCTCACTCGATTCTTCATCGTAGCAGACAGGGTCGCTGCCTTTGAGACGAGCAGCGTAGGAGCTGCCGTTGAATACGCCTTTGAGACACTGGCGGAGGCAAGCCAGGAGGCTACCAGGGGATCGGTTACCACGGCGTGGACCATAGTGTTCGATACAGAGAACATGCGAGTGCATTTCCGGACGCACATGAATCCAGAGATCCGGACGATAGACTTCAGCAAGTTGGATTTCTCCTGTAGCTCCCCGGCGCAGATACTCGATGTCCATGCGGAGCTGTCTGGTGACATCAGCGATCAACTTCCAGTCTACTCTCATGGCGCCAACCTTGACCATGTCTTCGCATCTCTTGAAGCCTTCGACATTGATCTCCCCCAAATCCTGGTGAGGGCGCTGGTGCGTGGCATGGAGAGTTCTCCTTGCATGGAAACTGCGGATGCTCTGCCCTACCCGGGGGGCGGCAAGTCCCTGTTGCCGCCGATTTTCATTTGGCTTGCCCTTGATGTGCTCCAGCGTCTGTTGTTGATCTGGATTCCGCTTGTGTTAGGATCGCTGGCTTTCCTCACTTGGGACCTGACAAGTGGCACGCAGGCATCCTGGAGCACGCGCGCGTTATGGGGATTTGTCGTCGTTGTCCTCGGCCCGTTTGGCCTGCTGGTCTACTTGCTCTCCTACCGGAAGCGCTGGCGTGACCCTGCGGCCGTTGGCGGCAGCACTTAGGCAAACTGGAGTTGATTTTGCAGCTATTGGAAGCGGGCGTCAAGGAATGGGGTGTAGCCCTGACACCGGAGCAGTTGGAGGCCTTCGAGTGCTATCACCAGCAGCTCATCGTCTGGAATGAGCGCGCCAGCCTTACGACCATCACCGACTACGAAGAGGTGCAGGTCAAGCACTTCCTTGATTCGCTGTCTTGCCTGCGCGTCCTCGCGGCCCTCGCTCCTGCGGCGCGATGTATTGACATCGGTGCGGGAGCCGGGTTCCCTGGGCTGCCGCTGAAGATAGTCCTTCCCGAGATGAGGCTGACGCTTCTGGAATCAGTGGGGAAGAAGGTGCTGTTCCTGGAGCACATGGTGGCGGAACTGGGGTTGGACGATGTGGAGGTCGTGAAGGGCCGGGCAGAGGAACTGGGAAGGAGACCTGACTACCGTGAGACTTACGAACTGGCTCTGGCGCGAGCAGTGGCTAGATTGCCTGTGTTGTTGGAGTATGCTCTACCGTTGCTCAGAGTGGGTGGAGTATTCGTAGCCCAGAAAGGCCCCGAGGTGGCACAGGAGGTGCAAGAGGCCGAACCAGCCATGAAGCTCTTGGGAGGCCGGCTGGAGGAGGTGAGGGCGGTCCAGCTGCCCGGTCTGGAATTCTCCTGCCATTTGGTGGTGGTGGAGAAGATCGCCTGGACTCCGGACAAATACCCGCGACGGCCAGGCATCCCGGCCAAACGGCCGCTCAAGGGTCTGTAGGTGGAAGACGCTGGCAGGGAAAGCTGGAGAGCCTTCCCTCGTGGATTCTCCATACAGCTGCCTCTTCGAGGAAGGACGGTGTGAAGGAATCGAGGTCCGTGGTGGTGATGATAACCTGCTGGCCTCCGTGAATGGCATCCATGAGGCACTGCCGCCGCGCCTCGTCCAGCTCCGACATCACATCGTCCAGCAGTAGGATGGGCTCCTCCCCAGTCTCGGCGCGGATGAGTTCCATCTCGGCCAGCTTCAGCGAGATGGCGATAGTCCGTTGCTGCCCCCGCGAGCCGTAGGTGCACATGTCCACTCCCCCCACCAGGAAGCGCAGGTCATCCCGCTGGGGGCCCATGAGCGTCATGCCGCGGTCTATCTCCTCCTGCCGGCGCGCCTGCAGTTTCTGCCGGAAGATGTGCCGCACGACGGCAACGGGTGTATCCTCAGCACCTATCGCTTCTTCGGAGCCACGGACGGTGGCGAGGGGCAGTTGGTGGTAGGCCTGGAGCCCGTCCTCTCCCTCCAGAGGCACACTGCACCTGTACAGGAGGCGTAGCCTTTCCTCCCCTCCCGTCAGATGGGCATGGGTATCTTGCACCAGTTTGTCCAAGGCCGTGACTATCCGTATACGCCAGGCTATGAGGTGACTGCCTTCCACAACCAATCGGCGATCCCAGAAATCTAGCTGGCGGGGATCCCCCGGACGCTCCCGCAGGGTTCGGAGGAGGCTGTTCCGCTGGGTTAGCACCCGGTTGTACTGCGAGAGCGAGCGTGCGTAACGGCTATCGACCTGAGAGATGGCGGTATCGAGATAACTTCGGCGGGCGTCAGGAGAACCCGCGATGAGGTCGATGTCCTCAGGCATGAAGAGCACCGTCTTGAGCTGCCCGATTAAGTCCGAGGCGCGCCGCTTGACCCCATTGATCCTAATCTCCTTCTGTGCCCGGTCGGCGGTGCTGAGGAGGATGATGTTCACCTCTCGCAGGGTCTCGGCTCCCTCTACCTTGGCTTCCAAACGCGCGAACGGCATCTGGTCCTCGTTGGCCAGCCAGTTGATCAACTCCCGATCGGTGCGCGCCCGAGGAGAATTCGCTGTAGCCAGATAGTAGATTGCTTCCAGAAGATTGGTCTTTCCCTGAGCGTTGTCGCCTCGCAGCAGGGTGACGGGCCGGGAGAAATCGAGGTCTAGCCGCACGTAGTTCCGGAAGTTGGTCAGAGATAGGTGGCTTAGGTGCATAACCTTCTTGTGAGCGCGAGCGCTCCTCGAGAGCAGCGAGGACCACAGTGGACTGAGAGGATCACTTGGAACCTTTCGACTTCTCTATCAAAACCCCGTCTCGTGGCAGGTCCCTCTCCGGGGATACGATCACCGCGTCCTTGCCAGCTCCGCGATAGCCTGGCGGACGCTGCTGCTTTTCTGGTTCCAGGTGCTCCTGATCGGTGAGCTCCACCACTAGTGCCGACAGACCTTCCCAGTCCACAGGGCTGATGCGATAGGCCTCTGCCCCCTCAAGTATCTGCTCCGCGACGTCCCTTTGGAGGAGTGGGCCCAGTTCCTCTTCAGCGGAAAAGTGTTTCCAATTGAGAGAGGCATCCCTCATGAAAACACGTGCGGCCGATGTGTGGAGAACGTCCTTCACGTAAGCCAGTATCCTCTTACCAGTTCGCCGCGCGACGACGAACTCAGAGCCCATAGGGGCCCTGATATCCGTGCCCAGCAGGATCACGTAGAGGTCAGCCACTGCAACGGCATCCATTGCAGGACCCAGGCGCTCACCAGCGGAAGGTGTGTAGTTGATCACCCAGCCTAGGGATACTGGGAGGCTGGCGATGGCCCTACCAATGATCTCCCGCTCTCCTTGCAGATCGGGCGCAACGCTAGTGAAAATGCGCAAGCGAGCAGCCACGTCCACCTCTCTCAGATTGGACTGCGCTCGTGGGCGCCCCTGCGCAGTTGCATCGCCAACTCCGTGGGAGTGGTCACCGGCCGCTCGCAGGCAAAGCGCCGACAGACATAGGCTGTGGCCTTCCCGTCGAGTTGGCTCCTTCCTGCCAGGAGCGGGATGACCGACCGGCTATCGTCGGCTGGTACCCCTACGGCGACCACCTTGCCCGGTCGATAGTGGCCATGGACCACCCTCAGGAGTTCGATGGTGTCTTGCACCGTCGGATCACCTATGATGGCTATCTCCTCAGGTGGACAAAGGTCGAAGTTCAAAACCGAAAGCAAGTGGCCGAAGGAGCTGGGATGGCGCGCCGCAGGTCCCGCCATGGCTCGCAGTATCTCTTCGGCCATGTCTGCGTAGGCAGTGTCACCGGTCAGGGCTGCCAGGCGCAAGAGGACATTGGCGGCCAGAGAGTTCCCCGACGGCGTGGCGCCATCTTGCCAACTCCTTGGTCTGGTGATGAGGGATTCTTCGCCATCCGTGACGTAGAAGCCGGCGCCGAATGGGTCTTTGAAACGCGACATCATGTCGTCCGCCATGCCCTTGGCCTCCCGGAACCAGTTGTCATCAAAGGTCGCCTCATAGAGCGCCAGCAGCCCATCGCTGAAGGAAGCATAGTCCTCCAGATATCCTCTCTGCTTGGACTTGCTGTCCTTGTGGATGTGAAGCAACTGACCATCGTGGCGCAGTTCGCGCAAGATGAAGCCGGCGTTTCGCTCCGCCGTAAGGCGGTATTCGTCGCGGTCGAGGATGCGGGCGGCCTCCGCGAAGCTAGCCAGCATCAGTCCATTCCAAGAAGTGATCACTTTCTCGTCTCGGCCAGGGCGTACACGCCTTTCTCTGGCAACGAATAGGTCGCGGCGCCCTCGCGCGATGATGTCTTCCAGCCGCTCCATAGGCACGCCCGCCAGGTGAGCCACCACATCCAGATCACGAGGGATGCTCAACACATTCTTTCCCTCGAAGTTCCCTTGCTCAGTGACGGCGAAGTAGTCATTGAAGAGGCCTCCCTCCTCTTCACCCAGTACGCCGATGACCTGCTCAGGAGTCCAGACGAAGAACTTCCCCTCTTCTCCTTCGCTGTCCGCATCCTGGGCTGAGTAGAAACCACCTTCTGGTGAGGTCATCTCACGCTGCACGTACTCAAGGGTCTCCTCGGCGATGCGCTGATAGAGGGAATTCCCTGTGGCCTGGTAGGCCCACAGATACACGCGGCTGAGGAGGGCGTTATCGTAGAGCATCTTCTCGAAATGAGGCACTAGCCATCTCTCATCCACCGAGTAGCGATGAAAGCCGCCACCGAGGTGGTCATAGATGCCGCCCCTCGCCATCTTCTGCAAACTCCTCTCGACCATGCGGAGCGCGTGGGAGTTTCCGCTGCGATGGTACTCGCGCAGCAAGAAGTCCAGAGTCATGGCCTGAGGAAACTTGGGAGCGCTGCCGAACCCGCCGTGGGTGGAGTCATACTGCTGGCTGAGGGTTCGAACGGCCTGATCGAGAGTGGAGAGGCTGAGTCGAGTGTCAGGTGCAGCGCGGGGCAGGTCTTGCTGCACGATATGAGCGGCGATGCTCTCTGCCGACTGCTGGATCTCATCCCTCCGGTCTCGATAAGTCTTGGTCACGGACTGGAGGACCTTGGGGAAGCTGGGGAGGCCGTGGCGATCCTCAGATGGAAAGTATGTTCCACCGAAGAACGGTTTGCCTTCAGGGGTGAGAAAGGCGGTCAGGGGCCAGCCGCCCCTGCCCGTCATACTCACGACCGCGCGCATGTAGATGGTGTCTACGTCAGGCCTCTCCTCCCGGTCCACCTTGATATTGATGAAGTTCTCGTTCATCAGCTGAGCTGTGGACTCATCCTCGAAGGACTCGTGGGCCATGACATGGCACCAGTGGCAGGAGGAGTAACCGATACTCAGTAGAATCGGCTTGTCCTCTGCCCTGGCCCTCGCGAAGGCCTCGTCTCCCCAGGGATACCAATCCACCGGGTTATGGGCATGCTGGAGCAGGTAAGGGCTCGTCTCGTGAATGAGCCGGTTGGGCTTGGTCAACTCTCCTCCCGGCTCGATGCTGGCACCAGTTTGGCGAATCTCCTCTTGCCCACCTGGAGGACGGCTCCCGGCTCCGCCTTCACTACTTCCTCGATGTTGTCTACCTTGTCGCCGTTCAGCCGTACTCCCCCTTGCTGGATCAGCCTACGGGCCTCACTCTTGCTCTTTGCGAGGCCACTGGCTACCAACAAGTCAACGATGTTCGTGGGCCTCTCCATGGCATAGGTGGGCATGTCAGTTGGTAGCTCTCCCTCCTGAAAGACGGTGCGAAAATGTTTCTCCGCGTTTCGGGCAGCTTCGTCGCTGTGGAAGATGGAGACAATCTCCCGCGCCAACTCCATTTTCGCATCGCGGGGGTGTAAGGAACCGTTAGCTAGGCCCTTATTGATTGCGGCGATCTGACCAGGGGTGTACCGGGTCACGAGGGTGAAGTAGTCGATCATGGCATGGTCAGGAAGACTCATTACCTTACCGTACATCTGTTCTGGAGGCTCGTCGATGCCGATGTAGTTGCCGGTACTCTTGGACATACGTAGATATCCATCGGTGCCCACCAGGATGGGGAAGGTGAGGATGATCTGGGGTCGTTGCCCGAAAATCTCTTGAAGCTTGCGACCCACCATCAGGTTGAACAGCTGGTCCGTCCCCCCCAGTTGCACGTCGGTCTCCATAGCCACCGCATCCCGCCCTTGCATCAAGGCGTAAAGGAACTCGTGGAGCCAGACGGGATCCCCTTTGTCGTAGCGGCGCGCGAAGTTCTCCCTAGCCAGGAACTGTTGCACCGTGAAGTGGGAGGCCAGGTCAATCACATCGATGAAGCTCAATTTGCGCAGCCACTCTGAGTTACGGCGAACGATCATCTTCTCGCGGTCTAGAATCTTGAAGGCCTGGTTGAGATAGGTCTGGGCTTTCTGCTCTACCTCCTCTGGAGTCTGTTGGCGGCGGGCGCTGTCCCTGTCGCTGGGATCACCCACCAGGCCGGTGAAATCGCCGATGAGGAAGATGGCGTCGTGACCGAGGTCTTGGAACTGACGGAGCTTGCGCATGGTGATGGTGTGGCCCAGATGAAGGTCAGGCGATGTGGGGTCATAGCCGCAATAGACGCGCAAAGGCCTTCCCTCGGCGAGCCGCTCTCGCAGTTCGGCTTCCATGGTTTCCTGCGTCTGTGGATCGCCAAACTCGGCCCCTTGCATCAGGATTGGCATCTGTTCATCTACTGGTTTCATCTCTCCCTCCTGTCAACACTGTAGTGGCCGGACTTGTCGGGGTGGTGGCCATCTGAGACACTTAGACCCACGAATCTCGTGGGTCTGGTGGTAAGCGGACCGTAGCCGTGCAGCTGCATACCGCAACAGCGCTACAATCCGCCCGGATAGATGTACCTCTGGACACTCGACACACTAACGCCTGGAGTTTGAGGGACCCGGTTGCGGGCCATCCACATTCCTCGGAAAATGATTACGCACTGTATTATAAGGCGGCAGAGCAAGAAAAGGCAAGGTGGCATCGTGGGGACGGGCTTGCACATCGCTGATCCCTCGAACAGCACCCGGTGGGAGACTGGTTACCTCCCTGGATGAGCAGTGACTGGCTGCGGTGGCCTGGATTGCGGTCCCTGAAGATGCCAGGTGCTTTCTGATCGCTTCGTCGGAACAAGATATGGTTGCCCTGCCCCCTTGTGTGTCCACAGGGAGGCTCCGGAGCCCCCGGCTACCTTGCCTTTGCACCGCACCATGCTATAATTGGCCTGCTCTGGGGACCACCAGCAGGGGTCGATAGGCAGTGGTGGAGGTAGCGTTCCCCTCCCCGGGCCCAGCGGGCAAAGGCAATGGCAGAAGAAAGAGGCGATAGACGGGGATTATCACCACAGGCCGGGGAAATCGCTCCACCGTGGCTGACGGTAGAGGCCGGACTCTACGTGCTGTTGATCCTGATAGCCGCGCTTGTACGTTTCTACGGTCTAGGCCGGCAACCATTACAAGAACAGGAAGCTCAGCTCGCCCTGGACGTCTGGCGGTTCTACAGAGGGGGGGCGGCCAGCATCAGGGGGCACAGTCCTCTGCTATTCAACGGCAACGCGCTTCTGTACATACTCTTCGGTGCCAACGACTCCGTGGCTCGGGTGCTGCCCGCACTGGCCGGGACATTGATGGTGGGGCTGCCATATTTGCTGCGCACTTACCTGGGGAGGAGGGGTGCCCTGGTCACGGCCGCTATCCTAGGTCTTTCCCCGTCCTTCGTCTTCTTCTCCCGACAATTGAGTGGAGAGATTGTCGTAGCAGCGTCGCTCCTGGTTCTAATGGCAGGGCTTTTCGGCTACCTGGGACTGGGGAAGGTGTTGCACCTGTACCTCGCAGCCGGTGCGCTGGCCGTAGCCGTGGTGGCAGGAGGCGCCGCATATGCCGGACTACTGGCACTGGGCGGCTTCTTCCTGGCCGTCGCTCTGTACTTTCGGTACGCGAAGGGCGAAACGCCTTTACCCGAAGGGTGGAGTGCGCCGCCGACCTCACGGCGCTCGTGGCTGATGGCGACGGGAATATTCGCAGCCGTCGTGCTGGCCATCGCGACAGGGCTCTTGGTCAACCCTCACGGCTTGCAGGCCACATTGGACCTGATACCCGCCTGGTTGAGCGAGTTCACCCCCTTGAGTGGCGGGCAGCCCTGGCACTACTATGTATCGCTACTCATCGGCTACGCACCTTTGGTGCTAGTCTTTGGTCTGACCGGTGCTGTGTACCTGCCCCGGAGAGACGTCTTTTCAGCTCTGCTGGTTTGCTGGTTCGGCGTGACCTTCGTGCTCTACTCCTTGATGCCAACGAAGCTCCCGTCGGGAGTCTTGCAGATGCTCCTCCCGCTCACGTTGCTCACTGGCAGGACAATAGGTGATCTGCTAACGAAGGTGGGCGAAGGGGAGCGATGGCTCTGGGACGGGCTGGCGCTAGTGGTCTCTATCCCGGTGATATTCCACATGATCCTTCAATTGTCAGCCTTCGCCGACCCCGAGGACCCCGGCGAGCCAACCCGTCTGGTCGTGGTCTTCCTGTCGCTGTTTTTGCTCGCCTCCGTGATTCTCATCACCGGGACTTTAGCGCAAGATTGGAGAGCGGCGATCCGCACCGGCGCGCTCATAATCCTGCTCATACTGGGAAGCCTGACGGTGCGGACCATGTGGAGGCTCAATCACTACAGGCCCGGAAACCCTCTTGAACTTCTGGTTGAGCGGCCGACCTCATCCGACGTGCGCAACCTGGTCACTGCGATAGAGGACTACTCCAATCAGCAGGAGAGAGACCGGCACAGCGTGGACGTCACGGTTCAAGAAGAGCAAGATTCCATCCTGGCCTGGTATCTGCGGGACTTCACGGACCTGGGGTTCGCGTCGGGGTCAGCATCGTCCCCCACTCCGGTGGTGATCACTCCCCTGGAAGAACCTTTGGACGTCGCAGGATACAGGGGGGCGAGGTTTCGCATACAGAGTACCTGGCAGGCGGAGGATCTGCCAGGACACGAGTTGGCGAGGTGGTACCTCTTCCGGGAGACCCTGTACCGCCCCACGTATCGTGACGTCACGATGTGGGTGGCAGTAGGGCCGGAAGAATGACGAGGTAATGGCGACATGGAAAAGAGATTCTCCAGCTTGGATAGGCCCTTGTCCACGAGAATCACCCTCAATTGGGAACTGATCTGCTGGGTGGCTATCTTAGTTGTGGCAATCGCTCTGCGCTTTTGGGACCTGGGCAGTCGCGCACAACACCACGATGAGAGCATGCA
>CAZBJW010000057.1:0-14356 GCA_964492135.1 uncultured Anaerolineales bacterium
AACCTATGCTTGCTGCATTACCTTTCGATGGTGACCACCCCTTCGTCGGCGTTGACTTTCAGTTTGTCACCGGTCTTGATGGCCTTGGTGGCGAATCCGGTGCCCACAACGGCGGGCAACTTGTATTCGCGGGATACGATGGCGGCATGGCAGGTCATGCCTCCGATGTCGGTGACCGCGGCCTTGATCTTGGTGAAGACGGGAGCCCAGCTGGGCGACGTGATGGGGCAGACCAGGATCTCGCCAGGCTGGACGGTGGACAGTTCACTGATCTCGAGGATCACCCGGGCCGGGCCCTCAGCTACGCCTGGTGACGCTGGGAAGCCTCGCAACTCAGTCATCTCTTCGGGCTTTCCCACTGGGGCAAGCCATGACTTGACGGTATCCGTGGTGACGCCCCACAGCATAATGGTGAAGGGCTCGGTAACCACCTCAGGGGTGGGCCCTAGCGCAGGGATGGGGGCCCACGCACGCATCTTCTTGAAGATCTCCTTCCGCCGCTTGACCTCCTTCGGCCAGTACTTTGGCCCGCGCGCTGGCACCCCTGGGCCAACCGCCCAGGCGGTGACCAGGTCATACAGCATCTGGGGGATGTCGAAGCGGTGGAAGTAGAAGATGTCGTCCTTGTCTTCCAGGAACTTGTGATCGGTCAGCAGTTGCCCGAGATCCCTCACCTTGTTCCAGAAGATGGTGTGGTGCCAGTGCTCCACGTAGAAGAGGTGGTTCTCAGCGTAGGGGTAGGTCCTGCGCACCGTGGTGTACAGTTCCTCGAACTTCTTCTTATCCTCGTCCGTGAGCAGCAGTTCCTTGTACTCCGCGACCATCCTCTCCCGCTCGGCGTTTATCTCGTCCAAGGGCCTTTCTAGGGATTCCCCCCTCTCGACCCTATCAATATAGGTTCTCACGTGGCCGAAGGGCACGTTGAGGTCATCTATCCAGCCTAGGTGGGTGTGATAGAAACCGGTGCCGGTGGACACGTAGAACCAGGGATCCTTGGCCTTCTCGAGGGCGTCCAGCCAATCCTTGCCAGGGCTGCTCTTCTCCAGGTCAGCGATGGTCTTGTCAGCGTCTAGGCCCTTCTTCAAGATGTCCGCCACGCCCAGGTCCACAGCCAGCCGCGCCAGTTTGCCTATCTCCTCCTCGGGCCGGAACATGATCACGTCAGCGCCGGCAACCATCTTGGCGATGGTCTGATCGCCGATGTCCGGGAATGCTTCCTTGCAGAAGCCGAAGAAGGTGAGATAGGCGAGGTAGACCAGGTTGAGGAACTCGAAGTGGTATTGCCAGGCCTTGTACATGTTGAGGATCAACTTGTCGTAGGCTTCGAGCAGCGTGTATCCGCTGCTGTAGCCGAGCCCCTTGAACACGACGTGGTCCGGCTCGTACATGGGCAGTTGGGGGATCTCTATGTCCTTGAGCTCTTCGATGACCCCCCGCATCTTCTCTTCCCACTGAGCGTACAGGCTCTCCCACTTCTCGTAGTAGAAGCCCACCCTCTTCTCAAAGTAGCCGACCCTCTCTGGGATCAACTCCTCAGGCGGGGCGTGAGCGCTAATGTACGTGTAGCCGTTTACTATGCGGTGAGCGATGCCCAACGCCGGGGGAATGGCAAAGATGCGCGAAGTATTCTGAGAGAGCGCCACCCACCAACTCTCGGCGGTGATGGTATCGAAGGGCAACATCGGGTCCGGGTGGTGCATGGCGTCCCAAAACCAGAACTGGCTCTCCTCGTACTCCTTCCGATCCCCACTGAAGAGGTAGTAGTAAGGGTACATGTCCTGCCAGCCCTCGGTTCCCGGAATGTCCTCTACATCGAAGGGGCTTGGGAATCTTCTTTCTGCCACTTTGCTCTCCTTTCACAATGCGTTCATCGAGCTTGCCCAGCAAGACGTCACCGAAGCAGCAAAGCGTCGATGATCCTTCACAACTGAGCTTACCTTGTCCGCTCCCCCTGTCACCTCCTTTCGCTGAGAACCGAAGCGCTCTGGGGGTTGAGCGATGGCACTCTCACTCAACCCCCGGTCACCCATCTCGTCGATTGACGGTCTTCGCCAGGATGCTAGCCCGGCGGGGCCGGCGGCGTGAAAGGCCACCTGTGCCATATGCCGTAGTACAGGATGACGCCCGCTGCGAACAGGTTCAAGGTGCAGATCGCTGTCCACAACTGAGGTGGGACGCCGGCAGCCTGCCAAGTGGCGGCTGGCACAACAGCCTCGAAGATGGCCTTCATGATGAAGTACCAGACGACGGACTGTGCCACCGCCAGGATGGGGAGCAGGGTACGCTTGAGCGTGGCACTCGCCGTCTGGATCGGCCAGGTCTCGAAGGCCATGCCCCAAGTAAAGGTCCCGAATATGGACCCAGCGCCCAGGGCAAACACTACGGGGACGATCAATTCAGGTGGAATCCCCACACGTGGGAGTATCGCACCCAGGACCACCCAGGTGATCCATCCCAGGAGGACGATCGCCACGGTAGCCACGATCCCGTTAGCCCAGGCGTTTTGGATCTTACTGAAGGGCCACCCCTGCCACAGCACTGCCACGATCATCTGCCACACGATCATCATCAGTATGGCCGCCGCAAACTCCAGGGCAAAGAACATCCCGTGAGGGCTACCAGGTGCATCTGCAAGAGGTGGAATCGCGCCCCAATTGCAGAACACAAGATACAGGATATACCCCACTACCCAGGAGGTCAGGAAGGCGCACACCCCTGCCACGCGGTACTCCAACTTGTGGAAAGGCTTCAAGCCGAGGATGAACGTAAGGTGCAACATCACGAAGAAGGATAGGATTGTGTAGGTGGCCACCCTGGGGAACATGTGACCGGCAAAGTCGAAGCCGCCGGTTAGGATGGGCATCAAGATGAGCAGGGTGATCAGCATCATCACCAACTGGACTATCCAGTTGACGAGGCCTGCCCAGGGCTGCTTCAGAGCGCCGGCTGGCCAGCCTCGCCACCACACCATGTTGGTTACCAGATACATCAGCCATACCAGGGTTGGTGCCCCTATCAGCGCGACCGCGGTGATGGGCCCCGGAACTAGCCCGACAATGAAGGCGCAAACCATCACCACGACTACGGTCAGCAGGCCAATCAAGGGCTGCTTCATAGCCTTTTTCTCTGCCATTGGTCAACTCCTCCCTCGAATGTGCTCTATCTTTCTACGTTGACAGACTCACCATTGTGCTCTGTGCTCTCCCTACCCTCCTTTCTCTTTAATGGCAGCCACGCTGATTATGGGGTCATTTCGTCCTGTCTTGCTGTAGTTGAGCCCTCCTTTCCTTCAGTTTGTGGAGTATGTCTCGTACTGCTTCCCCGCATTCGGAAGACCGTACCGAACCCTCGACCCACATTGATCTGGGCCGGGACGTAGGCCCTAGAGAATGTCCAGCACATCGGTGACGTTTATCTCGAGCATCTTGACGCTGGCCAGGATTCTATCCGCATTCCTGTAGACGGCCTGGAGTCCGCCGGATAGATCTTGCAGTTCGAGAGCAGCTTCCTTGATGGCCTGGATCCTCTTGTCCATCTGTTCCAGCAGTTCTCTGTCCTTGTCCATGCTCATGGGCTCGACTACCTCCTACTGCTTGGGGCGTTGGTCCTTGAATCTCTGCGCTTTAAGGGTGTATCTGGGCAGGGTACCGTACTCATGGAACTCGATGTCATACCGCAGGTTGGTCTTCAGCCTGAGCTGGTCCACCAATCGGGCCTTCACAGCTTCGCGGTTGAGGGACTCTTCCGGCATGAGTTCGACCTTCAAGGCGATCGAGTCTATGTCGCCCTTCTTGGTTACCTCCACCTCGAACTCATCGCTCAGCTCAGAGAAGCTCCTAACCACTTCCTCGATGGCCGAGGGGGCGAGCAGCACGCCCTTGACCTTGGTGATGTCATCGGCGCGGCCCACCACGCCGCCTTTGATCCAGCCGAAAGTACGGCCACACGGGCACGGCTCAGCCGCCCATTCCGCCACGTCCTTGGAATCGAAGCGTATGCAAGGCTGAGCCTCCCTGTCGAGCGCGGTCAAAATCAGCTTTCCTCTCTTGCCCGGATCAGTGATCAGTTTGCCGGTCTCGATGTCCTCCAACTCGACCAGGAATAGCGCCTCGTTGACGTGAAGTCCTCCCGGCTGCGCCGTACACTCGTAGCCCCAGGCGCCGATCTCCGTTGCTCCGACATGGTCGTAGACCTTGGCACCCCACGTCTCCTCCATTCTCTTCTTAGTGGCCGGAATGCTGGCTCCGGGTTCGCCGGCACAGAGGATCTTGTTGATGCTCAGGTCGTTTGCCGGGTCTATACCCATGCTGCGAGCTTTGTCCGCCATGCCCAGGACATAGGTGGGAGTAGCCATCAATGCTGTGGCATTCAACTCCTGAATCTTGAGGATGCGGGCCTCGGTGTCGAGCACCCCTCCCGGCACCACTTCGCAGCCCATCTTCTCTCCGGCGTAGTGGCCTGCCCAGTAGGCGACGAAGATGTTGTAGCCAAAGGGGATGAAGATGCGGTCTTTGTTTCTGAAACCCTGCGCATACATGATGTAGGACCAGGCCTCGGCCCACCACTCCCAGTCCTGCCAGGTGTCCGGTTGGTACACGGGCTGTCCGGTTGTGCCGCTGGTTTGATGGAATTCGGTCACTCTCTCCAGAGGAACGCATAGCATGTCCCCGTAGGGGAAGGGATCCTTCCTTTGGATCTCCCTCATCATGCTCTTTTCCACTTTTGGTACTTTCCTGACGTCTTCCCAGGTCTTGATGTCCCCTGGCTCCAAGCCGGCGTCCTGATAGAGGCGGCGATGAAACTTGGAATTGTCGTAGGCCCACTGCACTATGTTCCTGAACTTCTTCAGTTGCAGTTCTCTAAGCTTCTCCCTGGGCAGAGTCTCCAGCAGCGGATTCCAGTACGTGTCAGCCCCATGCAATGGTGCCATAGTCTACCCCCTGATGCTCTGACCTCTGATCATTGCTGCACAAAACAAAGCTGGCTAGCCCACTCCGCGGTGGCTAGCCAGACCGTCGTTCCTTGCCGTGACTGCTCCTGATGCGATGATAGTGCACCAGTCCACTCCACTTAGAACAAGTTACATATGGTAGACAGCAAACCTGCTACGTTGATGAGAAGAACGAAACGAAAATATTATAGTCGTAGCGCTAGTCATTGTCAAGTTCTTGGCGCCTTGCAGCACCTCGTCATTCAATCTCACGGCTCTGATAGCCCGTGCCACCTGTTGAGCAGATCATGCTCGATGTCCAAGAGATCGAGGATCTTGCCCACTGTATGGTCTACCAGATCATCTATGGTCTTGGGCCTGGTGTAGAAAGCCGGCACGGGGATGTAGACAATCGCTCCCATATCGGACACGGCATGCATCAGTCGCAGGTGGCCCTTGTGCAGGGGCGTCTCCCTCACGACCAGCACCAGTGGTCTTCGCTCTTTCAAGGTCACGTCGGCAGCGCGAACCAAGAGGTTGTCGTTGTACGAGTTGGCGACGGCAGACAAGGTCTTGATGGAACAGGGTATGATCACCATGCCATCGGTCTGGAAGGAACCGCTGGCGATAGAGGCCCCCACGTCGTTAATCGGATGGACGTGATCGGCGAGGGCTTCTACCTGGGAAACCTGGTAGGTGGTCTCGAGGGGAATGATCTTCTGGGCTGGTTGGGTGATGACGAGGTGGGACACGACACCTGCGTCTCTCAGGGCTTCCAACATCCTGATCCCGTAGATGGCTGCCGAGGCACCGGATATGCCTACCACGAGTCTCTTCATTCTTCCCCCTCAATCACGTCTCCTATCTTTTCCGCCAGCGCCCGACAGTTGTCCATGATCTGCTCGATGGCCCCCTCATCGAGGTGGTCCCAATGGACGCCAGCCGCAACGACCACGTTCTTTCCTAGCCTCGCGGACAGTTTCTCCGAGACCATCTTGACGAGTTCGTCCTCCTTATGCCCCAGAACGGTAAACACGGAGGACGTCGAACTGGTGACGTTCGGATTGGCGATGCTCGGGCGGGGCAAGGCCACGGCTACTGCACCGATGTGAGGTTCCGTGCCACCCCAGATGCAGGTCACCACGTCCTCCCCCACAAGGAGGGACAGGGAATGTACGGGGTACTTGCCTTCGGTTATCGAGAGTTCGAACGTTCTCACGGGGGACCGCTATTCCTCCTGCGCGCCCATGAAGTACCAGTAGAACGCCAGAATCACCATGGCGTTGCTGATCTCGCCAGTCCGTATGAGATCGGGGATCTCGGACACAGGAACTAGGACTACCTCTATGTCCTCGGTGTCATCCAACTCAGCAGGCTGGACGTGGCGTACATCTCGGGCCAGGTAGGTGATGGAACGGTTATCCAAGATAGCGGGCTGTGGGCACGCGGAACCAAGGAATACCAGGTCACTTGCTTCATAGCCAGTCTCTTCGAGCAGCTCGCGGCGGGCAGCCTCCTCTGCTGTATCGCCCGACTCGGCCAGACCCCCAGGGATCTCGAGACATAGTCGGCGACTACCATGGCGGTATTGTCTGACCAGGACAACCTGCTCGTCGGGCGTCAAAGCGATGACGTTGACCCAGTCAGGGGATTCCAGGACGTGGAACTGGTGTTCGCGGCCCGTGCGAGGGCAGGAAGCTGTATCGGTGCGCACCGAGAAGACGTGGTAGGACTTGTCGAATCTCGAACGTACGAGGGGCCAGGGTTCGGGCATCGAGACCTCCTGCGCCTGTGAATGGACGGCCAGATTATAGCGTCTTACCAGCCGGTTGTCCAATGGCCTGGAGAATCAGGCTCGACTATAATGTCCTTGCTTCGACGGGCTCGGGCGAGATGGAGAGTCCAGGACTGGCAGCGAGAGGCCATCAGAGGGCGAGCCCGCGAAAGTATGCCTGTTGATGAACCGGACGCAGGAGAGCGACCTTGGAAGACATCCGAGTGTTGGTCAGGGGCGGTGGGGATCTGGCCAGTGGGGTCGTCTACCGCCTGCATCGCTCCGGAATGCAGGTGATGGTCCTGGAACGTTCCCAACCCACCGTCATCCGTCGAGCGGTGGCTTTCGGTGCGGCCATGTTCGAAGGCGTGGTAGAGATCGAGGGAATAGTCGGCCGCCGCGTGGATTCGCTGGAAGAAGCCGCAGACTCCTTAGCGAGGGGCGAGGTTCCCGTAATGGCCGACCCTGAGGGCAAGGCGATCTCCGACTGGAGTCCCGAGGTTCTTGTCGACGCCATCCTGGCCAAGAGGAATCTGGGCACCAAGATCACTGACGCCCCTGTCGTGATCGGGCTGGGTCCTGGGTTCGAAGCCGGAGTCGATGTCCACGCGGTGGTTGAGACGGAGCGAGGCCATAATCTGGGGAGAGTAATTCTCGAGGGAACTGCTGCTCCAGACACCGGGATACCCGGTGCTGTGATGGGTTACACCGTGCGGCGGGTTCTGAGGGCTCCGTGCCCGGGCGTCTTCGAGGGCCAGAAGCAGATTGGTGATACTGTTAGACAGGGAGAAGTGGTAGGCCATGTCAACGGCACACCAGTGGTGGCGGGCATCACTGGGGTGATCAGAGGATTGGCTGCCGATGGGCTGATGGTCAGAGAGGATCTGAAGATAGGCGACATAGACCCCCGGGGTGTCCCAGAAGACTGCTTCACCATCTCCGACATGGCGCTGGCCGTTGGCGGTGGCGTTCTCGAAGCCATCTTCTATCTGCGACGCAAGCTGTCAGCATGACGCGTTCGCTGCGTTGCCAGCCCCAGAACTCCGTGGGTGTGTATATCCACATTCCCTTCTGCCTGTCGAAATGCAGGTACTGTAGCTTCAACTCCTACGCCGGACTGGGGCACGTGTACGAGACCTACGCCACAGCGCTGGAGAAGCAAATTCTACTCTTCGGCGAGGGCGAAGAGGCATGGCAGGCAGAGACGGTCTATCTGGGAGGTGGCACGCCAACTGTCTTGAGCGTCGACCTTCTACGCAACATACTCGAGGCCTGTCGAGAGCGCTTCATCCTGGCTGAAGACACCGAAATCAGTATCGAGGCCAACCCTGGAAGTGTGGACCTGTGCTATCTGCGGGGTCTGAGAGAACTGGGCGTCAACCGGCTGAGCCTTGGGGTCCAGAGCTTCTGCGATGAGATGCTCGCGTTGCTAGGGAGAGTGCACACCTTCAGCGACGCAATAGAGGCCTATCATGCGGCGCGAGAGGCTGGTTTTGACAACATTAATCTCGACCTGATCTACGCGTTGCCGACCCAGACGCTGGAGCAGTGGAGGGCGGATCTTGCAGAGGCCACCGCCCTGCGGCCCGAGCATCTGTCGCTATACTGTCTTTCTCTCGAAGAAAGGACCCCTCTCGCTGAGATGGTCGCAGGTGGAAGCCTCCCGTCTCCCGACCCGGATCTGGCCGCAGAGATGTACACCTGGGCCGAGGAGTTCCTGGAGAATGCTCAATATCAGCACTATGAGATCTCAAACTGGACGAGGACGGGGCATGAGTGCCGGCACAACGTTCTCTACTGGTGTAATCGACCTTATCTCGGCTTCGGGGCAGGGGCCCATTCCTTTCACGGCAAGCGCAGGTATCACAGTGTCGCGGCCCCAGCGGAGTACATCCGCCTGGTCTTGGCTGGTGGAGACACCCTTGCCGGCAGCGAGGTGATCGAGGAAGCCTTGGAGATGAGCGAAACCATGATCATGGGTCTACGCCTGTGCGAAGGGGTGTCTCTCGAGGACTTTGAAGAGCGTTTTCGCCTGCCGCTGACCGAGGCCTACGCGGAGCAGATACGGGTCTTGGTCGCTCAGGGACTGTTGGACATGAATGGGAGGGGCCTGCGGCTGACACCCAGGGGGCGACTTCTGGGTAACGAGGTTTTCGAGAGATTCCTTCCTGGCTCCGATAGCTAATACTGTCGTTCGATCAGGAACAGGGCCAGCTCTCGCAGCTTCTCCTGGGCCGGGTTCAGTATTCCCGTCTTCTCAAGAGAGTCCATGGCCAGTTGCCAGTGCCGAGCCGCCACGCCGCGTGCATACTCCTGGGCGCCCAGCTCATCCAGCTTGATCATGACGGTCTGGGCGTCCTGCGGTGCTATCTTTTCCTGATCGTAGATCTGCCTCAGTTCGCCGTCTCCTCTTTCCAGGGCATAGACCACGGGCAGGGACTTCTTCTTGCTGAGGATGTCTTCCCCTACTCCCTTGCCGATGGCCTCTTCCTCGCCCCAGATTCCAAGTATGTCGTCAACTACCTGAAAGGCGAGTCCCAGCTGCTGGCCAAATCGGCGATACATCTCCACCGTATCCCGGTGATCCGTCCCCAGCAGGGATCCCAGCTGCGTCGCGCACGCGATCAGCGAAGCTGTCTTCTTGCCGACCATCTGCATATACATCTCGACACTCACATCGTCGCGATTCTCAAAGCTGAGGTCGAGATACTGACCTTCGGTAAGGGCCAGGCAGGTCTCATCAACGATTCTGAACGAAACGACGGTTTTCTCAGAGGAGATGCCACTCTCCAGCAGCCGCTGAAGGGCGAGGCGGCTAATCGCGAAGAGACCATCACCGGCGTTGATCGCCTGGGGCTGCCCCCAGAGACTCCACACGGTGGGACGGTGACGTCGCTCCGGGCTGCCGTCCTCGATGTCGTCATGGATGAGGGAGAAATTGTGTATTAGCTCGATGGTGGCGGCAGCGGGCAGGGCGTGGTGCCAGTCTCCGCCGCAGGCTTCGCAAGACAAGAGGCACAAGAGCGGGCGCAGCCGTTTGCCCGACGTCTGCGGTCTCGGAGAGAAGCTCTCGTCTACCCATCCCAGGTGGTAGGACATCATCCCGTAGTAGGGAGAAAGCGGCTCTGGAGCCAGTGGCACCGAGGCCTTCATCTCCGCCTCGATGGCCTCCAGGTAGGCGACCAGGTCCTCGAATGGCATCGGTCCCCTTACTCCTGAGCGACTTGGCGCAACAGAGTGGTGTCCCTGAGGGCTTCTATCTTCGAGACGCCTACCAGGAACATGGTCATGCGGAGCTCCTCGATGATCTCCTCCAGCTTAGAGATCACGGAGGCAGCGCCGATCGTCGAGGGCTCAAGGAGCGGAGTGGCTATGCCGGCGGCGTGGGCGCCGAGGGCGATGACCTTCGCCGCATCTATACCGGTGCGAATGCCACCACTGCCGATGATGGTGGTGTCAGGCGCACCCTCTCGCGCCATCTGCACGGATTCAGCGGTGGGGATACCCCAGTCCGCGAAGGTCTCAGCGATATTGTCGGTCTTCTCGTCCAGCGCTCTGTGCCTCTCCACTGCACTCCAGGAAGTTCCGCCTGAACCGGCCACATCTATGGCCGCCACGCCCGCCTGGGCCAGCATTTTTGCCACGCGCTTCGAGATGCCCCAGCCCACCTCTTTCACCACTACGGGCACGGGGAGGTGGTAGCACACTTCCTCGATCTTGGTGAGCAGAGTAGAGAAGTTCGTGTTCCCACCGGGTTGCAGGCACTCCTGCAAAGGGTTAAGGTGGAGGATGAGGGCATCTGCCTCTATCATGTCCACCGCTCGATGGCAGTCCTCTAGATCGTACTCGTAGTTGAGCTGCACGGCGCCCAGGTTCGCCAGCAGCAGGATATCTGGCGCCACCTTTCGAACCTGGTAGGTGTGAGCCACGCTGGCATCCTCCAAAGCTGCTCTTTGGGAACCTACGCCCATGGCCACCCCCACGCTTTGGGCGGCCTCAGCCAGGCTCAAGTTGATGCCCTCAGCTTCCTTTGTGCCTCCTGTCATAGAAGAAATGATCAAGGGTGCGTGCAGCTGTCTGCCTAGAAGATCTGACGACAGGTGCACGTCGGCCAGGTCAATCTCGGGCAGCGCTTGATGGATGAAGCGATAACGCTCGAGCCCTGTGGTGAGATTCGTGAACTGGGCATCCTCGTCTAGGCAAATGCGGAGATGATCGAGCTTGCGTTGCTGATGCACTTGGGTTCGTAACTTCCGTATGGGCTGAGTGTTCATAGGGTGTTGGGGTGTTAGTTCCTATTATCAGGGTTTTGAGGCTACCTGTCAAGCTTGACTATGGCGTCCAATACTGCTATACTTTTCAGCTAAACGTACTCGAATCGACTGCGAGAAAGGGGTGAGAACGATGAGCGAAGCGCTTGAAGGCGACGTTTTCTCTGTGGTCAAGGCGATCATCATCGAGCAACTCGGTGTAGAAGAAGCCAAGGTGGTTCCCAAGGCCAACTTCAAAGAGGATCTCGAGGCCGACTCTCTGGATCTTGTGGAACTTATCATGGCCTTTGAGGAGTACTTCGAGGAGAAATTTGGCCGCACCGTTGAGATCTCCGACGAAGAGGCTCAGGAGATAACCAACGTGGGTCAGGCCGTGGCCTACATTGAGAAGCGCATCGCTGAAGAAGGACTCGCGTAGGGTCCGAGCACTGGCTTGAGTAAGTGGGGGATGCCCTTGGGCATCCCTTTCTTGTTTGGAGCTCTGTGGCTCGGATAGGGTGTGCCCAGCCGGGAGGTACTATCTGTTGATAGCTTGTCGGAGTGAGCTATGCGCCTATTGCGGAGGTTGTGTTGGCGTGTGCCCGTGCGGGGCCCTGGAGCTAGTGGAGACCAGGCTGGTCATCGACGAAGAGCGGTGCGACGACTGCAAGCTCTGCCTTCCGACCTGTCCTGTGGGCGCGCTGGTGGCCGAGCAGGATCAGCCTGCGGTCGAGCACGTGCGGCGACAGTATGACCTCGTGGCTGTGGGAGCTGGCCCTGCCGGTTCCACCGCTGCCTGCTTTGCCGCGGAGCAAGGTTTGGATGTACTGTTGCTGGAGAAGCGACAGGAGATAGGGAGCCCCGTCCGTTGTGCGGAGGGGGTTAATCGGGAGATGCTTCTCCGGTTCCTCGCGCCGGAAGAAGCTTGGATATGCGCTGAGGTCAACGAATCCCAGATTGTGAACGCTGACACCGGTGAGGCCCGGTCATTCGCCGGGGGTGAAGTAGGTTACGTGCTCGAGCGCCGGGTATTCGACAGAGCGCTGGCAGAGAGGGCAGTGGTGGCAGGCGCGCAGGTCATGGTCAAATCAGCTGTCCACGGACTCATCATAGAGGACGGCGCAGTAAGGGGCGTAAGGGCGTCTCAGGGGCACACCGCGTTCGAAATTGAGGCCAGTATCGTCATAGGTGCCGATGGCGTGGAATGTATGGTGGGGCGGTCGGCTGGTCTCAACTGTGTCTTGCCCCAGAGGGATTGCCTGGTCTGCGCTCAGTACCTGTTGGCGGGCATCGACGTCGATCCCACGTGCTGCTATTACTATCTGGGGCAGGAGTTGGCTCCGGGAGGCTACGCCTGGGTTTTTCCTAAGGGTCACGGAAAGGCCAACGTGGGCCTGGGCGTACAGGCAGACTTTGCTGAGGCGCCAGCCCTGGAGTATCTGAATCGCTTCATCGCCCAGCACCGATTTCTTGAGCAGGGTAGCCCCGTCACCCTCGTGACGGGGAATGTACCAGTCGGCGTCGCCCGAGGGGACATTGTGGGCGATGGGTTGATGCTCGTCGGCGATGCAGCCAGGCAAGCAGACCCGCTCACAGGGGGCGGCATCGCCAATGCCATGATTGCTGGTCGCCTGGCGGCAGAGGTCGCGGCCAAAGCAGTGGCTCTGGGGGACACTTCGCGGGCCCTGCTTGCCGAGTATCAGACGCGCTGGACAGAACAGAGAGGCGGTAGGATGGCCCGCAACCACCGGCTGAAGAATCGCTTCTCGCCTGCTCAGCGTACGTCACCCAGCTTCTGGCGAGCCTTCGCCTTGGCAACGACGGGCAAATAGCTCGCCGAGGCTGTCCAGGAAGAGGTGGCAGAGGCACCTACAACATCGGTGCGACCCGCCTCGCCGCTGGATCGCTCCCTCGATACGTACCTTCGATAGGGCTCCTGCGGGGCCAACTGAGGATGCGCGGCCACTGAGCACTATGCTGGACACGCTCAGGATACCTCCAGCAGTTGATCTCATGTCGCTTCTCCAGGCCCTGTCCCAGAGGTTAGACAGCCCACAGATTCTAGTATATACTTTAGATTAGCGCTGATGTTCGTGGGGAAGGCTAGATGGTAGAGGGGGGCTACGCCAAGCCCGTGACTTCCATAGTGCTCGCGGGGGGACGAAGTTCCCGTCTGGGTAGGGACAAGGCGTTGCTACAGGTCAACGGCCAGTTTCTCATTGAAGGGATACTCCGCAGACTTTCCCAGATCAGTGAGGAAATACTCATCGTCGCCAACGAACTCGACAGATATGAGCAGTTCGAAGGCATCGTGATCAGTGATGTCTATCCAGGCAAAGGAGCCTTAGGGGGGATATTCTCCGGACTGAGGAGGGCCTCCAATCATCACAGCCTGGTCGTGGCCTGCGACATGCCGTTCCTCAACGTGTCGCTCCTGCGCTACATGCAGGGTCTGGCGGCGGACTATGACGTGGTGATCCCTCGGATCGAAGGGTTGACCGAGGCCCTGCACGCCATCTATTCCAAGAACTGCCTCCCTTTCATCGAACGGCAGCTGCAGGTCGGAGACCTTCGCATTGTCCATTTCTTCCCTCAGGTACGGGTCCGATATGTCGGTCGGGAGGAGATGGAGACCTTCGATCCTGAGCACCTCTCCTTCTTCAACATCAATAGCCAAGAGGACTTGGACAGGGCCAGGGCGATCTGGCGCCGGCAAGGGTCGGCAACTGCTGTGCGGATGGCGACGAACAAGTGAGAGACGACTGTGCACGTGAGAGTAACCGCCTGGGGCTAACGAGAGCGGGTGCTCGGTCAATATCATAGGGTAGAAAGGCCTCCTATCATGGCCAGCCAAAAGCGGATCGCGTTCTGGCTCAACGGGGAGTTCCATGAGATCGAGATCTTACCCAAGGCCATGCTGCTGGACGTTCTACGCGAAGGCCTGCGACTCACTGGTACCAAGAACGGATGCGGCCACAACGCATGCGGCGCGTGCACCGTCATCGTGGATGGCGAGGCTGTAAGGTCTTGCGTGTACCCAGCATCCAGGGTTGGGGGAAAGAGGGTGGAGACCATTGAGGGCCTCGCGGAAGATGGCCGGCTGCATCCGCTGCAACAGGCTTTCATCGATACAGGCGCCGTGCAGTGTGGGTTCTGTACTCCCGGCATGATTATGGCGGCCAAGGCCTTGCTGGATAGGAAGGCGCGACCCACCAGGGAGGAGATCGTTGAGGCTCTGGAGGGGAATCTATGCCGATGTACGGGCTATGCCAAGATCATCGAGGCGGTGGAGATGGCTGCGGGCCTGAAGAAGCCACGCCGGGCACGGAGGGAACTGCCCATGGCAATCGTGGGTCATGAGTTGCCCCGGCCAGATGCCCGCGCCAAGGTAACGGGCAGGGC
>CAZBJW010000057.1:14366-19338 GCA_964492135.1 uncultured Anaerolineales bacterium
TTCGCCGCAGACCTCTATTTCGAAGACATGCTGTTTGCCAAGGTTCTGCGCAGCGAGTATCCCCATGCGAAGATCCTGTCCGTAGACACAGAGAGGGCCAAGGCAGTGCCAGGCGTCGCGGCGGTCATCACCGCAGATGACGTGCCAGGAGCGAAGAACCATGGGCTTGCTCGCCTCGACTGGCCGGTGCTGGCCTACGACAAAGTACGCTATTTGGGAGATGCGCTAGCGGTGGTGGCCGCCGAGTCGGAGGCTATTGCCACGGAGGCCCTGAAGCTAATCGAGGTGGGATACGAACCTTTGCCCGTGGTTGCTTCTGCCGAAGCGGCCCTGGAGGCGGATGCAGCTCTCGTCCACGAGGGAGGGAACATCCTGGAGCACATCAAGGTACGCCAGGGCGATGTGGAAAAGGGCTTCGCCGAGGCAGACGTCATCGTGGAGCAGGAGTACAGGACGCCCAGTGGCGATCACGTATTCCTGGAGCCGGAGGCCGCCGTGGGATTACTCGATGGTGAGGGTGGAGTGGTGGTCTACGTAGGGTCCCAGATACCGTTCTCAGATCGAGCACAGATCGCTGCCTCCCTGGGCCTGCCAGAAGATCGTGTCCGGGTGATACAGACCAAGGTTGGAGGCGCCTTTGGAGGGAAAGAGGATATCGCGGGCCAGATTCATGTGGCACTGCTGGCCAGGATCACCGGGAGACCGGTCAAGCTGGTCTACACTCGCGAGGAATCGATGGTCTCCCATCCCAAACGTCACGCCTGCGTGATCAGGCTCAAGACGGGGGCCCGATCGGATGGCGCGCTCACCGCAGCGGAAGCTCAAATCCTTGGAGACAGTGGAGCATATGCCTCGTTGGGGCCTTACGTGATGACCAGGGCAGCCACACACTCGGTGGGGCCGTATGCGGTACCGAATGCCAAGGTGGATTGCTACGCCATGTACACCAACAATCCGCCGGCAGGGGCTTACAGAGGCTTTGGAGCTCCCCAGGCCCACTTCGCAGCGGAGACGCAGATGGATATCCTGTCGAAGAAGCTGGGTATCGCTCCTCTGGAGCTGCGGCGCAAGAACGCCCTGCGGGTAGGTTCAGTAACGGTTACGGGGCAGAAGCTCCGGGAGAGCGTAGGCTTGTTGGAGACCATAGACCGCGTGGAGGAAGCGATGAAGGCGGCCGCACCCAGGGGTGCACCGGGTACCGGGAAGAGGAGAGGATGGGGTGTGGCCTGTGCCTACAAGAACGTGGGACTGGGAGGTGGTGTGGCCGACAGCGCCGGAGCAGAGGTCGAGCTACTCGATGATGGGCATGCTCAAGTACGGGCGGGAGCCGCAGAGGTGGGCCAGGGAATCGTGATGGTACTGGCACAGATCGTGGCCGAGGAACTAGGCGTGGAGTACGACAAGATAGACGTGCTGGTGGGAGACACCGGGCTCACTCCCGACGGTGGCGCCACGACTGCTTCCCGCCAGAGCTATATCTCGGGGAATGCCGCGCGTTTGGCGGCGCGCACATTGAGAGAGGCGCTATCTCGCGTGGCAGGCGAGGAACTCAATGCCTCCCCAGACAGCTTGCACTTCGAAGGAGGCCAGGTGAAAGGCCGCGACGGCAAGGGTATGCCCTTGCGAGAGGTGATTCGCCTGGCCACGGCTGAGGGGCATTCTCTCGTGGCCTCCGAAGTCTACACTCCACCAAAGACCGTGCCGCTCGGCCAGGAGGGCGACATGCATTTCGCCTATGGTTACGCGACTCAGGCCGCTGAGGTAGAAGTTGACATAAACAGCGGAGAGGTAGCCGTATTGCGGGTCATTGCGGCACACGACGTGGGTAGCACTGTGAATCCCCTGGGCGTAGAGGGCCAACTGGAAGGCGGCGTAGTCATGGGTCTGGGGTTCGCGCTTATGGAGGACTTCACCACGGAGGCAGGCGTGCCCGAGAAGAGGAGCTTGACCAGGTACAGGATCCCCACGACCCGGCATATGCCAGAGATGATCCCCATTATGGTGCAGCACCCCACGGCGGATGGACCTTATGGGGCGAAGGGTGTGGGGGAGATAACCTCGATCCCCACGGCGCCGGCGATCACCAACGCCATCTACGATGCTGTGGGAGTACGCGTTCTATCGCTGCCCGCAGCGCCGGAAAGGATCCTTACAGGTCTTGGAGCAAGCGACAGCGAGGAGGGCAGAGCTGTATGATTACTGTTGACGAGGCTCTCGAGACAATCCTTCAACGCTTTGATCGTTTGGATCCCGAACGCGTTGACATCCTGGACGTGCTGGGGCGCGTTCTGTCTGAAGACATACACTCAGACGTTGACATTCCTCCCTTCGATAACTCGGCCATGGACGGCTATGCCATACGGGCCGTGGACACTCAGGGGTCGACGAGGGAGCATCCAGCCCGACTGCGTGTGGTGGGCAATCTCGGGGCGGGACATACCACCGATGCGACGGTGGAAACCGGTACAGCCATTCGCATCATGACCGGGGCACCGCTGCCACGAGGAGCGGACACGGTGGTACGCTTCGAGGAAACGAGCGAGTATCTGACCGGCGAATGGGGTCTGGGTCGGGACGTTGAGATCTACAGCGAAATCCCGCTGGGAGAACACGTGAGGCCTCACGGCGAGGACATCCGCAGAGGTGAACTGGTGTTGGAGCAGGGAACCGTTCTCCGAGCGCAGGAGATAGGTGTCCTGGCTTCTCTGGGGCGAGCACAGTGTACGGTTATCAGGCGACCCAGGGTTGCCGTCCTGGCCACCGGTGATGAGCTGGTCGGGATCGACGAGGACGTTGGCCCGGGCAAGATCCGCAACAGCAACGAGTACTCCAATGCAGCCCTAGTTGCCAAGTATGGCGGCATCCCCGTGCGATTGGGTATCGCCAGGGACAGCGTGGACGACTTGAAGGCCAAGATCGCGGAAGGTCTGGATGCAGGAGTGGACCTCTTCCTTACCTCGGCCGGGGTCTCCGTAGGGGACTACGACGTGGTGAAGGACGTGCTCGGCACGGAAGGCCAGATGCACTTCTGGCAGGTGAAGATGAAACCCGGTAAACCTTTGGCCTTTGGGGAGGTACGCGGAGTGCCGCTGATTGGCCTGCCGGGGAATCCTGTGTCCGCGATGGTGTCCTTCGAGCAGTTCGTGCGCCCTGCGTTATTGAAGATGCTGGGCCGGTCTGAGTGGGAGAAGCCGACGGTGCAGGCCATCGCCGACCACGAGATCGAAGCCGGCAAGCGACGAGACTTCCTCCGGGCCGTGGTCGAACGGCGCGACGACGGCTACCATGCGTCGGTGGTGAGGGGATCGCGTGGTTCCGGGGTGCTGACTTCCATGGTCAGAGCCAACGCTCTCCTTGTCATTCCAGAAGACGTGACTCGCGTACGAGCAGGTGAGAAGGTAGAGGCCCAGATGCTAGACTGGCCCGAGGAGTTGCTGCTGTGAAGCTACCTCCGGTGATCTCGGTGGTGGGGAAGTCGGGCGCGGGCAAGACTGTGTTCCTGGAGAAACTCATCGCCGAACTGAAGGGCAGGGGAATCAGAGTAGGAACGGTGAAGCACGATGTGCATGGTTTCGAGATCGATCAGCCCGGCAAGGATTCCTGGCGACATGCCCAGGCTGGTAGTGATACGGTGGTCATTGCGTCTCCGCGTAGGGTAGCGCTCATCAAGCGCGTGGAGGAGGAGATGCCCATCGACCAGATCGTTCAATCATATCTGCGGGACGTGGATCTGGTGATCACCGAAGGGTACAAGTCGGGCCACAAGATGAAGATCGAGGTCTCGCGGAGCGAGAGGACCCAGCAACTGGTGTCTCCTCCCGAGGATCTTATCGCCGTGGTAGCGAACCAGAGCTTCGACCTGGATGTGCCTCAGTTCGGCCTGGAGGACATACAAGGGGTAGCGGATCTCATAGCAGAGCGATTTCTCACCTAGGCCCGACGGGCGTCGAGGGCAGGGCATGGTGGGCTGACTCGACATAATCGAGGAGCGCGAATGAGCAGTCAGAGAGCAAGATATGGCAGAGAAGCGCGCTAAGAGCGAAGATGCATGGCCAGCTGGACCGGAGGTGGGAGAGATACTGATCTCCTCCGAGGAGATTCAGCGACGGGTAGGGGAGCTTGGCGAGGTCATCTCCCGCGACTATGCCGGCCTGGAGCCGCGGCTGGTCGGTATCCTAAAGGGGGTCACTCCCTTCATGGCGGACCTGTTGCGAGCCATAGCCATACCGGTCACCACGGACTACATGGCCATCTCCAAGTATGACCCCACATCGGAGACGACATCCGTTGTTCGTCTGCTGAAGGACCTGGACATGAGCATCACCGGGGAGCACGTCCTGCTCGTGGAGGACATCATCGACCGCGGACTGACCATGGAGTACGTCCTGGAGATCCTTGAAGCGAGGGAGCCCGCCAGCCTCAAAGTCTGTACCCTGTTCAATAAGACGGCACAACGAGCGGTGGAGCTGGCGCTGGATTATATCGGGTTCGAGCTTCCCGATGTCTTCGTCGTCGGGTACGGCCTGGACTATGAGCAGAAGTACAGGAACCTGCCATATTTGGCTGTCCTGAGGGCCGAAGTCCAGCCTCGGTAGTGGTATCTGTTGGACGCCTCTTGACTTGTCACCTCCGCGAGCACGTCCCTGACTTGAGACTTCTCTATCCCGGCCCACCAATGCGGTACCCGGTGGCTGTAGGACAAGTTGCCAACTTGTCCTGCGGCCTTCCACTTGCTGTTCCTCTCCAGAACCATCGCGCCTGTGTTCACCCTCGCGGCTGGCTCGCGGACGCCACCTGGCCGAGCCTGCAGCTTAGCAGTCACAAGTTGCCCACTATGCCCAGCCCGTCGTGCACGTAGTAGTACCGCTCGGCTCCTGCCAGTTGCTCCGCGATGATGTCCAGGCCGTAGAGGTACACGGCGTCGGTGTCGCTGATGACCACAGGCAGCGTCGCCGCCAGGTCCAAGACGTAA
>CAZBJW010000058.1:0-9011 GCA_964492135.1 uncultured Anaerolineales bacterium
CCCTTGGCTCCGAGTTGCTCATGGTGAAGAACACCACGGTCGGTGCCAAGGTGCCCATTGACAAGTTGAGCCAGGCCTTTGAGAAAGGCGTGGAGACGGCCACCCCTATCTCCACCAGCAATAGTTGTGAGAACGCTGCGTAATCTTGCTTTGCACGGGAGGGCACTGTTCTTGCAGGGATCAAGGTTCCACGCGGTGACTTGAGAACATGCAGCAAGAGATAACAGACGATTTGGATGCCCTCGTCGATGTGCTGCCTCCGGGTCTCCGTAAGTCCTTGCGCGATCTGAATCAGGAGGACGAACTTCTGGAAGTCGTTCTTGACCTGGGGCGGCTCCCGGAAGCGCGCTTCCTGGATCGCGAGGTCATTCTGAGTTCATCCGAGACTAATGAAGAAGAGATCGAGTATGTGGCCTCTCGCATCGGTCGCTTTGGCGACGACAACCGGGCGGGCATTGAGCGCACGTTGCATCGCATCTCTGCTATTCGCAACCGCGAGGACAAGATTGTCGGCCTCACCTGCCGCGTTGGCAGAGCGGTCTACGGTACCATCGACATTATCCGCGATATCGTCGAATCGGGAAATAGCATCCTCCTCCTCGGGCGGCCCGGCGTTGGTAAGACAACGATGCTGCGTGAAGTGGCCCGTGTCTTGGCCGACAAGAAGAGGGTAGTCATCGTGGACACCAGCAATGAGATCGGCGGTGACGGGGACATCCCCCATCCTGCCATCGGCAGGGCACGTCGCATGCAGGTCAAGACGCCGACGATGCAGCACGCGGTGATGATTGAGGCTGTGGAGAACCACATGCCCGAAGTGATCGTCATTGACGAGATTGGCACGGAGTTGGAGGCGGCGGCGGCCCGAACGATTGCTGAGCGTGGTGTGCAGTTGGTGGCCACCGCGCATGGCAACACGCTGGACAACCTGATGATGAACCCCACCTTGGCCGATCTCATCGGTGGCATACAGTCAGTCACTCTGAGCGACGAGGAAGCCCGTCGACGCAGAACCCGCAAGTCGATACTTGAGCGAAAGGCGCCCCCCACTTTCGACGTGGTGGTTGAGATACAAGACTGGGAGCGAGTCGCGGTACGCCACGATGTGGCGGAGGCGGTGGATGCCATCCTGGAGGGGCGTTTCATACCTCCGGAGATCCGATACCAGGATGAGGAGGGGCAAGTCCTCGTAGAAGAGATGGTGCTCTCCGACGTCGAAGAAGAGGCCCCTTTCCTGCCACCGCGCGAGAAGGTGCAGCGTCGGCACCCGTTGGCCATATACCCCTATGGCATCAGCCAGCACCGTCTGCAGCAGGTAGCCAAGGACCTCAAGGTGCCCATCACCATCGTTGACGATCTGGCCGAAGCCGAAGCAGTTTTCACTTTGAACAACTACTATCGCAAACGCCCGCAGCGGATCAGCGAGGCCGAGAGAAAAGGCATTCCCATCTATGTGCTGCGCAGCAACACCGTCACGCAGATGGAAAGCTACTTGGCCGATATCTTCGGAGTGCGCGTGGACGTTGACCCGCTGGCCGTCGCGGCCGAAGAGACCCAGCACGCCATAGAGAGAGTCCTCGCTGGAGCGCGCTCCGCAGAACTGTCGCCCCAGAACGCCTACATTCGTCGTTACCAGCATCAGATGGCGCGCCAAGCCAACCTCCTATCCCGTAGCCGGGGCAAGGAACCCAGGCGAAGGGTGAGGATCTACCCCAAGAAGTAGATGGAGAAGCGAGTCCGTTGTTCATAACCTTCGAGGGCCCGGAGGGCAGCGGCAAGACCACTCAGGCGCGTCTGCTGTTCCAGTATCTCCGCAGTGAAGGATTTCCTGTGGTCTTGACTCGCGAGCCGGGCGGAACCCGCATCAGCGACAAGGTGCGGCAGATCCTCCTCGATCCAGAGAACATGGAGATGTTGCCCCGCACAGAAATCCTGCTCTTCTCAGCTGCACGAGCCCAGGTGAGCGACGAATTCATCCGACCTCATCTAGAAAAGGGGCACATCGTCATCTGTGACCGGTATGCCGATTCGACCATGGCCTACCAGGGATATGGGCACGGGCTCGATCTGGGGACTCTGCGGGTGATCACCGCTTTCGCTACCGGTGGACTACAGCCAGATCTAACCCTCTACCTTGATCTGGCAGCGGAAACGGGTCTGAAGCGCAGACTCGGGCTCACCGACGATGATGACCTGACAGGATATGAGGGCCAGCTGTCCCTGTTCAACAAGTGGGATCGGCTGGACAGGAAGGAGTTGGAATTCCATCACCGCGTGCAGAGAGGCTACGAGAGATTGATGAAGGCCGAACCCGAGAGATGGTACCGGGTGAATGCTAGCCGGTCCCTAGAGGATGTTCAAGGTGAGATTCGAACGAGGGTTCTCTCCTTGCTGGAGGACGGAGCATGAGGGTGGTATGCACGGGTTCCTCAGGTTCTGATCGTATGGGGTACCTGGACGGCGTCCAGGAGCTCGCTCGCCAGACCGGCGTGCCGCTTGAGGTCTGCAATGTGGGTGACATGATGCTCCAGAAGGCCAGAGACATAGGCAGTCCAGTCAGCAGAGAGAAGATACTGGATCTCCCCTCATCCTCTCTCGAGTGGTTGCGCGGAACGGTGTTCGAGGAGATCGTGCGCAAAGCTGCCGGTCATGAGAATACCATCGTCGCGACCCACACCTGCTTCCGTTGGAGGAAGTTCCTCTCTCCTGCCTTCGACACCTACTACCTCTCCCGATTGGACCCTGACTTCTACGTCACGATCATCGATGACTACGACGCTATCCAGCGGCGCCTGGACGAGACCGAGCAATGGCGGGACCGGCTGCAACTGCGGGAGATTCTGGTTTGGCGCGATGAGGAGTCCGTTATCACAAAGATTTTGGCGCAGCACTTCCGAAAGCCCTGCTACCTCATCGCTAGAGAGGAACCGCCGGACATTCTTTTCAACCTCATGTTCACGCCCGATCGCAAGAAAGCCTACCTCAGCTATCCCATCACCGCCATCGAGAAGGAACAGCCCGAGCAACTAGAAAGGGCACAGGACTTTCTGATCGAATTGCGGAAGTATCTCACGGTGTTCAACCCCCTCGCCATGACTGAGTTGGAACGCGCCAGAAGGCTGAATCAGAGCAACGACAGCGAGATAACGGTCGACATAATGAAGATGCTTGAGGATCAAACGGTTGCTCGCGACTACCAGTTCATAGACCAGAGTGACATGGTCATAGTATACTATCCAGTCAGGGAACCGTCGCCTGGCGTACTTTCGGAACTGATCCATGGGTTCAGTCACGACAAAGAGGTCTACATGATCTTCCCCTACGAGATAAGCCCTTTCCTGCAGTTCTATTGCACCAAGATATTTCAGACCGGCGAGGAGTTGATCCACTATCTACAGGAGAGCGGCATCATTGACTCCGTGCAGGAAAAACCTTCAACAAGCAAACCTGACCAGTCGGAGGCGAAGGAGGAGGGCTGCTGACATGAAGTTGGTGATCAGTATCGTCCACAGGGAAGACTCCGACGGATTGCTGAAAGCCTTGACTGATGCGGGATACAAGGCTACGCTGATCAGCACCACCGGAGGATTCTTGAGGGAAGGGAATGCCACCGTCTGCATCGGGACAGAGACAGAGAAACTGGAGGAGGTACTGGAGGTAATCCGGGACAACTGTCACACTCGGACCCGACTTGTCAGCCCCCTGGTCCCCGTGACGGAGCCGTCCGAGTTCTACATACCGGAGCCGGTAGAGCTAGAGGTGGGAGGGGCGACGATCTTCGTCCTGGACGTGGAGAGATACGAGAAGTTCTAGGCGTTGCACCTTTACAACGGCCTGACGTCCTGTCATCGGCCTATAGGTCGTAATCTTCCAAGCCCTCTTCCCCGAGGGCTTCCATGGATTGCTCTATCTCTTCTGGGCTCTCTCCCGCTTCGAGCCGGTCCACCATCTCATCGAACTCGGGACCCATGTCCTCGCCCATCTCCGCGCTCATCTTCCTCATCCAGCGGGCGATGCCGCGGGGATCGTTCTCGTCGAGTCCAGCCAGGCTGCTGGGGTCAGCAAGGCTCTCGAGGCGACTTTCCTCCGACCTCACGACGGACACTCGGGAGATGAGCCGCGTCAGATCGTCGCTATTGCACCTGGGGCAGATGGGCTCACTGGTGTCTGAGTAACTGCGCAACAAGGTTACCCTACGGCGACACCCGTGGCAGCGATATTCGTAAAGAGGCATTCCTATCTCCCTGGTCGCAATTATACACCGTAGATTCGAGTTGAACAAGTGCGCATCGGTCAAACTTCACAGATCTGACTGTCAGACGATGCTGGCTTCCACCTTCCCTGGGAGGCCCTAGCCTGTCAGTACACGAGGAGGAGACAGACCATTATGGATCCAGTGCACGTCGGTTTCGGAGGCATCGTCGCTGCCAACCGCATCCTGGCCATTCTCGATCCTAATTCGCAACCGGTAAGACGGATGGTGCGCCGAGCCAAGAAAGAGGGGATGGCCATCGACATGACTTACGGCCGCAAGACAAGGACGGTGATCATCCTTGACACTGGCCACATTGTCACGGCGGCTATCCAGCCCGAGACGATAGTAGGCAGGTTGCGACAGCCCTAAAAGGGTGCCCCCGCAGAGCGCGAATAACCCTTCATCGCTTTTGGGCTCCGACGAATGGTGTGCAGTCCTCAGCACAGAGGTGATCACCCGTAGCCACTTACACCCGCGAAGCGTAGATGCACAGGGAGGAAATCATGAAGGACGTAGACCCTAAGGACATCAGGAGATCCGTGATCGCTGGGTCGTGGTATCCAGGCTCTGCCTCGGCGTTGGCCAGCACCATCGACGGCTTCTTGGCCGCAGTGGATGAAGGCCCCGTAGAGGGCGAGTTGAAGGGGCTGATCTCACCTCACGCCGGCTATTCCTATTCTGGAGGTGTGGCCGCGTATGCCTACCAGCAGCTCAAGGGCCAGACCTACACCACGGTCGTCATCGTCAGCCCCATCCACCAGTACTACCGGGGGCGATACCTGGTCACTGGCCACCAGTACTACGAGACGCCCTTGGGCCTGGTGCAGGTAGACGCCGACCTGGTCAGCAAGCTAGATGAGGAGGTCGAACTCACCTTCGTAGAACAGGACGCCGAACACTCTCTGGAGATCCAGCTCCCCTTCCTGCAGCATATGCTCGGCGAGTTCACACTTCTGCCGGTAATGATGGGCGACCAGGAACTGCGGGCCTGTCGAGAGTTGAGTGCTGCGGTGACGAAGGTGCTTGGAGAGGACAACGCGCTCCTAGTAGCCAGTTCCGACTTGGCCCACCTGCATGACTACCAAGAGGTGGTCGCCCACGACCGCTACGTGCAGAAGTTTGTGAGCGATTTCGACCCCGAGGGGCTGGCATCAAGCCTGGCCAAGAATGAGGCTCAGGCTTGCGGTGGGGGCCCCATCGTCACGGTGATGCTGGCAGCGAAGGAGCGAGGAGCCGACCGGGCCAAGGTGCTGAAACACATGAACTCTGGTGACGTCACCGGCATGCGAACGCCTGGGCAGTACACGGTGGGTTATCTAGCAGGGGTGATCTACAAGGCAGCCTAGCATTCTCATCCTGTGTCGCGTGCATGCAGGGTCTCGACTGACGGTGTGCTTGCCGCAATCAGGCGTCAGACGGTAGGTGCAATCGGGTGGATAGCGAACTCGCTGTGGCCCAGGTTCTCCGCTTTGGTCAATTTCCCCGATGCCGCCTCCATGATCTCGTTTAATATCCGCTCGCCCATGCCTTGCAGGGACGCTTCACCATCCAAAATTGCGCCGGCATTTACGTCTATGTTGTCCCGCCACCGACGGTAGATGTCACTATTCGATGAGACCTTTATCACCGGGGCGATGGCTGAGCCCACCGGCGTCCCCAGGCCTGTGGTGAACACTATCACCTGAGCGCCAGCCGCGATCATGCCTGTGACACTCACTACGTCGTGAGCCGGGCCATCCATGATCACCAGGCCTTTCTCTGACGGCCTTTCCGCATAGTCTACTACCTGCACAATATCGGTGGTGCCGCCTTTCCTGATGGCGCCCAGCGATTTCTCCGCCAAAGTGGTGAGGCCACCCTCGATGTTGCCGGGCCCTGGCTCCGCCTCTCGAATGTCCAAACCGAGGGCCTTGACCTTATCCTCGGTGGTCGAGGTTATCTCCCAAATGCGTTTCTTCACATCTTCGCTGGCAGCCCTTCTGGCCAGGACATGCTCAGCCCCCAGCATCTCTGGCGTTTCTGTGAAGATCACCGTCCCACCTTCTCGCACCAGCAGATCGCAGGCGACCCCCGTGGCTGGATTCGCTGTGAGACCCGACAACGTATCCGACGCGCCACACTTGGCGCCTACTATGAGTTCTGAGGCATCCACCAACTCCCGTTGAGCAGCCTCTGCGACTTTCAACAGCTTCTGGGCCAGCTCTTTCCCCGTGGCCACAGCATCAGCGGTGCCTTGCATGGACTGGGTGGTGATGGCCTCTACCCTTTGCCCCGCGTCACGCAACTTTTCACCGAGCACTTCCGGCGTGAGCATCTCACAGCCCAGTCCTACCAGGAGCACACCAGCTACATTGGGATTGCCGCAAAAGCCAGTCATAGCCCGGATCATGTGCTCCCTTTCCTCGCCAAGGTGACCGCAGCCATGCTGATGAGTGACGCAAATGGTGCCGGGAATCTCCCTGCTGATCATCTGAGCTACAACTGACGCACATATAACCGTGGGAAAGATCAAGACGTGGTTGCGTACGCCAACACGACCACTGCTTCTACGGTATCCCGAGAACTTCACGCTTGATCACCCCTCCGTCTCGGTCCCTCCACATTTTGGACGTGAATATGCTCACCCTTCAAGATCTTCCTCGTGGCCAGACCGATTACCTCGCCGTACTTGATTATCGGTTCGCCAGGCTCGACATTCCTCAGAGCGAACTTGTGCCCCATAGGGATCGGCTCGGGCAGAGCAACATCAAGCACTTGGCCCCCAATCTCAACTTGGATGGTGGCGCCTGCCTCGAGGCGTGCCAACGCAGTAGCCACGTTGTCCTTCTCGTCGATCGCAATGGCAGTTTGTGGCATGGGCTATGCCTCCTGATCTACCACGCTTCGGGCCACTGATCTATGGTATCTCGCCCTGAAGTATCTTTACCAGCTTTCCCGTGTCGATATTCCCACCCGATACCACGCAGACTGCCTTGCCTCTACCAGCCTTGCCTGCCATAGCTGCCGCTACCGGCGCAGCGCCTGCGCCTTCCGCGACGACTCTGTTGCGCTCCGCTAGTACTCTGATGGCTTGCGCAATGTGGTGCAAGGTCACGACCAATGAACCGTCAAGTAGCTGCCTGACCAGGGGCCACATCTCCGGGAATAGGAATGGAGCGCCCATGCCGTCCACGAAACTGGCGTGGTACTCTACCTCGACCGGCTGGCCAGCAGCTAGGGAAGGAGCCAGAGGCGCGGCTGTGTCCACCTCGACGGCGTAGGCCTTCACATCCGGCTTCAAGGCACGCAGTGCCGAAGCGATGCCGGAACTCAAGGCACCACCCCCGTAAGGGATGATCACCGCTTCCACGTCCGGAAGTTGTTCGAAGATCTCCAGGCCAATCGTGCCCTGGCCGGCGATCACATCTCGGTTGCAGACAGGATGGATGAAGAAACCTTCCATGCCCTCGTAGCCATGGTCGGCCAGGATCTGGAACCAGTCAGCCGCAGGCACCTTCACGATGTTGCCGCCCAGGCGCCTGATGGCAGCCAGCTTCGTCTCTGGGGCGTGATCGGGTACGACGATGGTGCAATCCAATCCCATCTCACGCGCATACCAGCCCACACCTTGAGCCATGTTGCCCGCGCTGGCGGTCCACACACCTTTCTCCAGCACCTTCCTGTCGGCCAACTTGAGCACATTGCCAGCCCCGCGCAATTTGAAGGAGCCGATGGGTTGAAGGTTCTCCAGCTTGAGGAAGATCTCCGCTGGCGCATCGTCGACGTTGAGCCGGACCAGCGGGCTATCCGTAGCCACGCCTTTCACCCGCTCATACGCGGCACGGATGTCTTTCAGTGGGATGGGTTCAAGCGGTTCCATAGTATAGGTTCCTTGGCGATGGTTCGGTCGGCGACTTCACCCCGCCCTGGCTCGACCTTAGCCAGGCGCTGATCACCGGGCTTGGCCACCCTCCTCGTGGCTCTTGTGCGAGCAGTCAACGCTACTCTTCCTATCTCCGGGAGTGCAGGCCCAAGTACTGAGCAATTCCAGCCACGCTAAGCTCGCCGCCAGCTACCCGGAAAGCGAAGTCCTCCAACTCGGGATTGCTGACCTCAAGCGTCCATCCCTTCCGTGTGAGGAAGATTGCGGCAGCAGCCACACCTGTTCGCTTGTTTCCATCGACAAAGGGATGGCTGCCAACCAGGGACTCCATCAGGGCGGCGGCCTTGGAGAAGACATCTGGATACAACTCTTCGCCTTCGAAGGTGGCCTGCGGGCGGGCGACCGCGGACTGAAGAAGACCAATGTCTCGTACTCCATGGCTTCCGCCGGTCTCCTCAATGACGCGCCCGTGCAGAAAGAGGACTTGCTCAACCGTGAGGTATGTCATCCTTTGGCAAGTGCTTCGAGAGCCGGCCGATACTGCTCGATGAACTCAGCAACTTGACGAGCGAACTGGGAGTCCACGCCTGGCAGTTCCCTGCCCAGCGGGGTGATCACGATCTCACCTCGCTCCCTGTCCAGTTCAACAGAGACCTCTGACCCCTCCGCCAGGTTCAGAACCTCCAGCGTCTCCTTGGGGAGAGAGACTACCATGCTATTGCCCGTTCTAAAGATCTTGCGCGGCACGTCACACCTCCTCGATGCCGATACTTACACTGTAAGTATATGCGCTTGGAGAACTCCGGTCAAGCGAACGACATGAGTAGTGAAGCTAGCGGTCGCCAGCGCGTGCTGCCTTGCATTCGTCAGCCATCCTGAAGCCAGAAGCCCACG
>CAZBJW010000058.1:9111-11815 GCA_964492135.1 uncultured Anaerolineales bacterium
CCCACGCTCTCATCGTAGTCGGCGGGGAGCAGGACTCGCCAATCCGCGTCATGACTCAGCAGGGCACCGATTACCTTCCCTCGACAAGCGATCTGCTGTATAACAAGGTGCAGCAGAAATCTGTCTTGCTGCCCTACTTGCGAGGGACGGCCACATTGCAGGCGTGCGTGGGAGGCAGATGATGGGTCTCTGCGTCGACGCATCAGCGTGACTCTCGCGGCTTAGCGCCACTGTTGGCGCAGGGCCATGGACCACATGAGAAAAGCGATCAAGGTTCGCCGGGACCTGTGCACTGGTTGCCGGGCATGTCAGGTGGCCTGCGTTGCCAGGCATGACGGGCGCTTTGGCACAGCCACTGCTCGCATCCAGGTGACCAAGAACGAACCTCTGGGAATAGATGAGCCCCACGTCTGTCGTCTCTGCCGACGCTCGCCGTGCGTGACCGCCTGTCCCACTCAAGCCCTGCGTAGGGATGATACCACGGGAGCCGTCCTCTTGAAGCCAGGTGGCTGTAACGGATGTGCGGCGTGCGTGGAGGCGTGGCCCTTCGAGATGGTGGCTCTTCATCCTGAGACCGGCCTGCCGCTCATCTGCGACCTGTGTGGAGGCGACCCTGCCTGCGTGAAACGCTGTGCCACAAAGGCGATATCGTACGCCTATCAGGGGAGCGCTGATGTATAGCTATGGCGGCAGGGTCCTGCGGGTCAACCTCACAGAGGGAACGAGCCATGCCCATCCCACTGAGGAGCATCTGACCCGCGCCTTCCTGGGCGGCCGCGGGCTCAACGTCAAACGGCTCTGGGACCAACTCCCTGCCCGCACCAACGGCCTTTCGCCCGAGAACATCCTCATCTTCGGTGTCGGGCCTCTGGTCGGTACTCTCTTCCCCGGGGGCGCACGCTTCAACGTCACCGCCATGTCCCCCCACACGGGCATTCTCGGCGACTCCAATGCTGGGGGTTTCTTCGGCCCCTAGCTGAAGTTCGCAGGGTACGATCAGATTCTTGTCGAAGGTCGAGCCGATCATCCCGTCTACCTGTGGGTAAGGGATGATGTAGTGGAACTCCGAGATGCCAGGAACCTGTGGGGTCGAAATGTATGGGGAGCGACAGCGGCCATTGAGCAGGAACTTGGGGACCCCGACATCCAGGTAGCCACTATCGGCCAAGCCGCCGAGAACCTGGTCAGTTTCGCCGGCGTGTTCGTGAACCTCAGTCGGCCTGCGGGTCGTACGGGGAGGGGCCGTGTGGCTAAGAGTGGCTCAAATGGGTGTCGCACCCAAAGCCATGCTGTTTTCCCAACAGATTGATTCCCTGGCTGCAGCGGGACTGGTCGTCGCTGACATGTGGGGCGGCAAACGCATACCTGTTGTGGACCAGCTGGGCGACGAGTTCCTCAAATCGGTCGAGGAGGGTGACCAGATTGTGATACGTGAGGACGGCACCGTCACAATCGACAAAGGGCCACCGAACCCACCGGCGGAGAGCGAAGGAGTTGGCGGAAACTGAGTAAGGCTTCGTTGCTCGCCCGTTCCACCAAGGCTTCAGCTAGGAACTTGACCTTCCACTCCAACAAGCCTCTACGGAATAGGACCTCCTCCTCCACTAGGGATGCGCCGGAGATCGGCTTGGCGTTGAACCAGGTATTAGACATACTGAGGCGTGACCGGCACGGTATCAGGTGGGGTGAGCGTGGGGCAGAGCCACATCTGCAGCGGTAGACAATCTACGACTTGGTTGTCTCCTCGACCGCCCGGCGCGCTGCCGCTAGATTGGCATCGGGGCTGGCCCCTTTAATCACGCAGGCCGGCGCCATGATGAAACCCGTGGGCCCGGCCTGCGCGATAGCATCGCGCGCCTCGGCCATCACGTCTTCCTCCGCCCCATTGAGCAAGGTCTCCAACGATAACCCCCCTGCCAGTGCCTTCTTGGTTATCTGGCGAGCCTCGGCCAGGCTCGGTCCGCTGGTCCGGTCTGCCCAGTTGATCACGTCTACGGGATAGTCGGCCACCAGATCGAACATCAGATTCTGCCTACACTCGCCCTGCATCACTAGTGGTGGCTCACACACATGCAGCATCGTTACCCGTGACTTGCCCGCCAACGACTCCAGAACGGGTAGATCGTAAACCACACCGAATCCCTCATACTCTTCGCGGGTCAGCGCTCTGTAACTGGCCATCTGGGTGGCAAAGAAGAAACCCGAGACGCCTGCTTCTAGACAAGCAGCAGTGTAGTCCTGCAACACATCGCGGATAGTCGTCAGGCCCGCATGCAGTTGGCGCGGTGACTGGCGCAGGTCTTCGACGACCCTCTCTCCGCACAACTTGTGGGCCATAGTCAGGGGACTGAAGATGGTCATTATGAACGGCGCAGTGCCGCCCAGACCGGCCGCTACCTGGTGGATCATCTCCAGTTCTCGCCTCAAAGCCCCTTTGGTGACGTCCAGTCTAGGCAGCGTTTCCCACTCGTCAGCCGAAGCCACCACCGGTTGCACTACCAAAGGCAGAAAATCGTCGTCCGTACCGAAACGGATCGTAGCGCCCCAGTCTTGAATAGAATAGAGTCCACTCGGCGTCAGTTTGATCAGGTCCGTGTCGAACTGCCGATGCAAGGCCAGTGTGACCTCGGCCAGTTGGCCGGGCGCTCGGTCCTGCAAATGGTAGTGCTTCCAGAAAGCGACTGGTACCCGATCAACCTCTTCC
>CAZBJW010000058.1:11825-19314 GCA_964492135.1 uncultured Anaerolineales bacterium
CGTGGAGCGCTGCTTCGACTCTTTCCCATTTGCTCATCTTCTTCATCGTTTGCGCGCCTTTCTTCGTGATATGAGCGCGATTGTATGATCGAACGTCCGCCAATCTGCAACCGCAAAGGCAATGCCCGAATGGATTGAAAAGACATCCACGGGGGTGGGTTTAGACCGCCTTCTGGCGACGTGGGTCCAACGCGTCACGCAATCCATCCCCCAACAAGTAAACCCCCATCACCAGGAGCGTTATCGCCAACCCAGGGAAGATGGAGTACCACGGCGCCAATAGAAGGTATCCACACCCGATACTCAACATCGAGCCCCAAGAGGGCGCCGGCAACGGCGTACCCAGGCCTAGAAAGCTCAGGGACGCTTCCAGGAGAACCGCCGCAGCAAAGGAAACGGTGATCTGCACCAGAATCGTAGGCATCACATTGGGTAGGATGGTGCGGTACATGATTCGCGCTGGTCTGGCCCCTATGGCTCGGGCTGCTTCTACATAGTCTTTGCCTTTTTCCGCCATAACGTTGCCACGGGTCAGGCGGGCAAAGGCTGGGATGTTGACGATCGCCACCGCGAGCATGGCGTTGTAAGCGCTCGGTCCCAGCACCGCCATGATCACGATGGCAAGCAGCATCGCCGGAAACGCCAACAACGTATCAAGAAACCGCATGCTTACCGTATCGAACCAGCCGCCTGTGTACAACCCAGCCACCAATCCCACCGTCACACCGACAACAGAGGCGATGCTGACCGAAACCAGACCCACGCTCAATGAGATGCGAGACCCCATGAGAATGCGACTCAGAACATCGCGACCAAACTCGTCCGTGCCGAGGGCGTAGGCGGCCGATGGCCGGTGGAAACGATCAGAGCGATGCATCTCCAGCTCATCGTAGGGTGCCAGTATTGGAGCCAGCAACGCCCCTAGCACGACCAGCAGCGTGATGGTAAGGCCCGCCATCCCCGAGCGGTGGCGGAGCATGGCACGAACAGCCAGAGACGTAAGACTCTCGGATGGCCCTGGGAATGTTGCCTCAATCGTTTCACTCGTTCCGAGCTCAAGTTTCTCGGTCGACACAGGCTTATCCTCGTATCACAGGCACTATTCGTATCGAATCCGCGGATCGACCAGGGCATAGGCCAGATCCGCCAGTAGATTGATGACCAAAAAGGCGACCACAATGTATAGCACATCAGCTTGTAACAACGAATAGTCTCGCCAACTGATGGCCTGTATCGTGGTCCGACCCACGCCGGGCCAGGCGAAGATCGACTCTACGATAATCGCGCCACTGAGCAGGTCGCCGGTCTGCAATCCCAGCACAGTTATCACCGGTATCAGCGCATTGCGCAACGCATGCCTATTGATCACCACCCACTCACGTAGACCTTTGGCCCGCGCCGTGCGAACATAGTCTTGATCCAGGACTTCCAACATCGACGAGCGCAGATACCGTGCCAACGTGGCTGCCATCCCAGTCCCCAGCGTCAGCGCCGGCATCACCAGCGCTTTGAGATGCTCCACCGGCTGTTCACTGAAGGCCGGCCGTCCTGACGGCGGCAGCAGTTTGAACTGCAAACTAAGCAGCAGCACCAACATGATCGCCAGCCAAAATCCCGGTACTGCGAAGGACAGCGCCGAGAACAGCGTAGCGGCAAAGTCGACGATGCTTCCCTGTCGAACGGCAGCAATGATACCCAAGGGGAAGGAAATCAACAGGGCAACGATAGAGCCAGCGATGGCCAACTCGATGGTGGCCGGAACCCGCAACGCGATCATCTTGCTTACAGGATAGTTGTTGATGAAAGAGTTGCCCATGTTGGCGGTACTCACGTTGCGCAGCCAGATCAGATACTGGATCCAGACTGGTTGATCGAGCCCCAACCGCCGGCGCAGCGACTCCAGTTGCTCGGGCGTTGCGTTTGGCCCGGCTATGATCTTCGCCGGCTCGCCAGGTATGAAATGGATGATCGAGAAGACAACGATCGATACCATGAAAAGCACGGGGATCATTTGTGAGAGTCGCCTCACCGCGTATCTGCTCAACTGTGCTCACTCCTCTCATAAGAAGGCCGCGTGAACGATGCCCATGCTATCAAGTATACTGATGGAGGCTGGTGAGCAAGGCCCAAGGCTTTGCTCACCAGCGCGCGGCGGTTTTGCCTGGAATCGCTGGCCGCTTCAGCTACAGCATCTGAAGGCAGGAGCCAGCCAGATAATCTCGCCTCAACACCGAGGGGAGCACTCCCAGGCCATTACTCAGCCAGCCATGCCTCGGTCAGCCAGATGTTCCCGTCCATGTCGGTGTGGAAGCCCTTGACAGAGTCTCTGACAGCAAAAATCTGCTGCCTCCACCCCAGGGGGATGGTCCACCCTTGCTCCAGTAGGATGGTCATCGCATCATGGTACAGTTCCTTGCGCTTCTCCTGGTCAACCTCGAGCGACGACTGGTCGATTATCTCCTTGTACTCGGGGAACCAGGTGTCGTTCTCCGTGATCTGGAAGAAGTTGCGGAACGGCCGGCAACAGGCGGCGCCTACGAACATGCCGCTAGGATCCAGGGTGGCCTCGCCAGTGGCGTGGGAGACGACAGCAAAATCGCTGTCAAAGAGCAGCGGCCAGTACTGCGGCAACTCGGTGGGTACGATTTCCATCTCGACGCCGATCTTGGCCAGGTCCTCCTGATATATCTGGGCTACGTCCAGGGCCACGCCGCTCGTGCCTCTGATGGTCATCTCCGTCTTGAAGCCATCCGGATAGCCGGCCTCGGCCAGCAAGTCCTTGGCCTTATCCAGGTCGAAGGTGTAGTAGTCGACGAGATCCTCTGGATAGGCCCACGACGTAGGCGCCCAGGGAAGAGTCGTCATCAGCCCTTGCCCATGATACGCGAGTTCCCGCATTTTTTCACGGTCCACGGCATAGTTCATCGCCTGTCGCACCAGAGTATTGTCGAATGGCGGCCTGGTGACGTTGAAAATAAACGCATCGAACGCAAAGCCAGGCTCTTGACGGACAATGGTGATATCCTCCGTTTGCTCCAGCAGTTCGATGTCTGCCAATGGAACGCGCATCAGGAAATCGATGCTCCCGGCCAGCAGGTTGACCATACGGGCTTGGTCATCAGGGATCGGCTTGATCACAAGTCGGTCCAGGTAAGGCAGGCCCTCTTGCCAATACTCCTCGAACCTGACCAGTGTGAGGTGGTCGCCCGGAACCCATTCCTCCAACTTGAAGGGTCCCGTGCCGACTGGCGTGATGGCGATGTCATCGACGGCCTCTTGCGCAAAGATGTAGAGGCGAGCGATGCCATCAAGGGCGGGGTGCGTAATCTGGCTATAGGTGACTTCCACCGTGTAATCGTCGATCTTGGTCGCGCCGGTGCAGGTCGTAAAACGGTCGCCCAGGTGATGGCCCAAATCCTGATCGCTCGCGCGTTCAACAGACCAGACCACATCGTCGGCGGTCATTTCGCGGCCGTTATGGAAAATCACACCCTCGCGCAGGTGCAGCGTGATCGACAGGCCATCCTCGCTTACCTCCCACGACTCGGCCAGCCCCGGCTCGAACTCGCCCTCCCTACCAAGCCGCAGAGGGGCCTCATAAACCAAAGTTCTGTATTCCCAGTTGTCGATATCCAAGAAGGGGTCGAAACTGACCATCTCTACACCAAGGGACATGTTCAACGTGCCGCCCGGCTGCGGTCCCGCTGGGGGAGCCTCGGTTGGCACAGGCGTCGCGGTGGCCGCCACCGCCTCGGGCGTCTCCTCGGGCTCCGGGGTGGGTGTCGCACAGGACGCAAGCATAGGGAAGGCGATCGCCATAGCAACGACTAGGCATAACCATTTGGAGCGCATTTTTCCTCCTTTTCCTTTCGGATCGTTTGCGAATTGTTTCTTAGTCGTTTTCCTGGCTGGAACGAAGCTGCGTTGTGAGGGAACTCGGCCGCGTCTGCAGACCCGCCCCCGGGATGGCCCCATCCCACTGCCTCGCTCTCGGGTTTCTACTCCTCGCTTGTTTTGGCCCTCCTCACCTCCTCCATTCAACGGAAGCGATTACCGCTCCCCGTGCTCGTATCGCAAGGCCTCACTCCAAGGTCCACCTAGCGACACCATAGCTTCCTGAACAAGTGGTTTCAGTATCAGCCATTTGTGACGTCATGTGGTGCTCCAAGGTGGCCCACCAGTTGAGAGGTCACACCTTGCTGAACGTTCGATACTCCGACCCAGGCTCAAACAACAAAGTAGGTGCTGAGGATTGCTGGATCGAACTCGCGTGGGAGGTACAGGCCGCTGGCCTTCTCTGCGACATAGTCGCCTATGTAATCCCCGACGACGATGCGTTCCAGCATTTCTATCAGAAGCTCCACCTCCTCCAACGTGTTATAGCAGCCAAAACCGATTCGGACCAGACCAGGCAGTGCAGAGCGATCGTGATTCAACACTTGGTCTCTGTACACCTGGTACTCCTGATCGCCTATCCCCAGCAGCCGCAAAACGTAGGGATGAGCGCAGAAGCAGCCACTGCGGACACCGATCCCCCCTTCAAACGCGAGGATAGCAGCCACTTTGCCGTGGGGAATCCCCTCAACTTCGAACGATATCACCCCCAGCCGATCGTCGAGGCAATCTGGGTCGCTGGATCCGTAGACCTTGACCCCGCTTAACCGATTGAGCTCCCGAAGGGCATAGCGCGTTAGCTCCATCTCCTGGGCAGCTACGGCGCCCATGCCCACCTGAGAGAGGATGCGGATACTCGCTGCAAGGGCCACCGCCCCAATAACATTCGGACTGCCCGCCTCATCCCGTTCCGGCGGCTCCGCCCAGTGCACCTCATCCAAGGTGACGATTTCTATGGTGCCCCCTCCCCGATAGTCCGGGGGCCCTTCCCGGAAGAACTCTCTTGGACCGATCAGTGCACCCGTGCCGAAAGGGGCGTACATCTTATGCGCGGATAGGGCTACGAAGTCAAGATGCCGCGGTGAGTCAACAGGGCGCATGTCTATGGCCCGGTGAGGTGCCAGTTGTGCACAGTCTACCAGGATTCTGGCCCCATGTTGGTGGATCAGCTCGGCCATGTCGTAGATGGGGGGTACGAAACCGGTGACGTTAGAAGCTCCGGTGGTGGCCACCAACTTCACCCGACCGTGAAAGCGATCGAGCTTCTGCATCAAGTCATCCATGTCCAGCCGGCCGTCTTCCCGCAGGCCCACGTACTCAACCTGCGCCTTGGGACGCCATGGCAAATCGCTGGAGTGATGTTCCATCACGGTGCTGATGACCACGTCATTGGAGCCCAACGCCAAACGGTTCGCCAGCTTGTTGATGGCCTCGGTGGTGTTCTTGCCAAAGATCACGCAGTGGGTTTGGGGATCGGCCCCAACAAAACGCGCCACAATCTCGTGAGTCTGTTCATAGACGTGGGTGGAGAGGAGGGACTTGAAGCCAGTTCCCCTGTGAACAGCGGAATACCAGAGGAGGAACTCGTCGACCTTGTGCTGGACACCACGGAATGCAGGTGTGCTGGCCGCGTTGTCTAGATAGATGTAAGTGCCAGTTGAACCGTCCAGGAGAGGGACCTGTTGGTCAATGCCGACAATCTCTTGCCGGAGGGCATCCACACTATTATCCACAACGCAAGTCTGGTGTGCAGACACCATGAGGTCTTTCAAAGGTCATGAAGGTTCCGGCGGCTCGATCCGGACAGACTGTATCAACCCCTCGGAGAAGGGCCCGCCACTGCGGCTCGTGAGTGCCTCCAGAACCCTCTGTTGAGAGCGCAATATCTGGCTTTGAATTAGTTGCTCGGCCCGATCCGGATCGCGATCACGAAGCATTCTCGCCAAGGCAAGGTGCTCGTCACGCATCTCCTCCGCGCTGTCCCGTAGGTCAAGCCCCAGGTGGAAGATCCGTGTCAGTTCATCGAGCAGCTTTGAGATCAAAGCCACGAGTCTCTGATTGCCCGCAGCGACGGCGACAGATCGATGGAAAGCGGTGTTGCGCTCCAGGAAATCCGAATAGCTCTGGCGATCCTTGTATACGTAGGTGAAATTGGCGGCCTCGGCGATCATCTCAAGTTGTTTTTCCGATCCTCGTACGGCAGCCAAACGAACGCTGGCCGATTCGACAATGGAACGCAACTCGTACATCTCGTGCACGTCGGAGAAGGTCAGGGGGCTTACGATGTAGCCGAACCGGGGAATAGCATGGACGAATCCTTCCTGAGCCAGGCGTTGGAGAGCCTCACGGATCGGGGTCACGCCAGTCTCATATTTCTCGACCAATTGCGATTGAGCGACCTGCTGACCAGGCTCGAGAACGCAGGTTATGATGTCGGTCTTTATGATTTCGTAAGCTTTGTCAGCGAGAGATAGTTTCATGATCTTACGTCTATCTGCGGATTAGATATATTGTATGATACTTTACGTAGTATACCAGAATTCCTAATTCTTGTCAAGTAATCGGGGCGAACTCGTCGGGGGCATGGTTTACACCCTACAGCGATCTTCTGGGTTGAAGATATGGTACAATTCTGCACCAGGCAGAAGTCTGGATTCACAGAGGGGTGAACAGACGACTGCTGCCGAGTCCTATTGCGAGCGCATCAAGGATTCCGACAAGGATGTGATCCTAGCAACACCTTCATCTGCTACGCCTACTACCTCTCCACTTTCAACTCTGCCAAGTTCATAGCACTCTTCCTCGACCACCTGCGCAGCTACGGGTTGGATACCACAACCATCACCATCCAGACCGACAACGGAGCAGAGTTCGTTGGTTCCGTGTTCGCCAAGAAAGACAGCAGCCGCATCGAGGATGAGTTCTACGGCCTCGAGGACTTCTCTACCTTGCCTGACCTCCCGTGTCGGGTCAAATGAAAATGTTACCGAAGGGAAGCTATTGGTTCAAATGATAATGTTACCGGGATGCCCTCTCCTTTCTGGCTCTCAGTAGATGTAAATAGGGTTTCGAAGACGTTCTCCGTCTCGCCTGGGACGGCAGCAGGCAAGAGGAAGATTTGGTCAATGAGCTGGTAGATCTCTTGACGGAGCTGTCGAGGGTTGACCTGGTCACGAAGAGTTGGAAGTGGCTCCTTCTGTTGTGGAGAGAGGGCATCAGTTTCACATAGGCGGTCGAAGGGGCTTCGGGCTTGGTCGAAGCGTTGTTTGGTGCGTGAAGGTTGGCCTTCGTCCGAGGGCCAAGGATCCGTTATTTTCTCCCTGGGGCGCATGGCCGGCTGAAAGAAGTTGTAGTAGAGGCACATCTTCTCATAGAGTCGATTGATGGCTTTGGTCTATGCGACATAGTCAAAGCCAGCGAGGCCCAGATGGGGCCTCACCAGGGTTGAGTTCTTCTGCCCAGGTGAGCGTTGAGGAATTCGCTACCGTTATCGGGATGGATTTCCAGCATCGGGAAGGGGAGACGAGCTAAAATGCGCCCGAAGCCATCTTCCATGACCCTGTAACTGCGCCCCAGGGTTGCCACCTGCTCGGTC
>CAZBJW010000059.1:0-7360 GCA_964492135.1 uncultured Anaerolineales bacterium
GCCCTGTGCTGCCCTAGCTGCCGGATTGGTGGGAATAATCTTCGGTCTACCGTCACTGAGGGTCAAGGGCTTCTATCTGATTGTGGCGACAGTAGCCGCCTATTTCATCATTATGTGGGTCATACTTCAACTTCGTGATGTGACCGGTGGCGGTGATGGTATGGCTGTGCCCAGACCTGAGATCGGCAGCTTTGTGCTGAAGTCCAAGAGCAGCTGGTTCTACCTGGTGATGACCATTGCCTGTGTGGCTACATTCCTGGCCCAGAACATAGTCCGGACCAAGGCAGGCAGAGCCTTCATCGCCATCAGAGACAATGAGCTGGCAGCTGAGGTCATGGGGGTCAATCTGTGGGCTTATAAGTTACTGGCATTCTTCATCGGCTGTGTCTATGCCGGTGTGGCTGGCTCGCTGCTGGTTCACTACTTCGCTTTTGCCAGTCCAACTCAGTTTCCCTTCATGGATTCGGTGTGGTATCTGGGCATGCTGATTGTCGGTGGTATGGGCAGCACCATGGGAGCTATCTTTGGCGCCGTATCCCTCAGGCTGCTGGATGAACTGGTCACCATTGTCGGCCCAATTCTGTCTGGCGTTGTTGCCCCTCAGGCAGCGGCCTCACTGGCTCTCATCAGCCGCGGGGTAGTGATCATGCTCTTTCTGATCTTTGAACCCCGAGGACTGGCTCACCGGTGGGAGATGATCAAGGCGTACTACAGGCTATGGCCCTTCTCACATTAGGCATAAGGTGAACGAACTCGCGGCAGGCTGCTGGGTATTCTTGCGAAGCTGAGCAAAGGAGGTGATCGGCCCTTCGACAGGTATAATTGATGGCTGCGCGCCTCAATTTCGCTCGTAGGGGTGGGCTCCCGCCATGGATCCGTGAACAAAGAGAAACGATAGGGGGACAAAGGAAGTGAAAGCAAAGCTTGGCACAATACTAATCGCGGTCTTGCTAGTGTCGCTGGCAGCTAGTGCATGCGGTACACCAGCACCGCCTCCGGAAGCGACTACTCCTCCGGAGGCTACCACGCCTCCGGAAGCCACCGTGCCACCTCCAACGCCGACCCCGCCACCACCGAAAACAATCTACATCGGTGGCACCATGTCGCTAACCGGCGCCTACGCTGAGGACACGGCGGCGGTTCTGGCTGGCTATGAAGATTATGCTCAGTATGTGAATGAGACAAAGCTTCTGGCTCCGTGGCGAGAGGAGCAATTCCCTGCTGATGTAAACCTGGAGGTGCTGTGGCGAGATGATGAGCTCAAGGCGGCTAAGATGCTGCCTATCTATGAGGAGCTTAGAGCCGCGGGAATGCTGGTTTATAGGATAGGGTCGTCAGATTCGGCATATGCACTCATGGACAGGCTAAATGAGGACCGCGTGGGTGCAGTTACTATGGCCACTGGACCCTATCTCCTGTCGCCGCCAAGAACCATCTTCACCCAGTACCCTATCTATACCGACGAGGCGGCAGCGGTCGCCGAGTGGTTCTTGGAGAATTGGCAGGAAGACAGGGCACCGAGGTTTGCATTCCTCACCGCGGATTCTCCCTTCGGTAGGTCGGTTGAGATAGACGAGCTTAAGAACTATCTCACGGAGCTGGGATATGAGGTGGTTGGCAGCCAGTATGTGCCGATGGTGCCTACCGCGCCACCAACCACCCAGCTTCTGTGGCTGAAGGAACACAATGTTGACCTTACCTTTGGTTGCATGATTAACCCCGGCTCGCAGCCAACGATAAAGGAAGCGGTCAGGTTGGACATGGGCCCCGATTTGGGCTACAAGATAACCTTTGCCTTCGCTCTTCCGAGTCACCTGCAGGTTTTCGTTCCAGCCATGGGAGAGCTGGGCAACGGCGTCATCGTGGCTGGTGGCTACCCCTCCAACTGGCCGACGGTATCAGAGGATGACGCACCTGGGATAGAGTTCTGCCACGAGCTACAGGAGACGTATCGCCCTAACGACCCAGTTACTCACATTATGTATGTACATGGTGTTGTTGAGGCGATGGTCCAGGTTGAGGCATTGAGGCTTGCCATGCTGGAGGTGCCGCTTGACGAGCTGACGCCGGTTGATGTCCTGGAGTATGGCTTCTACCAGATCAAAGACTTCAACACCGGCGGCATTACCAGTACACCGCTGACGTATGGTCCGGGGGATATCGAGGGCATAGATGCAATAGGTGTTGACCAGGTCCAGGAGGGTAAGATAGTAAGACTGGGCGTCTGGCCAGCTCGCGGCATCTACAAGCACGAATAGCCGCTATACCGGGGGCTCTCTGCGTGGAGCCCCCGGAAACTCCTGCTTTCTTCGGCTACCAACTCCTGGCACGCACAGTGCGCTCGAAGGCGCCGCCGCGTTGCGCCGGATGCCCACCTTGCTAGCAGACTACCGAGTGCTAGCCCGGGTCTTTGCTCGTTCCTGCCAGACGGGTTGTTGTTCTGCGGGGCAAACAGAGCTGTCAGCTGGATACTGAGGGCTTCTCACAAGTGCTGGAGGGAGCGGGAATGGGGACACAGGCACATTGGGAATACAGCGGTAGCCGCGCGACACAATTCCATATATACGGGAGGTGCAAATGACTCTGACCAAGGCAGACTGGGCCACACTGGACAGATTCGACTTCGGAGTGCAGCCCGTAGCCGTTAGACTCTCAGTAAAACGGCCAGACTCAGTTGATAGGTTGGGCGAAAACATGGCTTTCTGCGAGATGCTGAAGTGGGCACAGGAGGGGAATTCCTTCTATGCTGACGCGGAAAACCATACCTGCGGGGCAGGATCTTATGTGTTGGGGCAGGCAGATGCAGCAGAGCCATACATAAGTGGAGAGTTCGGGGCCGGGCTGAGAATCTTCGAAGACGCGCGTGCCGCGAGCAGACTGTATCTATACATCCCCAGGGTAGGGAGAGGTGTCGTCAACTATGTTGCCTTCTCACCCTCGGAGAAGCTCCTCTTCGAGCCAGATGTCTTGATCTTCCTGGCTAATACCAGCCAAGCGGAGATTCTGCTAAGGGCAGTGAGCTATAGGACCGGGCAGATGTGGTCGAGCAAGTTCTCAAGCGCGATAGGATGCGCATGGATCTTCGTTCATCCATATCTGACCGGGCAATTGAATTATGCCGCTACCGGGCTTGTCCATGGCAAAAAGCCCAGAAGGCTATTCCCAGAAGGTCTGCACCTCATGTCTATCCCCTTCGACCTGTTGTGTTCCCTGCTGCAGGCCTTGCAGGATATGCCTTGGGTTCTTCCTGCGTATGAACCCGACGGACCGGAGTTTGTCAGACGACTGCAGAGTGAGTTGGGCCTTGCATGACGAGAATGGGCTGTCTTTTCTCCGGATGGTCATCCCGCGCTGCAGACGCATGCGCTCCATCACGGAGCGCGTCATGCTACCTGCCTCTGGTACCTGAGTGTCACTGGGCGCCTGGTTCACTCATCGGGACCATACCCAGGGAGGCAGGAGTGGTTGACTTCGGCCTGAGTGAGGAACAAGAAGCCCTGCGTGATCTAGCCAAGGATTTCGCTCAGAAGGAGATAGCGCCGCTTGCCCCTGAGTTGGAGCGGGAGCAACGGCCCTATCCAGAGCTCGTCGAGAAGTGCCACCAGGGTGGGCTGCTTCACTACGGCGTCCCCAGGTAGCACCGCCAGGGACGACTGGGCAGTCTGGAGAGGTGTCTGGCGGCTGAGGAGATGGCCTCAGCCTGTGCGGGCGTGGAGGTGGCTCTGTATGGAAACATCCTAGGCTTGCTACCTCTTCTGGTCGCCGGCGGCCCGGAGTTGAAGCGGGAGCTGCTGCGGCAGCATTGCTCAGGTTCCAACGTGGCTGCTCTCTGCCTGACTGAGGCGGGCGCTGGCTCCGACGTCGGATCCACACACACTAAAACGCGTCGCATCGGGGACGAATACTCAATCGACGGCACCAAGCGTTTCGTCACCAATGGGGGCAAGCCAGCCTCTATGCGGTCTTTGCCAACGAGCAGCCAGAACTGGGGTACAGGAGCATATCAGCTTTCATTGTCCCCCCGCGATGCCCCAGGCTTCTCGCTTAGTAAGAGGGAGCACAAGATGGGCCAGCGCTCATGCGACAGACGAGAGGTTATCTTCGAGGAGGTTTGTATCCTGGCCCACTATCGCGAGGGTGAGGGTTTCGACGGGTTCAAGTCTCTTCTGGTGAAGGAGGTAGAATGCAGACTCTAGGTGACATGATCAATGACAATGCGCAGAAGTACCCGGACAAGACTGCGTTCATCTTCGAGAACACAAGCTATACGTTCAAGGAGGTGAATCAAAGGATCAACCGCCTGGTGAATGCCCTGGCAGATCTAGGGGTCGATAAAGGAGACCGGGTAGGTATACTGGCCCACAATTGCCCGCAGTATTTCGAGGTTTTTGGCCTGGGCAAAGCCGGTAGGGTTTGCGTGCCGCTGAACCACAGGTCTGTGGGAAGGGAACTGGTTTACCTGATCAATGACTCTGAAATCAACACCTTGATAGTGGAAAGGCAATTCGTTGATACTGTCAACCCCATTCGCCATGGGCTCGACTTGGTCAACAACTACATCTGCCTTGATGCAGCCGTAGATAACATGCTAGGCTATGAACAGTTGATCGGTCGTTTCCCTCCTGACGAGCCTACGACTGATGTGAAACCGGATGACCCTTGTGTTCTCTTCTACACCAGTGGCACGACCGGACACCCTAAGGGAGCCATTCACACTCACAAGAGTCTGGTAGCGGAGATTAAGGTCCGCCATGACGACTTTCGTCCGAGTGATGTCGCCTTGTGCGTGATGCCTTTCTTCCACGTTGGCGGCTCCGCGGCCAACCTGTTTCCTGCTTTTGCGGCGGCCGCTACGATAGTGATCCTCAGCGAATTTGACGAGACTGGAGTACTGGCAGCCATCGAGAAAGAAAAGGTGACCTATGTCGGTCTGGTACCCGCAATGATCATTCGTCTTCTGGAACACTCTGACTTAGGTCAATATGACCTCAGCAGCTTGCGGACTATCATGTACGTCGGAGCGCCGATGCCCCTCGAGGCGTTGAGGAAAGGCATCGGGTATTTTGGTGGAATCTTCACCCAGCTGTTCGGACAGACCGAGACCCTCAATGTTGCTGTGCTCGACAAAGAAGAGCACAGAGTGGAGGGCTCCCCGAAGGAACTCAGGAGATTGGAATCCGCAGGATGCCCACTTGGCGAGGGTGAGATCAGAATCGTCGATGAGCGAGGTCATGATGTCCCGCTGGGAGAGGCCGGTGAGATAATAGTCCGCAGTGACAGGATGATGACGGGATACTGGAAAATGCCCGAGGAGACGGCAAAGACAATAAAGGACGGCTGGCTCCACATGGGGGATGTGGGAAGGATGGATGAACATGGTTACATCTATCTGGTCGATAGAAAGAAGGACATGATCATCAGCGGAGGAGAGAACATCTATTCTCGCGAGGTGGAGGAAGTGTTGTATATGCACCCCGCGGTCTTAGAGGCAGCGGTCGTCGGAGTACCGGATGAGAAGTGGGGGGAATCTGTAAAGGCATTGGTGGTCTTGAAAGAGGGGGCGCCGGCATGTTGTGAAGAGGAGATAATTGACTTTTGCCGAGAGCATCTGGCCAGCTACAAGAAGCCAAGGTCGGTGGAGTTTCGGGAGAGCTTGCCCAAGACGGCTAGTGGTAAGATCAAGAAAAGCGAGATCCGAGAGCCGTATTGGGAGGGATATGAGAGACGGATTCATTAGCCGGGCCTGAACACGACCAAGAAGATGGGGGAATGGAGTGCCGCCCGGCATGATTGAGGGGCTACCTTCCACAGTTGTGGTCTTCAACACACAGCGCCATTCCATTGACGATGGCCCTGGAATTTGAACGGCTGGCTTTCCCGGGGGGTGTCTGCTGCACTGTCTGTGGTGTCACAACCCCGCGTCGCAAGGCTGGGACCTGAGATCTGCTCTGATGGTGGGAAATGGAAGGGGAGCGGAACATGTGTCCAGGCTGGTCCACAAGGAGCCATCGGATTGTATGCGGAACTATCGAGTACTAACTGAAACCCCTGCAAGTGTGCTGGGAACTGTTTCGATGAGACCTCGCGTGGTCACCGTTTGAGGGGAGAAGATAGCAATGGCTGAGGTAGAGAGGATTCGGACTTTTTGTCGCGGTTGCCATGGGGGCTGCGGTGTCAACGCCTATGTCCAGGACGGCAGGGTTACTAGGGTGGAAGGAAATCCCGATTCGCCGATTGGTCGTGGGACCATGTGCTCCAAGGGATTGGCGGTCACTCAACTGGCCTATCATCCTGACAGGGTGCTGCGTCCCATGAGAAAGGGCGACCAAGGATGGGAGCGCATATCGTGGGACGAAGCCCTGGATACGATCAGTGAACGGTTCAGAAGGGTCATCCAGGACCATGGTCCCGAGTCCATCGTCATCGGTCAAGGGACGGGACGAGACTATGAGAGCTTTCTCTACAGGTTTGCCAACCTGCTGGGCACACCTAATGTACTCACGGCTGGACACATGTGTTACGTCTCCCGTATTGGAGCGACCCTGATCACCTGCGGGAATCTGCCGGTGTGTGACTATGAGGGTGAGCCCAAGTGCATCGTGGTTTGGGCCAATCGCTTGCTTCGGACCAATCCGGATGAATACAAGGGAGAAGCCTTCTGGAGGGCCTATGAAAAGGGGAGTAGACTTATCGTCATAGATCCTCGAAAGGACTTTCTTGCCAACAGAGCTGACCTGTGGCTCCAGCTACGTCCGGGGACAGATGCGGCCCTGGCCATGGGTTTTCTGAACGTGATTATCGAGGAAGGCCTCCATGATAAGGAGTTTGTGGAAGAGTACGTCCACGGATGGGATGCCTTCGTGAAACGGGTCCAGGAGTATCCACTCGACCGGGTGGAAGAGATCACCTGGGTGAAGAAGGAACTGATCCGAGAGGCGGCACGGATGTACGCCACCACAAAACCCGCTTGCATCCAGTGGGGGGTACCCATAGAGCAGACCATCAACTGCACCGACAACAATCGCCTGCTCACGGCCCTCATGGCTGTAACGGGCAATCTCGACGCTCCCGGAGGAAACGTCTTGTTTGTGCCTCCTCCGGTCAGGACAGTCTCGGAGTTTGCCCGTCACAAGGACCTTCCTCCAGAGCAGAGGAAGAAGAGGTTGGGTGGGGAACAATACAGGTTGGCCTCACGAGTGGCCCTGGTCACTCCCAAGGTGGTCTGGGATGCGATTCTGACAGGAGATCCCTATCCGGTGACGGCGGGGTTGCTGTGCGGCACTAATCCCGTGATAACGAGGGCCAACGCCAGCCAGGTGCGTGAGGCCCTCGGGAAGCTCGAATTCCTCGTGGTCGTCGA